>JAZQOJ010000156.1:0-29256 GCA_045627805.1 Bacteroidales bacterium
GTTCATCGGCAAACACAATGTCGATCATCTTAGCCCAATGTTGAAGGAACAATTGCTCGTAACTTTGTGGGTCAAGTTGCTCAACAGGCACTGCGGGCGCGGCGGGTTCAACCGGTTCAACGGGTACGTCGGGCGCGCTTGCGGTCTCTGTGGGCGATTCTGCGGTGGAAGAAGGAGTGGCAACGGCTGTGGGAACTTCTGATGCAACAGATTGTGCAACAGCGTTTTGTGCTGTAGCAGCGTTGGGAGCGGCAGTTATGGTTTGTGGGTCTCGAATGGCCTCCTTGATGGAGGGACTCGGGCGCAGGATGGCTTCTGGCGCGATGAAACTCATATTGGATTTCACCGGCTTGCGCATATCCACCAGTGTCGGATCAGCGCTGTATTCGTTGTCAATTCCCCTCCCGTGATTGCCTAACCGGCGCTTGCGGGGCTCCCATCCGATGCTTGACGTATAAGAAGTTGCTATTGATTTGCATCAGGCAGATTTCTACCGATAAACGTTTGTTGCTGCTTGCCTTGTAATTGAAATCACAATGGCTGATTAATTCTAAAGATCTGAGCAATACTGTTTTATCAGCGTCCTTGGCCTGCGCGATGTATTTGTTCTTAATGGTGTCCGAAACTTCTAATAAATTGACAGTGTTGCTATTCTGCGCCATAAGCAGATTGCGGAAATGCGATGCCAGCCCGGAGATGAAATTCTGCCCATCGAAACCCTTATTCAAAATGTCGTCGAAAAGCAATAGCGCTTTGGAGGAATCCTCATCAAGCAGATTGTCAACCATTTGAAAGTAATTGTCAACGTCTAATACGTTGAGATTGGTCACGGCATCCTTGTAAGTGATGTTGTGACCGGAGAAGCTCACCAGCTGGTCGAAGATGGAGAGTGCGTCGCGGAGCGCTCCGTCGGCTTTGGAAGCCACAATGCGCAGGGCCTCCTCTTCAGCGTTGACGTTTTCGCTTTGTGCAACGTATTGCAAATGGCGTACGATGTCGATGTCTTTGATTCGCTTGAAATCGTAAACCTGACACCGGGAGAGAATTGTCGGGATGATCTTGTGCTTCTCAGTAGTCGCCAGAATGAACTTGGCGTACGCGGGCGGCTCTTCCAGCGTTTTCAGAAAAGCGTTGAAAGCCGCTTGGGAGAGCATATGAACCTCATCGATGATGTAAACCTTGTACTTTGCGCCAACGGGATTGATACGCACCTGCTCATTCAAGGCGCGTATGTCGTCAACAGAGTTGTTGGAAGCGGCATCAAGCTCGTACACGTTGAACGATACCGACTTGTTGAACGCTTGGCACGATTCGCACACATCGCAGGGTTCGAACTCTTCCGTCAGGTTGTCGCAGTTGAGCGCCTTTGCGAAAATACGGGCGCAGGTGGTCTTGCCCACCCCGCGCGGTCCGCAAAACAGGAACGCTTGCGCCACCTGCTGCGTCTTGATCGCATTCTTCAACGTGCTCGTAATGTGCTCTTGCCCCACCACCGACCGGAAAGTCGAAGGACGGTATTTTCTGGCTGAAACTATGAAGTTGTCCATCACTTTTTCAATTATCTATTGTCATTTTTTTGATTTTCAATGAACTCAGTCCCCGAACGAAATGCCCACGCCGCGTGCCGTGCGCACCAGGTCGCTGGTGGCCGGTTTCACGAAGTTGGGCTCTTCCAATGCTTTTTCCAACGAAACGTATGAGATCTTGGGATGATTGTAAACAACGAGGTTGCCGTATTTTTCTTCTTTCACAAGTTCCACGGCCTTCACGCCGAATTCGGTGGCCAGCACGCGATCGTATGCCACGGGCGTACCGCCGCGCTGCAAGTGACCCAATACCGTGACACGAATGTCGTGCTCGATTCCGAGTGCCTCCAACTCTGTTTTCAACTTCTCTCCAACTCCGCCGAGTTTGATGTGCTCGTCGCCAACAGCGGTGGGCGCCACGCCAGTCACCTTGCCATCAAGCGCCTTCGCTCCTTCGGCAATCACTATGTTGCAGAAACCATAGTCGTTCTGATAGCGCGAAGCGATTTTATTGGCAATGATGCGCGGATCATACGGAATCTCGGGAATGATACACACTTCGGCACCGCCCGCAATCGCCGTGTTGAGCGCAATCCAGCCCGCATCGCGCCCCATCACTTCCATAATGAACACGCGGCTGTGACTCGAAGCCGTCGTCACCAATTTGTCAAACGCCTCCGTCGCAATCTGGACCGCCGTCTGGAAACCAAATGTGAAGTCAGTGGAGGAAAGGTCGTTGTCAATGGTCTTGGGAACGCCAATCACATTAAAACCCATTTTACTGAGTTCCAGCGAAATACGCTGCGAACCATCGCCACCAATATTGATGATGGCATCAAAGCCCATTTCGTCGAAACGCTTTTTCATCAACTCCGAACGGTCTTCCACCTTCCAGGTTCCGTCGGGCTGGCGGACAGGGAAATGGAAAGGACCGCCGTGGTTGGTGGTCTTGATGATGGTGCCGCCTTTCACGTGAATGCCTGCCACATCTTCTACCGTGAGCCGGCGTATGTCGATGTTGTCTTTCAGAATCCCGTTGAATGACTCAACGCAGCCGTAAACTTTCATATCGGGCTCCTGTGAAGCACGCTTCACGATACCGCGAATCACCGCATTCAAACCGGGACAGTCGCCGCCACCCGTGGCAACCAAAATTTTCTTTGACATAACCTATTGATTGATATGAACTTGCAATTGATTAAAGGGAATTTCAATGTTGTTGGCACCCAATGCTTCGTAAACACCTTGCGTAAGGTCGGATGATGTTGGCCAGTAGTCGGAAGAATTCACCCACACGCGAAGCTGAAGGTCAACGGAACTTGCGCCCAAGCCCGTTACCACTACGGCAGGAGCTTCCGCGCCCTCCTTGATAACTGACGGATACTCAGCCGCCTTGCGCAACAGCACTTCGCGGGCCTTGTTGATGTCGGCACCGTAAGCAATGCCAACGGAAATGTCAACGCGGCGCTTGCCACTGCGCGTGTAATTAATCAGAGTGCCAGTGGCCAGCTGCGTGTTCGGCACAATCACCACCTTGTTGTCGGGCGTCTGTAACACCGTATTGAAAATCTGGATTTCGGAAACCGTACCGCTGATACCGCCTTGCTCAATGAAGTCGCCAACACGATAGGGCTTCAAAATCAAAATGATGACTCCGCCAGCAAAATTCTGCAAAGTGCCTTGCAACGCCATACCAACAGCCAAGCCAGCAGCACCCAAGATGGCGATGAACGATGTCATCTGGATTCCAACCATTCCCGCCACCGTTACAATGAGCAAGGTCTTCAGTGCAATGTCAATGATGGAATGCAGAAACGATTGCAACGAGACATCGAGATTCTTTTTCGAAAAGATTTTGTGCAAAAGGTTGGTAACCCATTTTATCAGTTTCCAGCCAATCCATAAGATTAATAATGCCACAACGATTTTGGGCAGGTTCTGGAATAAAACGTCATTGCAAAAGTTTTTTAAACCTTCTAAGAGATGCGAACTTTCTTCTTTCATTTTTATGATTTTTATAGTTGATAATCAAGCATTAACAATTATGCGCATAGTTTGCAAAAATACATCATTTTTTTTGAAAAATCGTGTCTTCCCCCAATTTTTCTTCACAATTCTCATTATGAAGAAATCTCGCTGAGAACGATGCTGCAATCACACGATTAAAGGAAGAACTCCCGTTTTTTGATGATTTTCAAGAAAATCGTTTCAAAATTTAAACCTTGCCTATCAAAAGTAGTCATCAGTTTGTTTTTCGCATCACCAATGGAGGATTTATTAGAAAAATACAGAAAGAACGAACATCTTCAAGTACCGGAAGGATATTTCGAATCTCTTCCCGACGAAGTGATGGCGCAGATTAAATTGGGCGAAATCCGTGAAAAATCATTACAAGCCGAAGAAAAGCTGGTTCCCGCTGGCTATTTCAACACCCTTCCCGACGAAGTGATGGCGCAGATTTCGTTGGACGAAATCCGTGAAAAATCATTACAAGCCGAAGAAAAGCTGGTCCCCGCTGGCTATTTCGACACCCTTCCCGACGAAGTGATGGCGCAGATTTCGTTGGGCGAAATCCGTGAAAAATCATTACAAGCCGAAGAAAAGCTGGTCCCCGCCGGCTATTTCAACGCCCTTCCTGACGAAGTGATGGCACAGATTTCGGGGAAAAACCACCGACTTTTCCTCCACCCCCAATGGACGAAAATCGCCTCCATTGCCGCTTGTGGTCTTATCGTGCTGGGCATCGGGCTTTTTGCTGGCCTCCATTTCACTCAAAACGATACATCTTCTCAATTGGCGCACCAAAGCCCCGTTAAGATTATTAAGAAGATCATTGTGAAGCGGGCACCTCAGACGGAGGAAACGTTGCTGGCTGCGGCCGAAATTCCCGCTGAAATGCAGAAAAACACCTCAGCACGCCGTCAACAAGCAGCAAAAATCATTGTTGACAACGACCTGGTTGCCATCGGTGACTTCGAAGAAGAAGACCTCAACAGCATTGATTACGAACTGCTGGAAATGTTCTCCGACGACTACGCCTTAGCCGATTACTGGGAATTGTAATTCAAAAAAACAGAATTATCACCTTTTCGTCTTGCAAATGCAGCAATGCTTATGCAAGATGTTCGCATAATGGGAATTATCCGCATTGCGGAATAGCCGCTCAATACATCGCGAGTCCCGAATTGTTAGTTCTCAGCAATTCCTCTTTCTTTTTTTTCTTGAGAAAAAAAAAGCAGCCCGCGTGGACTGCTTTTTTCTATTTTAGAATTTGTTTATTGCAAGGAGAATTCAAACGGCATCGTGTAGAACACACGCACTTTCTTGCCATTGTTTTCACCGGGTTCCCACTTCGGCATTGACTTGCAAACGCGGATGGCTTCTTGGTCAAGGGCGGGGAAAACGGAAGCGAGGACACGGATATCGGAAACGCTACCATCTTTCTCCACAACGAATTGAACCATTACCTTACCTTGTGCGCGGGCCTCACGTGCCGCAGGCGGATACTGAGTTTCTTTCTTCAAATAATCTTGAAGAGCTTGCGGACCACCAGGGAAAGCGGGCATTTTGCTTGCGAACAACAACGGAGGCGCCACTTCTTCGGTTTCCTCGATTACTTCAACGGGAGTGAAGTCTTCAATTGCCATATCGGCATCAGCATCAAGACCAAAAAGGTCGGAGGCATCGAATTCAACCTTCTTCGAGTTGTCAACCATATCCAGAATGATTTCCTCGTTTTGTTGTTGAATTTCTTCTTGTTGTTGTTGCGGTTGCTCTTGCTGGTCAGTTTCCGGCGGAATGTATTCCTCAACCTTGGCTGCTTCAGCTTCATCCTGCATCACGATGGTTTGTTCTTGTTCGGTGGCAAAGACATCAAGGCAGAACCACGACAAAGACAAAGCCACGATGCAACCGATCAGAAAGAAGTTGATCTTTCTGTTTTCAAGTTCGGCTTTGTATGATTTCTTTTCACTCATAATGTAATGATTTTAAGAATTGATTCTTAGCGTGCAAAAATACAACTAATTTTAATAAGAAACGTAATTTCTTACAAAAATATTTTGTGCAGAAAAAGAATTACTGTTGAATTGTTGAGTTGTTGAATTGTTGAGTTATTGAATTGTTGAGTTGTTGAATTGTTGAACGAAGCGAGATAGTTGGGGTTAGTCAACTTTTACAATATGATAATTCTTCTTTCCTTTTTGCAAGAGAATGTACTTGCCATTGATAAGCGTTTCTTCGGTCACCACGAAAGTGTCGTTCACCTTCGTTTTATTGACAGAAATGCCGTTGCCTTTCAGTTCACGGCGCGCCTCGCCTTTCGAAGCCAGCATTGAAGTATGGTCGGTAAGAAGATCCACGATGGAGATGCCATTGCTGACGAGTTCGCGCGACACGCTGGTTTGCGCAACCCCTTCAAAAACAGAAAGGAACATATTTTCGGAAAGTGCGGCCAAACTTTCAGCGGTGCCTTTACCGAAGAGGATTTCAGAAGCGTTCACAGCAGCTTCATAATCGGCTTGCGAGTGTACGCGCACTGTGAGATCCTGGGCCAAAGCTTTTTGCAAAATACGGAGATGCGGAGCGGCCTCGTGTTCCTTTTCCATCGCCTCGATTTCCTCTTTTGAGAAAAGAGTGAAAATGCGAATGTACTTCTTGCTATCTTCATCGCTGCAATTGAGCCAGAACTGATAGAACGTATAGGGAGAAGTGCGTTCGGGGTCAAGCCAGATGTTGCCCTTTTCGGTCTTGCCGAACTTACCCCCGTCAGCTTTGGTAATGAGAGGGCAAGTCAGTGCGAACGCTTCGCCATTGGTTTTGCGGCGGATCAGTTCGGTACCCGTCGTGATATTTCCCCACTGGTCGGAGCCACCCATCTGCAACTTGCAGCCGTAATGCTGGTTCAGATACATAAAATCGTAACCTTGCACCAACTGGTAGGAGAATTCAGTGAACGACATTCCGTCGCCTTCGCCGTTGAAACGTTTCTTCACAGAATCCTTCGCCATCATATAATTCACGGTAATGTGCTTGCCGATGTCGCGGATGAAATCAAGGAAAGAAAACTGGCTCATCCAGTCGTAATTATTGACGAGGATGGCAGCATTGGGCTCGTTGCTGTCGAAATCGAGGAACTTGGCCAACTGCTTGCGAATACATTCCTGATTGTGTTTCAAAGTGTCGGCATCGAGAAGGTTGCGTTCCTGCGACTTGCCCGACGGGTCGCCAATCATACCGGTAGCGCCGCCCAGCAAAACGATGGGACGATGGCCGCATTCCTGCAAGTGCTTGAGCATCATCACGCCCACGAGGTGACCAATATGTAAAGAGTCGGCGGTGGGGTCAATTCCCACGTATGCGGTCGTCATCTCCTTTTGGAGTTGTTCTTCCGTGCCAGGCATCATATCGTGGATCATTCCACGCCATTTCAATTCTTCAGTAAAATTCATCTTTATAATATATATGTATAAAAAATCGTGAAATTATCGTCTGCGGCGAGTGCTCAGGGCGGCCATCAAATTCTTGGCCTTACCACTGTTCACCATCTTCATCATCTTACGGGTGTCGTAAAATTGCTTCACAAGTCTGTTAACTTCCTGAATATCAGTACCACTTCCCAAAGCGATACGTTTTTTGCGACTGCCATTGATGACATCAGGATTGGCGCGTTCTTCGGGCGTCATCGAGAGGATGATGGCCTCCACGCTCTTGAAGGCAGAATCGTCGATGTCAAGGTCGCGGACTGCCTTTCCCATTCCGGGAATCATTCCCATCAGCTCCTTCACGTTGCCCATTTTCTTAATCTGCTGAATCTGGTTCAGGAAGTCGTTGAAGTCGAATTCGTTCTTGGCGAGTTTTTTCTGGAGTTTGGCGGCTTCGGCCTCGTCGAACTGTGCCTGGGCGGTTTCCACGAACGAGCGGATGTCGCCCATACCGAGGATTCTTTCCGCCATACGGTCGGGATGGAACACGTCGAGGGCTTCCATCTTTTCGCCCGTACCAATGAACTTAATCGGCTTGTTGACAACAGCTTTAATCGTAAGAGCGGCACCACCGCGCGTATCACCGTCCAATTTCGTCAGGATGACACCGTCGAAATTGAGTTTGTCATTGAAAGCTTTGGCCGTGTTCACCGCATCCTGACCCGTCATTGAGTCAACCACGAAGAGGATTTCGTTAGGATTGACGGCATCCTTGATGTTGCCAATCTCATCCATCATTTCCTGATCGACGGCGAGACGGCCAGCGGTATCCACGAGAACCACGTCGTAGCCGTTAGCTTTTGCGTGGGCGATGGCGTTTTTGGCGATTTGCACCGGATTGCGGTTTCCGTCTTC
Source organism: Bacteroidales bacterium (assembly GCA_045627805.1). Classification (GTDB taxonomy): domain Bacteria; phylum Bacteroidota; class Bacteroidia; order Bacteroidales; family WCHB1-69; genus UBA1756. Next base: position 7,865 of record JAZQOJ010000156.1, read on the forward strand.
GGTGTAAACGGGCACGCCAATCTGCTCGCCAAGCACCTTCAACTGGTCGATAGCGGCCGGACGATAAACGTCGCCTGCCACGAGGAGGGGTTTTCTTCCGCGCTTGTTTTTCAATAAATTAGCGAGCTTGGCAGCGTGAGTGGTCTTACCGGAACCTTGCAAACCTGCCATCAAAATCACAGCAGGATTGGCATCAATATTGATGTCGGTGGCGGTTGTGCCCATCAAGGCAATCAATTCGTCGTAGGTAAGTTTCACCAGCAGCTGGCTTGGGGACACCGCCTTGATCACGTTGACACCCAGCGCCTTCGCCTTCACCTTATCGGTAAACTCTTTTGCAATTTGGTAGCTCACGTCGGCATCCAGAAGCGCCTTGCGCACCTCCTTCATCGTTTCTGCCACGTTGATATCCGTAATCTTGGATTGTCCTTTCAGGACCTTAAACGCCCGTTCTAATCTATCGCTTAAACTATCAAACATTGTTATTTATATTAAAAAATTTAATCTTTTCAGAATTAATTTATTGATTTTCAAACTAATAGAAGAATCATTCTTCTTGTTTCCGCTGTTTTGTCTCGCGGTCCCAGTTCATCGTTACGCCCAGCATTGATATGCCGACATAGCCACGAACCTTAATTTTAGAGGCCCCATTGAGCTTGATGTAACTCTTGTAAGTTTTTCCGGTTCCGGGGTGATGTATTTTTCCATTCTGCCACTCTTCCTCTTCCTCATTGTAAGTGAAGCCCTTCAGAAACTTGTAGTTCAAAAAAGGTTTCTTTTTGGGATTTTCCACCCAGCAAACGATTCCCTCATACGTTCCGTCGGCGGCCTTGTAGATTTTCACCTGGCTTCCCTCTTTGGAGAACGGGTCTTTCACATAGTAGTAGCCGCAAACGGCGTCAGCTTTTTTTTGTGCGGGCAACTCGGTTGCGACACCGGCCCAAAAAAGCGCGAGAAGGATGAATGCGATTTTTTTCATAGTATTGGAATTAAAAAAGCAAGCAGAGGCGTGCGATGACGCCCCTGCCTGAATGATTCATAATTAGTCGCCGAGGGTGGCCACCATCACGGCCTTGATGGTGTGCATACGGTTTTCGGCTTCGTCGAACACGATGGAAGCGTCTGATTCGAAAACGTCTTCGGTAACTTCGATGCCATCGAGGCCGAACTGTTTGTTCACGTCGCGGCCCACCTGGGTTTCGAGGTTGTGGTAAGCGGGCAGACAGTGCATAAACTTGCATTTCGGATTGCCAGTCAGCGCCATCGTTTCCTTGTTCACCTGGTAAGGTCTGAGCATACTGATGCGTTCTTGCCAAACTTCAACGGGCTCGCCCATTGAAACCCAGACGTCGGTATAGAGGAAATCGCAACCTTTCACACCCTTCTTCACGTCGTCGGTAACGGTAACCTTGGCACCGGTTTCCTTGGCGATTTTCTTGCAGGTGTCGATGAGTTCCTTGCTGGGCTGAAGGGCCTTGGGAGCCACGATGCGGACATCCATACCCATCTTGGCGCCACCCACCATCAGAGAGTTGCCCATATTGAAGCGGGCATCGCCGAGGTAAGCGTAAGTAACCTGGTTGAGGGGTTTGTCAACGTGCTCGCTCATCGTGAGGAAGTCGGCGAGGATCTGAGTGGGATGGAATTCGTTGGTCAGGCCGTTCCATACGGGAACGCCAGCGAATTTTGCCAGCTCTTCCACGGTGGTCTGCTTGAAACCGCGGTATTCGATGCCGTCGTACATACGTCCGAGCACGCGGGCGGTGTCAGCCATTGATTCCTTGATGCCGATTTGCGATCCGGAAGGTCCGAGGTAGGTCACGTGAGCTCCCTGGTCGTAAGCGGCGACTTCGAAAGCGCAGCGGGTACGGGTAGAAGTTTTCTCGAAAATCAGAGCAATGTTCTTGCCTTTCAAAGTGGGCTGCTCGGTGCCAGCATACTTGGCGCGTTTGAGGTCGCGTGCGAGGTCAAGCAGGTATTGGATTTCCTTCGGAGTGAAATCTAATAATTTCAAAAAGTTTCTGTTTCTCAGGTTAAATGCCATAATGTTTTAATTTTTAATGGTTTATAATAGATTTTAGAATTCTTCTTCAAAAAATAACTGATAATAGTTCAGCCCGGTTTCCGGGTCAACGCCTTTCTTGATGCGCTTAGTGTCTCCGTGAACGTAAACGTGAAAGTTCTTGTCGAGTTTGATGACACTCTTGAAATTGCGCGACTGCTTCTTGATGGCGCTGTCGGAAATGCCGAACTTTTCGGGCACCACCATATCGTGTTCCTGCTCGTATTGTTCCTTAAACTCATTGAAAGTCTCAATCACTTCCGGCTGACCAATAACCCTTTCCTGAAAATCTTCCATTTCAAAAGTGTCGTTTTCCTTGAAAAAGCTGACGGAATTGCTGAGGATTTCCGCCTGGTCGGCTTTCGACACCTCAAACTTTTCGGGCAGATAGTCGGTAATAAAACTCTTGCACATCGAGAGCACGTTCTCCGTATTGTAGAAAGCATCCTTGCGCTGACGGCAGTGCAGGAAGTCGTCAATCCAATACTGGGCTTCGGCACCCTTGTTGGTGTTGTCAACCACCGCGACGGCAAAGCCCTTGTCGCGCTCGGTATTGAAAATCAGACAGCCCTTGTCCAACTTGTTCAGTCCGAAGCCGAAATCGCTTTCCACCACAAAGTGGTCCTCTTCCTGATGAACCTTCAAGAAAGTGTCTTTCGTTTCCGCCTTAAACAAGCCAATCGCATCCACTTCCTCGTCTTCAAAAGCGCACTGTTTGAAGTAAACCACATACAGTTCTCCATCTTTAATTTTGGGGTGATTGCATTGATTATAAAGGTGTTGTGCAATATAAAGAGACTGTTCCAGCAAAGTTTCGGGGTCGTCGAAAATGGTGGATGCGCACTGGTAAATCTTGTTGGCGCCCACGCCTTCTTCATCGTACAACTGGAAAAACTCGTCGGTTTTGAAAGGGAACAGGAAATAGTTTTTCAGCATCAGCTTGATGTCGTCGCTCACATTAAGTAGGTCGTGCGACAAGTTGAGGGGTTCGTCCAACTGTTTGTTGCCCACAGCGTGGAGGGCGATTTTGTCGATGAGGGTATCTGCGAGGTGCATTGTTTTGGATTAAAGGGTGAATGGATTAAAAAGTGAATGGGTTATGGATTTCAGCCGACGGAATCTTTGAGGCAAACGGATAGGAGTTCCTGGGCTTCGGCGGCAAATTCGAGGGGAAGTTTTTCGAGCACGCCCTTAGCATAGCCGTTCACGATCAAACTCACGGCCTTTTCCATACTGATGCCGCGCTGCTGGCAGTAAAAGAGCTGTTCTTCGGAAATCTTACCTGTGGAGGCCTCGTGTTCGAGGATGGAGCTATTGTTGTGGCAGTCGGCTTCGGGCCAGGTGTGTGCGCCGCAAAGGTCGCCCATCAGCAGGGAGTCGCACTGCGAGAAGTTGCGGGAGTTTTCAGCGTTTTTGTGAATTTTCACCAAGCCGCGGTAGCTGTTTTGCGAATGTCCGGCAGAGATTCCCTTGCTCACGATAACGCTGCGAGAGCGCTTGCCGATGTGAATCATCTTGGTGCCCGTGTCGGCCTGCTGGTAGTTGTTGGTAACGGCCACGGAATAGAACTCGCCCACGGAGTCGTCGCCCTGAAGCACGCAGCCCGGATATTTCCAAGTGACGGCAGAACCGGTTTCCACCTGCGTCCAGGAGATTTTGGAGCGATTGCCCTTGCAAAGTCCGCGCTTGGTGACGAAGTTGTAAATGCCGCCGTTGCCATCCTTGTCGCCAGGGAACCAGTTTTGCACCGTAGAATATTTCACCTCCGCATCTTCGAGTGCCACAATCTCGACGATGGCTGCGTGCAACTGATTCTCATCGCGTTGCGGAGCCGTGCATCCTTCCAGATAGCTCACGTATGCGCCCTCGTCGGCAATGAGCAGCGTGCGCTCGAACTGGCCTGAGTTTTTCGCATTGATACGGAAATAGGTGCTCAAATCAATCGGGCAGCGCACCCCTTTTGGGATGTAACAGAACGATCCCTCGCTGAACACAGCGGAGTTGAGCGCGGCAAAAAAGTTATCGCTGGCAGGCACCACGCTTCCCAGATATTTCTTCACCAAGTCCGGATATTTTTTCACGGCCTCGCCGAAAGAGCAGAACAGGATTCCTTTGCTTTCCAGCATCGAGGAATACATCGTTTTTACTGATACTGAATCAATTACCGCATCAACGGCCACCATTGACTCGCCCGATTTTTCCTCTTTTTTATCCAAAGCCGAAAAGGCCTCCTTGTCTTCCTGCAACGAAATCCCCAGTTTGTCAAAAGTCTTTTCAACTTCTGAAGAAGAAGTTTTCTTAGGAATTGCGAGGTAGATAATATTTTGGTAATCAGGCTTTTTGTATTTCAAATGGGCCCAATCGGGCTCTTCCATTGTTTGCCACTTGCGGAATGCCTTCAAACGAAAATCAAGCAACCAATCGGGTTCTTCCTTCCGTTCTGAAATCATTCGGATAATATCTTCATTTAAGCCGCGAGGAAACTCCTCGACTTCAATACTGGAAACAAAGCCGTGTTTATAATCTTCTGAGTTAATGCTTTTTATGATATCTTCTTCCATTCTTATTCAATCTCAATAGCAGGGTGCAAAGATACAATATTTTTTGGGACAATTCGCAAAAATGGTGTAACTTTGCAAGCTCAAATCAAAATTCTATTTATGACTGAAAATCAAGAACATCGGGCTGGCTTTGTGAACCTCATCGGGAATCCGAATGTGGGCAAAAGCACATTGATGAATCAATTGGTGGGCGAGAAGCTCTCCATCATCACGGCAAAAGCGCAAACCACGCGCCACCGCATCAAGGGGATTGTTGATGGAGAGAACTTTCAAATCATCTATTCCGACCTTCCCGGGATTCTCACGCCCGCCTACAAAATGCAGGAAATGATGATGCGTTTTGTAACCGAATCGCTCAAGGATGCCGATGTCATCCTTTACCTGGTGGAATGTGGCGAAACGCAATGCAATGAAGAAGTTTTGGCGAAACTTCAAAAAATTGGCACACCTATCATTTTGGTTGTCAATAAAATAGACAATGCCGAAGACAGTACTATCGAAGCCACCATCTCACGGTGGAGCGAGCTGCTTCCCCAAGCGGAAATCATTCGGATTTCTGCTTTAAAAGGGCTCAACATTGATGTTTTGCTGCAAAAAATCATTGAAAAGCTGCCCGTTTGTCCGCCCTATTTTCCCAAAGACCAACTCACCGACCGCCCTACCCGTTTTTTCGTTTCCGAAATCATTCGAGAGAAAATCCTGTTGCAATACAAGAAGGAAATCCCTTACAGTGTGGAAGTTGTGGTGGAAGAGTACAAAGAGGATGATGCGTTGATCCGCATCCGGGCAACGCTATATGTGGAGCGAGAAACGCAAAAAATCATCATCATTGGCAATAAAGGCCAGGCAATCAAGCGTTTAGGAATCGAATCAAGAACCGCTTTGGAAGAATTTCTGCAAAAGCACGTCTTCCTCGACCTATCGGTTAAAGTGCTGAAGGACTGGCGCAACAGTGATTTGGTGATGAAACGGTTCGGTTATTCATATTAGAATCAAATTTCACAAATTTTAATACTCAGAAAATGAAAATCATTGACGGCAAAAAGATTGCCAACGAAGTAAAAAAAGAGATTGCGGACAAGGTTCGCGCAATGATGGAGAATGACGTGCGCGTGCCACACTTGGCGGCCGTGATTGTGGGCGACGACGGGGCTTCCAAAACGTACATTGGCAGCATTGAGCGCTCGTGCGCCGAAGTGGGATTCGTGTCATCCATTTACCAATATCCTGCCGACATCACTGAGCAAGCGCTCCTCGAAGCCATCGACTTTCTCAACCGCGACGACGAGGTGGACGGATACATCATCCAGTTGCCTTTACCCAAACATATTTCCACCGAGAAAGTGATTGCGCACGTTGACCCGAAAAAAGACGTAGATTGCTTTCACCCAATCAATTACGGAAAACTTTTGCTGGGCGAGGCCGACTTTTTGCCAGCGACGCCATACGGCACGATTGAGCTGATGAAACGCGCGGGAATCAACCCGGCAGGCAAGCACTGCGTGGTGCTCGGCCGCAGCAATATCGTGGGCAAGCCGCTGGCAATGCTTTTAGCCGAAAAATCGCCGCAGGGCAATGCCACGGTGACCATTTGCCACAGCCACACGAAGAACCTGAAAGAGGTGTGCGCTTCCGCCGACATTCTGCTCGTGGCCATCGGGCAGCCCGAAATGATTACCGCCGACTACATCAAGCCCGGCGCCACCGTCATCGACATCGGCATCCATCGTCTGCCCAACAACAGCGACAAGGGCTACCGCATTTGCGGGGACGTGAATTACGACGAGGTTTCGCCCAAGTGCGAAGCCATCACGCCCGTGCCCGGAGGCGTGGGTCCGATGACTATGACCTGCCTGATGCTCAACACATTACACGCAAGAGAATTAAAGAACTCTTAATTTTTGGGGCAGGGCGGCAACGTTCGTCCTGCCCTTGTTTTCATAAAATGGACAAAATCAGAATCGACAAATGGCTTTGGGATGTTCGTCTGTTCAAGACGCGCTCAATGGCGACGGAGGCCTGCAATGCGGGAAAAGTGAAACTGGCTGGCGGCAACGTGAAACCGTCGAAAGAGGTGAAGGTGGGCGACATTTTCGAAGTCCATTTGGGGCAATTGCAGAAGACGGTGCAAGTGATTGACGCGCCGAAAAGCCGAGTGGGAGCTGCGCTGGTGCCGCAGTACTACACCGACCTCACGCCGCCAGAGGAATACGAGCGCGTTAAGATGCTGAATATGAGGTTTGAACACCGCGACCGCGGGGAAGGAAGACCCACCAAACGCGACCGCCGACAAATTGATTTCGTGAAGAGCCTTTACGGCGACAACGATGAGGATTTCTAAAAAAAAGTATGTTTTTTCATCAAATAAGAATCGGGATTGGCTGTTTTTTTGCCCTGATATTCTGTTTTTCAGGACAGAATTTCGCACAAGAAACGCTCAATATGCGCATCGACGAGCAAGAAAATCTGCTGGTTTTTTATCCAAATTTTTCCACTTTGGACCTAGTTTGCGGGAAATGCGTTCCCGCAAGCGACGACATTCTGTTTTGTGGGGCAGCGGCCTTCACCGCAAAATGTCTTAAATATTTCTGTCACGATAATATACGTTGCAACCACGTAAGCAACGGACAACTTTTCAAGGGGTCGGCAGAACCCATTTGCAACGGCGTTTTCACCTATTACAATGGGAAGGGACACTTTGCTATGGCCAATCAGGCCGACCTTGAAAAAGCCGCTCAAAATCACGGTATGGGATTCTGCCAAGTCATTGTGATACTGAATCATAAGGTAATGTATGCCAATGAGCAGAAAAAAACATTCTGGATTAAAAAAGACTATGTCTTCCGCGCATTGTGCGAAAAAGACGGGCGACTTTGCATTGCGGAATCCAAAGAGGCGGTTTCATACGCTCAATTCGTAAGTTACTTAGTGGATTATGGTTTCGACAATGCCATCAACCTGGATATGGGGGGCTGGAGCCACTCCTCATACAGATCCAACTCCAACAAAAGAGTGACGACCAATGCCATTCCTACGCGATTTGCCTCCAATTGGATTGTATTCAAAAAGTAAATTTCGGGTTTATAAACAATCCAAAATCATTAATTTACTTTCATAAATTACTTATTTTCAATTATTTAATTGAAAAATAATTTTATTTTCAACAATTATTGAAATCGGGGGTTCACTTGCAGTATCTTTGCGTTACTCAAATGGACTCCTATGACTCGTAACAAACTCCTTGCTGGATTTCTGCTTTTTATTCTATTGGGCAGGTCGGTTTTTGCCCAGTCGGATTCCGTATCAGTGTCTCAACTGCGAAACGATTTTTCCTTATCTCATTATTTGGGGTTGATGCTGATAACAGACAATGGCGCGGCCGCCCATCTTTTCAGGAACTCCATCCTCCATATTTCAGTTTCCAATAGATTCTGTATCAAAGAATTGACGGAAGCCCATTTAGGTACGGTCTTCCGATTTCGTCACAACAGTTTTCTGCTTTCGTGCCATCATCTGGGCTACAATCGTTTTGGAGAATTGGAGGCCAATGTGGGGTATGCCCGAAGTTTTGGACAGCATTTCGCTGCCTCTACCCGGTTCTACTATCTGATGACCCACGCCGAAGGGTATCAGGCCACGCATTCCATCACTTTTGACCTATCATTGTATGCCTCCATCGGGAAAAAATTTGGTCTCGGTTTTTCTTGCTACAATCCGGCTGCCCTTCATCGCGGAATTACTGGAAGCACAAGGTTGCCAATGCAATTCCGATTTGACTTTCAATATTTTGTAGGGAAGGACTTACTTCTCTTCGCACTCGTACAACAAGAACTAAAAAGCCGAATCGCCATCGGCTTGGGAACGGTGGTCAAATTGAAAAAAATCTTCCTAAACACAATGGTTGGTTTTCCAGAACCCCTCGTGCAAATCAACATCAATGCGCACCTCCAGAGATTCATAGTTGGTGCTCATTGCCAATACCGACCTGCCATCGGTCCCATATTGGGAGCAGACCTTCAATTTTTACTATAAGACATTGAAAATGAAGAAAATAACAACACTATTACTACTCATACTCCCCTTTCTACTGGAAGCGCAAACCGACAGTATTGGTTCTGCTATCAATTGGGAAGAACAGCTCTTTGAAACTTTGGAAGAGCAACTCACCGATGAAGCCGAATCCGCTGACTTTATTGAAGAAATCGACTTCCTTTTGGAATACAGGGATCGGAAAGTCAATCTAAATCAATTGGAGGCCGAAGTGGCGTACCGGCTGTTGGGAATGAACGATTACCAATACTATCAATTGCAACTTTACATTGAAGTTTACGGAGAGTTGGCTACCATTTATGAATTAGCTGCAGTAGAAGGATTTGACCGCACTTATGTGAAGAAAATTTGGAATCTTGTGGAAGCGAAACCAGCTGAGCGAGGGAAGAATTGGTTTGAACGTTTTTTCAAAAAGTCAAGAAACACGTTGCTTTTGCGGTATGGACAAATACTGGAACGACAGGCAGGTTATGACCGTTCAGCACAAAATGGATACGCAGGGAATCCTATGCACCTCACTTTCAAATACTCCTTTCAATCGGGAGAGCACTTTTCGTTGGCACTATGTGGAGAGAAAGATGCTGGCGAACAATTCTTTCGGGGGGCTCAAAAAAAAGGGTTTGATCATTACGCTTTCTTTCTTCAGACCAAAGATATTGGAATACTAAAACATTGTGTAATAGGAGATTACAATTTATCTTTTGGACAAGGTCTTGTGATAGGCGGACGGGCGATGGGGAGCAAAGGAGGCGGAGCGGCGGCGATACGGCGCTTTCCCGTTCTGCTGCGAGCGACTGCGCCTATGAACGAAAGCACCAACTTTCGCGGGACGGCCGTAGTTTTAGGCAATTCTTCCTATTCTGGCACACTATTCTACTCTCACAACTTCTATGATGGGGAAGTGGGAATCGACAGCATCGGGAATCCTGTTTTTGAGGGCTCGCTAATGAACACGGGCTACCACCGCACCTCATCGGAAATAGGGAACCGGAAAAAAGTGGCAGAACATCTTTTCGGAGGGCATTTTCAAATCAAAAAACGGATTTTCGAGTGCGGGATCACCGCATTAGGAACTCTTTTCAGCATCCCCATTGCCAAAAGTGGAAATGCCTACAAAAGATACGGATTTTCAGGAAGTTCTCTACTCAATCTGGGCGCTGACTACAAACTGATTGTGCGAAATAGCATCCTTTTTGGTGAAATCGGTGCAAGTGGTCACAATCGGGAATGGGGTGCTGGCATTTTGCAAGGAGTGGTTTGGGATGTGATGCCAAGATGCAAAATGTCGGCACTTTTCCGTTACTATGGGAGGCAATATGTGGCGACGCACGCCTCCGCATTTGCAGCGAGCAGCGGGTGCAATGATGAGTTAGGGCTTTACACTGCGATGGACTTTGCCTTAACGCGCCGCCTCATCCTAAGTACGAATGCGGACGTTTACCACTATTCCTGGCTCAAGTACCAAATTGACCAGCCAGGATGCGGTTTCGACTGGGGCGCCAAACTCGAATGGAATGTTTCTCGAAATCTTTCCATTCTGATGAAATACCAGTTTTACAATGTGGCGGCCAACACCAAAAACTGCGATTACTATCAATCTGTTGCAGACATCACCAAACACAAATTACGTTGCGTTTTCAGTTGCCTGCCCACTTCCTGGCTGACACTCAAGACGGAAGGCGACTGCATTTTTCAAGGGCACAGTCGCGACTCCCCTGCCCTCGGAATACTTTTTTTCCAAGACATAATGCTCCGATTTGAGCGAATTGACCTTGGAATCAATTGCCGTATCGCATTTTTCAACACGGATACTTACAATGAGAGAATATATGCTTACGAAAGCGATTTGCTCTATGCGTTCACTATTGCCAGCTACTACGGGAAAGGCATCCGTTACTATGGGGTGCTCAACTATGGCCACGCTTTTTTCGACATTCAGCTTCGCCTTTCACAAACATTCTACGACGACCGGAACACGATTGGAAGTGGACCTTCGCAAATAAAAGGCAACCGAAAAAGCGAGATTCGCGCTCAAATAATTTTTCACATCAACTAAAAATAACACTCAAAAAACTACGTTATGATTGCTGCTTACAAAAGAAATATGAACGACCTTCCCCTTTCAGAAATCCTGCAACAGTTTTTGAGCCAGAATCATCGGGAAGATGAATTCAAGGCGCGTTCTGCGAAGGACTTGTACTTGGAATTGTTTGTGCCAGAAAACTGTAGAAAAGACATTCTGCAAATCAAAAGTGAGAATGGGAATTTGTACATCAAAACGGCCAATGCGGGACTGCGTTTCGAGTTATTGAACCAAAGGAGCCAGCACATTGAGATTCTCAATGAGCATTTGCAAGGGAATATTGTAAAAAGTATTGTATTACAATGATTCAAGTTTCGCAAGTTAGTTATGTGATTATAAAAGACTTAGGACTTGAGACTTAAGACTTGAGAAAAGAGAACAAATAGAACAAAGAGAATGAATGGATGGGCATTGGATTTCCAATTTTGATTGGAAAAGTCGTAAGTCAAAAGTCGCAAGACGCCATTATAACGAAAAAATAGCAGCTTGCGAAAGTTGAGTTAAAATAACTTGCAACACTCCTTGGTTAACGATTCAAGGTAATGCGCATCGTAGTGCCCTTACCCAAAACCGACTCTTTCACAAAAAGTTTACCCCTGTGGTACTCTTTAATGATACGTTTCGCCAAAGTAAGGCCAAGTCCCCAACCACGGCTTTTGGAAGTATATCCAGGATTGAAAATGGTTTTCTGCTTTTTCTGTGGGATTCCTTTTCCCGTGTCGGCAATGTCCACGTGAACGTGACGCGGCTCTTCCACAATGGAAATCGTGATGTTGCCAGAACCTTCCATTGCGTCAACCGAGTTTTTGCAGAGGTTTTCAATCACCCATTCAAACAAATAACGGTTGATAGGCAACTTAATACTTTGATATTTTGACGCATCAAAACTGATAACGGCCTTGGAAGAGATACGGGTTTTAAGATAGGATGAGAATTTTTGGATGACCTCTACCAGATCTTCTTCGTGCAACTCCGGAACGGAGCCAATCTTCGAGAAACGCTGAGCGATGGTTTCCAGACGAGATACGTCCTTGTTCATTTCCTCCACGATGGACGGATCAACCTCGCTCTCGCGCAGCAATTCAGTCCAGGCCATCAATGAGGAAATGGGAGTGCCTAACTGATGAGCGGTCTCTTTTGACATACCCACCCAGACGCGATTCTGCTCGGAACGGCGGGCAAAACTGAACAACAGATAAGCGATGACCACAAAAACAAGAATGATAAATAACTGAATATAAGGAAAATAGCGCAATCTTGTAAGAACAGGCGACTCCTCATAAAACACATAGCAAGTGCCGTGATCGGGAAGTAAAATCTCAATAGGTTCATTTTGGCTTCTCATTGTTTTGATCAATTCTGCCAAATGTTTACCTGTCAATTGCTGCGTGCTGTCGATATTGCCACAGATAATCACCTGCTGCTGGGTGCTGTCGGTTATAATCACCGGGATGGATGCCGTATTGACCACCACCTCTTTGAAAAACGACTCTTGCAATTGCTCCAAGGTGGAACGCATATCGGTATAAATCTTGGATTGCTGGAAATAGACATACCGCCGACCGACGTACGGACCAAATTTCAGGTCAATGCGCTCGAATGTCTGGAGAGTGTCGCCCAATTCAGCGACATTGTGCATTTGGGCGATATCGTTGGTAACATTCACCGTTATATCAATATCCCCATTTGGCTTGGTAAGAATAAGTGGAATGGTTTTGTTGTCTTGCAACATATCGACATAAAAAGTCAGATCCTCATCCAAAGAAGCGGAATAAACTTTTTGCATCACTTTTGCCAGTTGAGCGGCACGTTTTCCTTCTTCCACTTTAATCTCGTTGAAAAAGGCGGTAGTAGAATCCACCAGCTGGGCCTTGTGCCGAATCGCCTCCGCCCACAAGGTTACTTTCTGACGTTCCTCGCGTGCGATGTCTTTCAAAAGAAGATTCGAGTAATACAGAATCGCAACAAAAACCAAGGCAGCCGATACGAAAAGGAGCCACTTCCAACGTTTTTTCTGAGCGTATAAGTTCATAATCGTCAATTACAACCAGATTAAACGTTAAGCCGCCCAAATTATTGTTTAGAAAACATTCATATACAAAAAGTTGAAGGACAAATAGGCCATTAAAAAGCAAGAAAAAAAATTTTTTAACGGCACAACAATTTTAGAACAATACGTTCCGTTTCATATTAAATTTTTTATTAAATTTTTTCCAAATCATTCACAAAAAAATTACAGCTATGTCAACGAAAGCAAAAATCATCATCAGTTGCATTTTTGGTATCTGTTTCGTTTTAGGCAGTCTTGCCTTAGGCGTATCATTCTTCAAAGCCAAAGGTCCACAGAAAACCGTTTCCGTAGTAGGTTTAGCCGAAAAGGAATTCGAATCAGACCTTATTGTTTACAGTTTCAATTACTCCGTGCTCAATATGGATATGAAGGCGGGATACGAGCAGTTGAAGAAGCAAAACGAGATTGTGAAAAAATACCTCACCGAAAAAGGTATCAGCGACAAGGATGTGGCTTTCAAAGCCATCAGCAACAATCGCGAAACCGACTACGAATACGATAACGCCACTGGACACTCGCGCTACATTTTCAAGGGTTACCTTCTCACTCAAACCGTGCGCATTGAGTCGAAAAACATTGCAGCGATTGAGACATTGTACAAGGACATCGTTGAGTTGTTAGACCAAGGCATTGTGATTCAATCGAATGAGCCCAGCTACTACTACACAAAACTGAGTGATTTGAAGATTGAGATGCTGGCGGCTGCGGCAAAAGATGCACGGAACCGTGCGGAAGCCATCTCTCAGAATGCGGGCGGGAAACTCGGAAAGTTGAAGAACGCCAGTATGGGTGTGTTCCAGATTACAGCGCCCAACTCATCTGACGAAGACTACACTTGGGGAGGCACCTTCAACACCTCATCCAAAACAAAATGCGCCACTATTAATATGCGCACGACCTATTACGTCGAGTAAAACCTATTTTCGCTAAATAAAATCTCCGCCGCAGTAAAAAAAACGGCGGAGATTTTGTTTTTTTGTGTAACTTTGCGAGCTTAATATAATATATACTATGAAAAATATTTTATTATCTATCTTGTTGATTTTCTGCACATTAATATCTTTCTCACAAGGTTTCACACAACGCAATGGCACACAACCTTTTCGCACCTCCTTCGCACAACCCCAACCGGGCGTGTACGAGGTAACCTTTGAAATTCTCAATGCGACCAAAGAAGAGGTTACGCACAATGGCGTGATTTACAATAAAATAGATATTTCCTCAAGCACTACAACCCAGAAACAAGGGTGGCCTGAACTGCCTTACGTGAGTGCGGCCTTGCAACTTCCTGCCGACAAAGACGTGGACATTGAAGTGACGCCCATCAGCACCCAAACCATCCAACTGGAACATCCGCTGGTACCCTCGCGTGGTGTCATCTACCGCAATCAGAATCCGAGCGACATTCCCTACACGGTTGACCCGGCCTCCCTGCTGACGGCCAACTACCCGGCAGACATCGCCACTATTGAGTCTCCCTACATCGTGCGCGACGTGCGCGGTACCTCCATCCGCTTCTACCCTTTCCACTACAACGCACTCAACAACACGGTAACTTTCTACAGCAAGGTTGTTGTGACCTTGCGCGAGAACACCCAGCCTGCCACCAACCCTCTGACCCGCATCAACGCCACGCCCGTAAAGGAAGCCGTGGGAATGTATCAAAGTATCTTTTTGAATTACGAGCCCAAACGCGATGCGCTTTCTCAAGGTGAGAAGGGCGACATCCTTGTGCTCACGCCTCAGGCATACGAAGCCGCAGCCGACACTTTCATCCTTTGGAAAAAAGAAATGGGATACAATGTGTCCAAGCAGGTGGTTTCCAACGGAGCCAACGTGACCAGCACCATTGCGACCGCCTACGGCGAGAACCCCAACCTCTTCTACGTTCAACTTTTCGGCGACTGGGATGACATCAAGTCCAACACCATCTCGAGCAACGGAGAGACGGCGCCGGCAGACCCGAAGATGGGCTGTGTGGCGGGCAGCGACAACTTCCCCGACATCACCATCGGACGATTCTCCTGCTCTTCCAACGCACAGGCATTGGTGCAAGTCAGAAAAGCGGTGAACTATGAAAAGAATCCCAATATGGAAGCCGGCTGGCGCGAAACCTTCATCGGCATCGGTTCATCGGAAGGTTCCGGCTCCGGCGATGACAACGAAATCGACTACACACACATCCAGCGAATCTATAGCGAAAGGTTAGACCCCTTCACTTACGACACGGAAAAGGGGAATTATGGCAACAGCGCTTCCGCCAGCACTTTGGCGAGCCACGTCAATGCAGGCGCATCCACCATTGCCTACTGCGGTCACGGCGATGAGACTTACTTTGTGACAACCAATTACAGCAACAGCAACGTCAATTCGTCAACCAACGGCGACAAACTTCCCTTCGTGGTGGCCGTCGCGTGTGTGAACGGCAAGTTCAACCGCAGTGACGGTGACTGTTTCGCCGAGGCCTGGCTGAAAAAGGAGAACGGCGGCGCGGTGGTCACGCTGATGTCAACCATCAACCAGCCCTGGACACCGCCGCAGCGCGGGCAGGACTACTTCTACGACATCCTCGTCGGCGGTTTCGACTACACGCAATACAGTGGGCAGAGCGGCATCAACACGAACGAACAACGCACTCACTGGGGCTCCATTGTAGTAAACGCCTTCAACCTCGCACTCACGGAGAGCAGCACTTCCAGCGACCTGGAGACCTTCCGCACCTGGACCACTTTCGGCGACGCCTCTTTGCAACTCCGCACCAAGCAACCTGACGCAATCTCCCATACATCAGCCAATCTGATGATGGGTGTTCCTTTCACCACCACCATCACTGCCAACGGACAGCCCGTTGCGGACGCACTCGTTTGCATTTCACAAAACGGAGAATACCTCAGCGCTTACACCGATGCGGCGGGCCAGGTTTCTATCGAACACAACTTCTTGGCCGGCGACGTGTTGCTCGTGGTTACAGCTTTCAACACGACCACCATCTATGAAACCATCCAATGCACTCCGAATAACATCCCCTATCTCGTTTTGGACGATTACACTCCCGAAATCGTGGAATTCGGACAACAGCCATACCTCAGTTTGACATTGCAAAACATTGGCGGCGAAGCCACAACCGGCAACACCAACGTGACTTTGACGTGCGACGACCCGATGCTCTCATTTCTGGATGCCACCGAAAGTTTCGGCACGATGGCAGCCAATGGCGGCACCGCGACCGCCAACAACGGCTTCCAGCTGTCGATTGACAATGATGTTGAAACCGGCCACGTTTTCGATATCGACTTCACGGCCACTTGCGGCGCCGACAGCTGGACCGGCAGTTTCCAGCTCACCGCCATCGGCAGCGACTGCACCGCGCCCACCGGGCTTGTTGCTACTGTTTCAGGAGAAGACGTAATACTTTCCTGGGACGACAATTCGACCATTGAAACCGTCACTTACACCGACGACGTGGAGGGTCACACCTACGGGACCATCAATTCACCCGGCACAATCGGCTGGAGCTACATTGACGGCGACGGCGCTTCCACTGGCTCATTCAGCGGCTTCAACTTCACCAACGAAGGCAGTCCGATGGCCTTCATCGTATTGGATGACAGCCAGATAGCAGGGCTCAACGTGACCGCCCATTCCGGACACAAATATTTCGGTGACGCGTACGGCACAAGCGGCAGCAGCTGGTACCAGACAGCCGTGCAAAACGACGACTGGCTCATCAGTCCGGAACTCAACTTCGGATCTCCTTTCACCTTCTCCTTCTATGCCCGTTCCGCCTCATCCAACTATTCCGCAGAGCAATTCTATGTCGCCTACTCCACTTCTGGCACCAATGCCAACAACTTCACGAACCTGAGCAACCAAGTTACCACAACCGCTGCTTGGACCGAATACAGTTATACCGTTCCCGCCGAAGCGAAATACGTCGCTATCCATTGCGTTTCCAACGACCAATACATTTTCTGCGTGGACGACATCTCCATCGTAGGCGAAGTGGGCAACGGGAACCATTACAATCTCTACAGAGATGGCGAACTGATTGCCTCCGACATTTTCGGGGGCAACTACATTGACCACAATGTAACGGAAGGCACTCACTGCTACAGTCTGAAAGTGAACTGCGGAAGCGGCTTCGAGTCGGAAGCCACCACCGAATGTGTCACCGTGGGAACGCCGGTTGAGGAGCCCTGCGACGCACCGACCGGGCTGACCACCGCTTGCAGTCCCAACAACATCAGTCTGGTATGGGAAAGCATTCCGAATGCCATTTCCTACAAAATCTACCGCAACAATGCCATTCTGACAACGACAAGCAACAATTATTACACCGACAACAATGTGGAGATTGGAATCAACTACGCGTATGCGGTACGCGCCATCTGCAACGGCGGAGAGTCGGCTCTCTCCAACATTGTAAATGCTCAAACTGAAAACGGCAATGACAACTTTGAAAACGGCATTGACGGCTTTGACACGCAAGCCCTACGCATCTTCCCCAATCCAGTGAGCGGAACCTTGCACATTGAAAATGCTGAAAACGCTGAAGTTGCACTTTACACCGCGCTGGGTGAAAAAGTTGCGCAAACCGAACTTGTTGGCGGTCACGCCACGCTCAACGTGAGCGCTCTTTCCAACGGCATCTACCTGTTGCGCATTGTGAATGCGGCAGGAGCGACTGTAGTAAGAAAAGTGATGATTGAGCACTAGTAATCAGCAAGAAACGAGAAAACTGAAAACAAGAAAATAGACTGACAAAACAAGAAAATTTATGAAAGTATATATCGCCTCAGACCACGCAGGATACGAATTGAAAGAATCCATCAAGCAGCACTATGCTGGCCGCTTTGAATTTGAGGACTTCGGCACACATTCAACGGAAAGTTGTGATTATCCGGACTTTGCGCATCCGCTGGCCAATGCGGTTGCGGCGCACGAAGGTGCGATGGGCATTTTGATTTGCGGAACGGGCAATGGCGTGGCCATCACGGCCAACAAGCACGCCGGTGTGCGCGCCGCACTCTCGTGGAACCGCGACATCGCCGCACTCGCCCGCCAGCACAACAATGCCAACGTGATTGTGCTTCCGGCCCGATTCATTGAGACCGAAACCGCCTTCTCCCTCATCGACACCTTCTTCAGCACCGATTTCGAGGGAGGCCGCCACGAGAGAAGAGTCAGCAAAATCAACCTTTAGCACTATGGAAATTTCCCAAATCGCTGAATTCGAATTCATCCGCGCCCGCGTCGCCACAGCTCGCCACGACTACATTGAGAATATGCACAACAAACTCAGTGTGTTCGAGAAGAATATGCTGGCGAAGAACTTCAATGTGTTCTGGGCCGCCTCCGAACAGGACCTCACCTGGCTCATCACCCGACTCCTCCCCTCTCAGCTTTCCAACAAAGTCTGCTTTGACTTGCCACGCATTCCTGACGAACTGAACGACCACAAGATCATCAAGAAAGTGGGCACCTTTGACGTGGAAAGCGGAAAGCAACAGGCAGCCGTGCTCATTACGGAAGCCGACTTCGGCGTAGTGGAAAGCGGCACTCTCGTGCTATTGAACAAAAAATGCAAAAGTTGCTTCAATTCCGTTAAAAAAATATTTATCATATTGGATATCAATAAATTGATAAATAAATTATCGGAATTGGAAACCATTTTATACCTGCGTTCCCTCTTTCAAACCAACCAATTTCTCCCCGACGACATCAAATTCATCAACACTCCCTTCAAACGCATTGAACAAAACAAGGCGCAATTCGCCTTGGGACAATACAATCCCGAAAACGTAGAAATTTCCATCTTCCTTTTAGACAACGGGATTTCCAAAATTATGCAGAACAGCACGTTACGAAAAGCGCTGTACTGCATTGATTGCGGGCTCTGCAAAACTGTTTGTCCGGTTTATCAGTTCACAAGAGAAAACAGTCCCATTGGCTTAGTGCGCGCCAACTGCGGCGGACAGCCCCAAAACGCTGAAAATCTGAGGAAAAGCACGACTTTGTGTGGCAACTGCGACCAAATCTGTCCCGTGCAGATTCCCATTTCAGAAATCCTGCACACCGAATTGGAACTCGCTTCCAACGACAAGAGGCCTTCACACCTTGCCAAGATTTTTTCAAAGAGAAAGAAAATCAATAAGATGCAAAAAGGATTGAAGAGATATTTCTTCCTCAACAAACTTTACGGTAAAAACAAAATGCTTTTAAGCTATTTCAAAAAACAGAATCAGGGATTCTACAACGTGAAATGGCGCATCGACAATCCAGAAAATGACGACTAACCAGGCCTACATCAACGAAAAAGTACGGGAATTCGTACGCAAATTCTACCTCAACAAACTCTTGCGCGGGGCTTTGCTGTTTTTGCTCATCACGCTGCTCGTATTCATCATTTACGCTGTGCTGGAATATTTTTCCTACTTCAACAGCACCGTGCGCAGCGTGCTATTCTTCTCGTACCTCGCCCTCTTTACCGCGACACTCATCGCCTACATCATCATTCCATTAGCCAAAATCTGCGGTCTCGGAAAGCAACTATCCAAAGAGCAAATCGCCGACATTATCGGAAAACATTTTCCCGAAATTGATGATAAATTATTGAATGTCTTTCAATTAGAGAAAATGTTGGAAGAAGGCGACTGCAAGAGTACCGAACTATTGGCGGCCGCCATCGACACCAAGATTGACCACATCCGCCCCTTCCCCTTTACCAAAGCCATCAACTTCAAGAAAACGGCTCACTTCGGAAGATGGGCGCTCATCCCAGTTCTGCTTTTCGCCGTCATTCTCACCACGAAAAGCGAGATTTTCACGCAGTCGTCGGAGCGCATCATCCACTACGACCAAACTTACGAGAAACCCGCGCCCTACTCCTTTGAGGTGCAGAATGCGGAACTCTCCACTTTCCAGAACGAGGAATTCGTGCTGCGCGTGAAAGTTTCCGGCGACGAAACCCCGCAAAAAGTGTTCATCGCTTTCGGAAACAAAACCTACCAGCTGGCGAAATCCGATAACACCAACTTCTCGTACACGTTCAAAAATCCGCAGGCGAACACCCAGTTCCACCTCTTCACCGACGAGGTGAAATCGGCTGACTTCACGCTGGAAGTTTTGCCCAAGCCCGTCATCATCAGCTTCTCAATGACGCTCCACTATCCCGCCTACTTGCACAAAAACGATGAAGTGATTGAGAACAACGGTGACGCGACCATCCCCGACGGAACTCAAATCACCTGGGCATTTTACACCAAAAACACCCGCGACCTCTCGTTCATTCTGCCTGAAAAAACAGAAAAAATCACTTCCGAAAAAGATGTTTACAAGATAACCAAAACCGCACGCGCATCGTTCCCGTACGAAATCTCAAACCGCAACCAGTTCTGCGCCAGCCACGACACGCTCAAGCACAACATCAACGTGATTCCCGACCAATATCCGGAAATCAGCGTGGCCAGCCAGGCCGACTCCGTACTGCCCGACCGAATCTACTTCAAAGGCAGCATCAAAGACGACTACGGCTTCTCGAAAGTCAGATTCGTTTACACCAAATACGACAAAGACGACAACGTGCTGGAGAAAAACAAAGTGGTGAACATCGACATCAACCCGCAACTCACCGTTCAGGACTTCTATTACTACTTTGATGCCGGATTGCTCCAACTTGACCCTGGCTACCGCGTTGACTATTTCTTTGAAGTATTTGACAATGATGGAGTTAACGGAGCAAAATCGGCCCGCTCCTCCTCCGAGACCTATCGAGTGAAAACCGAAGAAGAAATCGACAAAGAGATTGAACAAAACAACAATCAGACCAAGAAAGACCTTCAGGAACTGATTGACGACTCAAAAGACATTTTGAAAGACCTCGCCAAATTGGAACAGCAAATGCTGCAAAACAAAGAACTTTCGTGGCAAGACAAAAAGAAATTGGAAGAACTGACCCAGAAGTACGAGGAGCTGAAAAAGCAGATTGACGAGATGAAACAATCGCAGGATCAGCAGAAAATGATGGAAGACCAGTTCAAAGACGTTCCAGAAAGCTTGATGAAAAAGCAACAAGAGCTGGAAAAACGCTTCCAGGACGTGCTCTCCGACGAAATCAAGGAGATGTATGAAAAAATGCAGAAAATGATGGAACAGCTTCAGAACAAGGACGATGTGCAGAAAGAGATGAAGCAGATGAAAACCAACACCGAGGAACTCAACAAATCGCTCGACCAGCAACTCGAACTTTTCAAACAATTGGAATTCGAGAAGAAATACAACGACATCATTGACAAGACTAAAAAACTGGCCGACGAGCAGAAAGCGCTTTCCAAAGAAACCGACACCAAGGCGCTGACCAAAGAGGAGTTACTGAAGAAACAACAAAATATTGAAAATCAATATAATGAGATAAAAAAAGAGCTCAACGAGTTGCAAAAGCTGAACAAAGAATTGGAGGAACCCAACAAGTTGACCGACACGGAGAAACTGCAGAAGCAGATTGAGCAGGACTTCAAGGACAGCAAGGACGCATTGAACAAAAACAACAAGAGCAAAGCCGCTGGG
>JAZQOJ010000157.1:0-3748 GCA_045627805.1 Bacteroidales bacterium
CTACCTGGCCACCTACGACGGCGCGCTGATACTGGTGTCGCACGACCGCGCCTTCCTCAACCACGTGACGAACCGCACGGTGGAAATCACCTTCGGCAACATACAAGACTACAAGTGCAGTTACTCCAACTACGTACAGCAGCGGCTGGAACGCGTTGAGGCGCAGCAGAACGCGTACGAGAACCAGCAGAAGGAAATCGCGCAGATAGAGAAATTCATTGAGCGTTTCCGTTACAAGGCGACGAAGGCCAAACAAGTGCAGAGCCGCATCAAGCTGCTCGACAAGATGGACAAGATCGAGGTTGACGACATCGACAACTCGCACATCTCGTTCCGGTTTCCTCCGGCGCCGCACTCCGGCCGCATCACCGTGGAGACCGAGCACCTGACGCTGGGCTACGGGAACCTGGAAGTGCTGAAGGACATCGACTTCCACTTGGAGCGCGGCGAGCGCGTGGCGTTTGTGGGGCGCAACGGGGAAGGCAAGTCCACTATGGTGAAGGCCATCGTGGGCGAGTTGTCGCCCTTGCAAGGCGAAGTGAAGCTGGGGCACGAAGTTGTGATCGGCTACTACGCTCAGAACCAGGCGCTTCTGTTGAATCCGAACAAGACCGTTTTTGAAACGATCGACGAAATAGCCGTCGGCGACATCCGCCCGCGCATCCGCACGATATTAGGCAGTTTCCTTTTCTCGACCGAAGACACCGAGAAAAAGGTGAGCGTGCTTTCGGGCGGCGAGAAATCGCGGCTCGCACTCGCCAAGCTGCTGCTCTCCCCCTTCAACCTGCTCATCCTCGACCAGCCGACCAACCACCTGGATATGCAGTCGAAGGACGTGCTCAAGAACGCCCTGCTGCAATACGAGGGCAGTATGATTCTGGTATCGCACGACCGCGACTTCCTACAGGGGCTGAGCACGAAAGTGTTCGAGTTCAGGGACCACGCGCTGAAAACCTATCTCGGCGACGTTTACGACTTTCTGGAGAAGAAAAAAATCGACTCCTTCAACGCCTTGCAAGCGGCGGCGAAGCCCGCCGGCGGGTCCGGAGCCGCAACGGCCAGCAAGCCCGTAAGCACCAACAAAGAGAATTACGAGCAGAAGAAGGCAAAGGAGGCAGCGCAGCGCAAAAAGGAGAACCGCGCCCGGAAGATTGAGGAAGAGATTGCCGCGCTCACCCAGAAGAAAGACGAGATCGAGGTGAAAATGGCGATGCCAGAGCAGTTCGCGAAAGAGATCGCATCGGGCGAGCTATACGCCGAATACGAGAAGTTGCAGAAAACAATCGAGGAGAAGGAGTGGGAATGGATGGAGATAATGGGGTGATAACCTCCGCAACCCAACAAAAAACGCCGCATAAAAGCGGGGTTTTTTGTTTTTGCAATGGATTACATTAACTTGGAACGAATCTCGTCAACCAAATCCAGCTTCTCCCACGCGAAGAACGTCACTTTCTTGAAAATCTTCCCATCCCTTTCGTAGGTGCTGCCGTCGCGGTAAAACACCTCCACCTCTTTCTCGTAGGGATCGCGGCCGAAATGACCATACGACGCGGTGGGCTCGAAAATCGGGTTGGTGAGTTGGAAACGGTTGATGATGGCGTAAGGTGTGAGCGGATAGATGGCCTTGACCTTCTTCGCAATCTCGCCGTCGGAGAGGTCAACTTTCGCAGTTCCGTAAGTATTCACATAGAATCCGACAGGTTCCGCCTCGCCGATGGCGTAGGCGATTTGCACCAGCACCTTGTCGCACAGTCCAGCGGCAACCATATTCTTGGCGATGTGCCGAGCGGCGTATGCGGCCGAGCGGTCCACCTTAGAGGAATCCTTTCCAGAAAAAGCGCCGCCGCCGTGTGCGCCGTGACCGCCGTACGTGTCCACGATAATCTTACGGCCCGTAAGCCCGGAGTCGCCGTGAGGCCCGCCAATCACGAACTTTCCGGTAGGATTGACGTGCAGCGTGTAGTCATCCTTGAACAGGGACTTGATCTCGGCGGGGAGTTTCGCAATGACGCGCGGAAGCAGAATGTTGCGGACATCGTGACGGATTTGAGCCAGCATTTTCTCTTCCTCGTCAAACTCGTCGTGCTGAGTGGAGATGACGACAGTGTCGATGCGCTGGGGAATTCCGGCATCGGAATACTCAATGGTGACCTGCGCCTTGGAATCAGGACGGAGATAAGTCATTTCCTTTCCTTCGCGGCGGATTTCGGCCAGTTCGAACATCAGTCGGTGCGAAAGTTCGATGGTGAGCGGCATATAGTCCTTGGTTTCGCGGCAGGCGAAACCGAACATAATACCCTGGTCGCCAGCGCCTTGCTTCTCGGCTTCGGCGCGGTCAACGCCCTTGTTGATGTCGGCCGACTGGCGATGGATGGTGGACATCACCGCGCACGACTTGGCATCGAACTGGTAGTCGCTTTTGGTGTAGCCGATTTTGCTGATGACGCGGCGCGCCACGTCGTCGATGGAGACATAGCCAGTGGTGCCGACCTCGCCGGCGCAAACCACTAACCCCGTAGTAACCAAAGTTTCGCAAGCCACTCTTGAGCGGGGGTCCTGTGCAAGGAACGCATCCAGCAGAGCGTCTGAAATTTGGTCGCAGACTTTGTCTGGATGCCCTTCAGATACTGATTCAGATGTAAACAGATAGCTCATAATAAAAATATTAGAGGTTAATAAATGGGTTACAACGAAAAAAGAGGGTAAACTTTTGATGGTTTAGCATTTTTTTGTGTGGTTGCAATCATTAGAAATCTATCCACTTTTTTCGTGCTGCAAAAATACAAAAAAATCGGGAAACCACAAGCGAAACGCGAAAGCAGAATAAAAATTTTCGTTTTTCTATGATTTCGGATAAGATAAAATATTGTAACTTTGCAAGCTGAAATCAGCATTAAACTCAAAGATTATGGCATACAAAAGATTCACATTGAGCACTACCGACAAGAGGATCGCAGGCGTTTGCGGCGGAATCGCAGAATATCTGGACGTGGATCCCACCGTCGTGCGCATCATCTTTCTCATCCTGCTTTTGGTCTGTGGCGGCGGCGGCCTTGCCTATCTCATCGTTTGGATAGCCGCGCCGAAAGCGTAGCCCGAACAAAGAATTGAACATTGAAAGAGGGAAACGAAGGCGGAGCCCAATCGCCCTGTTGCGCATTTGCGCAGACATTAATCGGCTCGCACGTACTTCGTCTTGACGTATTCCGTCTTTTTCACCGTGGCAACCGACTCGAGCCACAAGTAAACGGAGTAGCGCATCCGCGTGTTCTCGAATCCGAAGTAGATGGTTTTCATTCCATTAGTAGAAATTCGGTCGTTGCACGACTGGGTTCCCTGCTTGGAAAGGTCCACATTGTATTTCAGTTCCGAAACAGCGGCGCCGTCGGAAAATCTCTTGGCCTGCTTCGAATCGGTGAAAACGTACAGATTGCAGTACGCCTCTTCCTCGCGGGCGGGCTCGCTGGCGTTGAGCAGTTCGCGGAAAATGTTGGAACGGGTTTTATGCGACTCGTACAACGGAAGTCCTAAGAACTTGATTTGGCGATACTTCTCGGTCACCTTGTTGCAGAACTGGCCGTCGGCGCTCACATCGCTCTGGCTGGTGGAAATACGCAGACTGTACAATATGTCGGTGCAGCTGGCGGGAACTTGCATTGCGACGAGTGAGCGGCTGCCACCCGAGAAGAAGGCCTTGCCCTGCGAGCGGAGCGTCACCTTGCGCGGCTCCTCAAAGACACTGTTGATG
>JAZQOJ010000158.1:0-37760 GCA_045627805.1 Bacteroidales bacterium
CGTTTGGCTTTTGCGAATTTCAGCAGACGATAAATGAACGTGATTGCCGTGAATGTCTTTCCTGCGCCCGTTGCCATCTGTATCAAAGCGCGAGGGCGATTGTTTTTGAAAGATTCTTCCAAATTCACAACAGCCTTAATCTGTGCCGGACGCAAGCCGGTTTCATCCAATATTGGAAAATCCTGCAATCTGCTACGGAGACTTCTTCCGTTACGAATCCATTCTGCGATAGTTTCTGGTTTATGAAAAGCGAACACCGCACGGCTACGTGGCTTCGGATCGCTATAATCGGTGAAATGAGTGACCGTTCCTGTGGTTTCATACACATACACCAACGGCTCGTTGTTCAGATATTTCAGTTTGGCATTCGCATATCGAACAGACTGTTCCTCCACCGTTGTAAGATTTACTCCTTCTTCTTCGCGTTTCGCCTCAATAATGCCAACAGGTTTTCGGTTAATAAAAAGAACATAATCTGCTGGACCTGCATCCGTTTGATATTCGCGCACGGCGACACCCAAACCGGCTGAGAAATCAATCTTTGCCTTCGATTGAATTACCCAACCAGCCTGCTGTAGCAAATCATCAATTACATCACGCGCTATCTGCTCTGGATTCTGATTCATGAGTCAATGTTATCTTATTAAAAAAGATGTAAGAAGTAGAAATTCCCTATTGCAATTTTATTCTGCAAAAATACGTTTTTTCTCAAAAATACAGTCTTAAGTTTTCTTTTTCACTAATTCAAGCCATTCGTTTGCTCGTGATAGAACGCTTTTCAAGAAATGTTTTCTATGCAGTCAATTATTTTCTGGGTAGCAGGTGGTTTTGTTATTAGAACATTTTCTTCCAGTTGGATTTATCTATATCAAGCGTGGGTGTCATTATGTTGTTTTGTGTCGTTTTTAGTGTTATATAACCGTCACATGAGTTATCATTGGTTTTCAATTAGTTAGCTTTTAGTTATAGGCTATCTGTCACATAACCATCACATAAGATATTGTTGATATTCAAGTAGTTAATTTTCAGTCATAGGCTATCTGTCACATAACCGTCACATAAGATTTTTCTCACTATGTGCTTCTTCGCTATAATGTCAGCCATCAAAAAGCAGTCATTATATTATTATTCAAATACTCTCTCATTATTAAATGTCCATCAAATAAATCAAGCCCAAAACGGAACATATCCAGCATATTTACGAGATTTGCTATCTGGGTTGTCTTCCTTAATAAGTTTTTCTGTCAGGGTTTCTCTTATAATGCGAGAAGCAACAGAATAATTTTGGTTTTCAATACCGAACCTGTCTCTTAAAGTCTGGTTCGTCATTTTTTCGTTAGAAACATATTTCAAACAAGCGTGCTGATAGCAAGCCCTCACTTTTTCTTCCTTGCTCATATTGTTCAGCGTTTTATAGGCAAAAACCGTAACAATAGTCCTATTCTCTTGAACAAATGGCTTGATGGGCGGCAACTGGTACAATTCAACAGCGGCTATGGCCTTGTCCCATCCGCTCCCCTTTTCCTCGCAGAAACCCATCCTGCGCATAATATCAGCCAACTTTTCATTTCGAGTTCCATACTCGTCAATGAAGCGGTCGGAATGAATGATGGGTTGTCCTGGATTGGATATTTCTACCCGGTCGCTGTATATCTCAATTGTTGGAAAACCTTTAACAGAAAAATCCTGATGAATGATACAGTTAGCAACAAGTTCACGGATAGCAATTTCAGGATACATTCTCACCTCTCTGCGCAAGGCCCTCCCAATTTCCTCATTGGCCGGCAACTGTCCGTTAATCCATTCCAAGAGGCTCGTAAATCCTAAAGCATAACCTTTGTTTCCAATCATATCGCGTTCTGTTTCAATCTTATTTTTTCCTTTATATTTAATTACGCGGACAGCTTTGCGCGCAAGGGAGCCGAAATCCTGCAATTTTTTGGCAAACAACAACGCTCCCAAATTGGTGATGGCGAAACGCCCGTCATACTCGCTCACCAGTTTCTCTTCCTTAAAACGCTGTACTACATTCTCCAAAGTCGTAGGATACGGAATTGCCATCAAATCAAAATAGGTTTCCGTGCTCAAATACTTGACGATGTCTGTGAGAGACAAGTTTTTCATCGCATCATTAAGCAAAAACTTATCTACAAAATCATTTTTCCAAATCTGCTTTTCCTTTTCAGGATAATTGATTAGTTTTCTTGTAGAACTATTAATGCGAACATAACTTTCATTTAAAAACTTTACCGGAATGTTCTCGGCAGCTGGAATCTTATACAGAACAATATGAACATTCGGTTGGTATTCAAAATCGAAACTTTGGAAATCGATTCTCGGATTCAGTCGGTTCAACAGCCATACTTCCAATTCCTCATTGCCGACCATCTGCATTTTGGAGCGGAAAGTCGTTCCGTGTATTTGATGTGTTTGATCTTCTACACCAAAGACGAGGTATGCAAACGCCTGTTTCTGCAAACAAGCGCTATTCGACAAGGCAGACAATCTTTCACCGATTTCCTCCTTACTATGGAAGTTCTCTTTAAACTCCACTATCTCTGACTCTTTTGGCATTGACGCAAGTCTGTCCAACAATTTCTGCAAATCACTTACTTCCATATTTCGGTCTCAATTTTAATGTTGCAAAAGTACTCATTTTCCCAACATGATTTCCGGCGGTTATTTCACTTCAATATTTTGTTTAATCAAAAAAATCCTCCAACACTTTTTTATCGGGTAGTTGCAGCAAGTATGAAAAAAGTTTTCCCACCAGCCAATTCCGCAACGTAGCCATCTTATTGACTGCATTTAATGCCCGCGCTTGTGCTTCATTGTGCAACTGCCTTATATTGTCTGCCAGGGTTTTGAAATTCAGTATATTATGAGATAAATTCAAATTGTTTCCCATCGTTTGCGTTTTTATCAAGCGTGGCTGTCATTATGTTGCTTTGTGTCGTTTAGTTTTGCAAAAATACTATTTTTTCTCGGTAAAATCAATTTCCCTACTATCCATTAATTCTGCTAATCAAAAACACAGAACTTTCTTTTGCGTTTTGTCAATATTTGATGCCAACAAAAAAACGGGTGCCGACTTGGTTGTCAGCACCCGTTTTGAGTATGAGATTTCGGTGTTAGTTCGCTTTTGCTGCGCAAAACCGCAATAACTTCCTCGCCTCGGCAATGCTCAAGCAAGCTTGGCATTGCACTCGGTTCGTCGTTATTTCACCTCCTCAAAGTCCACGTCGGTCACGTCGGGATCGTCTTTTTTGCCACCGTTGGCGTTGCCGCCAGTCGGGCCCTGCTGTCCGCCGAAGGGATTGCCTTGCGGGCCGGCACCGGCTTGCGGTCCCGCCTGCTGGTACATATCCTGCGATGCGGCCTGCCAAGCATTGGTCAAAGCATTGAGCTCGGTGTCGATGGCGGCGATGTCCTTGCGATCGTGCGCCTCTTTCAAACGCTTCGCGGCTTCCTCAATCGCACTCTTCTTGTCGGCCGGAATCTTGTCGCCAATCTCCTTCAGCTGCTTTTCGGTGTTGAAAACCATCGAGTCGGCCTGGTTCAGCTTGTCAATTTCTTCCTTCGCCTTCTTGTCGGCATCGGCGTTGGCCTCGGCTTCGGCCTTCATACGCTTGATTTCGTCATCGCTCAAGCCGCTGGAAGCGGTGATGGTGATGTGCTGTTCCTTGCCCGTGGCCTTGTCGATGGCTGTGACCTTCAGGATGCCGTTGGAGTCGATGTCGAAGGTGACTTCAATCTGCGGCACGCCACGCGGTGCGGGCATAATGCCGTCGAGGTTGAACTGGCCGACCTGCTTGTTGTCGCGTGCCATCGGACGCTCGCCCTGCAACACGTTGATGGTGACGGCGGGCTGATTGTCGGAAGCAGTCGAGAAGACTTCGCTCTTCTTGGTCGGGATGGTGGTGTTGGCATCGATGAGCTTGGTCATCACGCCGCCCATCGTTTCAATACCGAGTGAAAGCGGAGTAACGTCGAGCAGCAACACATCGTTGATTTCACCGGTGAGCACACCGCCTTGTATGGCAGCACCCACAGCCACCACTTCGTCGGGGTTAACGCCCTTGGAAGGTGCCTTGCCGAAGAATTTTTCTACAATCTGCTGGATGGCGGGAATACGGGTGGAACCACCGACGAGGATGACTTCATCGATTTCGCTGGTTTTCAAGCCGGCATCGCTGAGGGCCTTGCGGCAGGGTTCCAGAGTGGCCTGGATCAAGCGGTCGGTAAGTTGTTCAAACTGAGCGCGGGTGAGCGTGCGTACCAAGTGCTGCGGGACACCGTCGATGGGCATAATGTACGGCAGGTTGATTTCGGTGGAAGAAGAGCTGGAAAGTTCGATTTTTGCCTTTTCAGCGGCTTCTTTCAAACGCTGCAACGCCATTGCATCCTTGCGAAGGTCAACATTGTAATCCTTCATAAATTCTTCTGCCAGCCAGTCGATGATGGCTTGGTCGAAGTCGTCGCCGCCGAGGTGCGTGTCACCATTGGTGGATTTTACTTCGAAAACGCCGTCGCCCAATTCAAGGATGGAAATATCGAAGGTACCGCCGCCGAGGTCGAAGACGGCCACCTTGCTGTCTGATTTCTTCTTGTCCAATCCGTAAGCCAGAGCAGCCGCGGTGGGCTCGTTGATGATGCGCTTCACGGTAAGACCAGCGATTTCACCGGCCTCTTTGGTGGCCTGACGCTGTGAGTCGCTGAAATATGCCGGAACGGTGATGACGGCTTCGGTAACTTCGGTGCCGAGATAGTCTTCAGCGGTCTTCTTCATCTTCTGAAGAATCATAGCGGAGATTTCCTGCGGGGTGTAACCGCGGTCGTCAATCATAATCTTCGGCAGGTTGCCGGATTTTTCCACCTTGTAAGGCATACGGCTCACTTCGCTCGTTACACGATCATAAGTCTCGCCCATAAAACGTTTGATGGAATAGATGGTTTTCGTCGGGTTGGTGATGGCCTGACGTTTGGCCGGGTCGCCAACCTTGCGCTCGTTGTTGCCCGTGAAGGCCACGATAGAAGGAGTAGTGCGCTTGCCTTCCGCATTCGGGATGACAACGGGTTCGCTACCTTCCATTACTGCTACACACGAATTAGTGGTTCCTAAATCAATTCCAATAATTTTTCCCATAGTTGTATGTTTTAATTTGTTAAACTTCTATTTTTTCGTTTTCGCAAAACGACCTCCCTGCTTACAATCATTATGCCATCTGAAAAGAATGCCAAAATACTGACAAATTGCATTTTTTATGCCACATAAATATGACATAATGTCGCAAATGCCCGATTTTTTTTGAAAGTGAGACATTAATTGGGGAAAAACCCGTAACTTTGCCACCGATTTTGAAAATGGAAAAACCAATTTAAAAAATAGATTATTATGATTTATTTAGACAATTCAGCCACAACATTCCCGAAACCCGCAGAGGTTTACGATTTTATGAATCAATTTTATCGTACGCACGGTGTGAATCCCGGGCGTTCGGGCTTCGACGCTGCGATTGAAACAGGAGAGTTGGTTTCCGACACACGACGTTTACTTACCCAACTCTTTAATGGCGGCGGCGACTTCAACCGACTGACCTTCAGCTACAACGCAACCGATTCCCTCAATATGATCATTCAAGGTCTGGCATTGGCCAACCCCGGAGCGCACGTCATTACCACAATGTTGGAGCACAACTCCGTGCTCCGTCCGCTGTACGTTCTGGAACAGCGCGGCCAAATCGAAGTCACCTACCTTCCTTTCGATGAAAGAGGTTACGTGAACCCCGACGACGTGAAAAAGGCCATCCGCCCCAACACGAAGTTTATGGTATGCACCCATTGTTCCAATGTCATCGGCACCATTCAGCCGCTGGAAGAAATCGGCAAGATTTGCCACGAGAACGGCGTTATTTTCGTGGTGGACGGCAGCCAGGGAGCCGGCGCAGTGGATCTGGATATGCAGAAGCAAAACATTGACGTATATTGCTTTACCGGGCACAAGTGCCTGATGGGACCCACCGGTATCGGCGGTTCCTATGTGCGCGAAGGCATCACCATCGGCCAAACGCGCTTCGGCGGCACGGGCGTACGCTCGGCCTATCCCGGCCATCTGGAAGAGTATCCCTACCGCCTCGAAGCAGGCACGCTCAACCTCCTCGGCGTGGCTGGCCTCAACGCCGGCGTGAAATGGATTATGAAGGAAGGCATTATGAATATCCACAACCGCGAAATCGCCCTGTGGAAGAAACTGCGCGACGGACTCCGCGAAATTGATGGCGTGACCATCTACTGCGCCACCTCCACCGAAAACCAGAATCCGGTGCTCTCCTTCAACATCAAGGGCTGGGACTCCGGCGACGTGGGCACAATGCTCGATGTTGACTACGACATCGCCTGCCGCACCGGCCTCCAGTGCGCACCCAAGGTTCACGAAGGCATCGGCACCATCGACATCCACGGCACCGTGCGTATGAGCATCGGCGCCTTCACCACCGAAGACGACATCAACACCGCCATCGACGCCGTGAAAGAAATCGCAGCAATGAAACGATAAATTCAAAATAAAGAAAACGAGAAGCGAGTTGAATCCTCCTTCTCGTTTCTCTTTTTCTCGTCTCTCAAAATATTATCTGTTGCAAAATCAAAAAAAATCGTGTACCTTTGCAACCGCATTTTTGAAAAGAATTAAACAATTAAACATTTTATAATAAACAATTTAATAAAAAAAATAATGGAAAAATTCGATCCCGCTACCAGTATTCAAGCGATTGACCAAAAAGATCTCAACCGCGGCGTAAACCCTGCCATTTGCGACAGTGCAACCTTTATGTTTGAAAAAGCAAAAACGATGACCGACACTTTCCACGGCGAAACCGAAGGTTACTACCTCTACTCTCGTCACTGGAATCCCAGCACGTTCGCACTCTGCCAGGCACTCGCTGCTATGGAAGGCACCGAAGCCGCTTGGGCCACCGGTTCAGGTATGGCTGCCATCACCGTTGCCTTGATGCACGAAGTGAAAGCTGGCGACCACATCGTTTCCAGTATGACCACCTACGGCGGAACCTTCGCT
Organism: Bacteroidales bacterium; assembly: GCA_045627805.1. GTDB lineage: Bacteria > Bacteroidota > Bacteroidia > Bacteroidales > WCHB1-69 > UBA1756. The sequence continues at coordinate 7,076 of JAZQOJ010000158.1, forward strand.
TTCCTGAACAACTACATCAAGAAATTCGGCGTTGAAGTCACTTTCGTCAATATGCAAGACCTCGACGCGGTGAAGAAGGCCATCCGTCCCAACACCAAGGTGCTCTACACCGAGACAATGAACAACCCGTTGCTCCGCATCGCCAACATCCCCGAACTCGCAAAGATCGCTCACGCCGCTGGCGCAAGACTGCTGGTTGACAACACCTTCACCCCGATGATCTTCTCACCCTACCGCTTGGGCGCTGACGTCGTGATTTACAGTATGACCAAATATGTGAACGGTATGAACGACTGCGTTGCCGGCGCAATCTGCGGCACCGCCAACTATATCAACTCCCTGATCGACGTGAACGACGGCACCGCTATGCTGCTCGGTCCCGTTTTGGATCCGATGCGCTCATCCAGCATCCAAAAGAACCTGCACACCTTGCACATCCGTATGAAACAGCACAGCGCCAACGCAATGTACTTGGCAAAACGTTTCAAAGAAACCGGTATCAAGTACAACTACCCGGGCCTCCCCGAACACGTTGACCACGAACTGTTCAAATCGATGATGAACGAGCAGTACGGCTTCGGCGGTATGATCTCCATTGATATGGGCACCGCTGAAAAGGCCAGCGCCATTATGGAAAAAATGCAGGAACTCGGCGTAGGTTACCTCGCCGTGAGCTTGGGCTACTTCAAGACCCTCTTCAGCAACTCCGGCAAGTCAACCTCCAGCGAGGTTCCGGAAGACATCCAGAAGGAAATGGGTATGAGCGAAGGCCTGATCCGCTTCTCCGTCGGCCTCGACAACGATCCCGAACGCACCTTCCAACTCATCAAACAAGCTATCGACGCAACCAAATAATTCTAATGCACGATAATGTTCTCTCCCGCTGTCGGCCTCCGATGGCGGGAGTTTTTTATTACTGCTGCCTGCTAAGTTAAAACGGTTAATTGGACGAAGGGAAGAAAGGACGAATGCCGCCTGCGGTGTAAACAAGAAATTCGCAGGAAATTTCAAGGAAATGATCAGGAAATTTTTCTTTTTCTCAAGAAAAAAAGAAAGAGGAGTTGCTGTGAACTAACAATTCGGAAGTTGGATGTGCTGAGCGGATATTCCGCTATGCGGATAACTCCATACAAAAAAAGGATGCTTTTTTACAAGCATCCTTTTTTATCAATTTATTAAATAAGTTAGAATCTCACACCGACGGTTGCGGCAAACTTGTGATTAACATTGTTGATTTCAACCGGGTTGAGGTTCACGTCGCTGTAGTACCAGTAATTCTCTCCAGCCAGACGGCAAATGTAAGCGAGGTCGCAGAAGAACACTTTTCCGTGGAAACCAACGCCCGCGCAAATGTTGTGGGAGTCGCCCGTGTTGATGCCGCCCTTGTAAGGAGAACTGCTGTAAGCATAGCCCGCGCGAATCATAAAATGGTCGGTAACAGTGAATTCCGCACCCACGCGCACCGTGTGACAAGCACCATATTTCTCTTGAACTTTGGCATTCTCGTCAATGAAATTATAGCGATACAAAGCGTTGTCGGAAGAGGTCAAACGAGCCATACCGTAATCCGCAAACTCGTACTCAGCATTGATGAAGGCACGCTTCGCAATGGTGAAGCCCAAACTACCCATCACGCGGAATGGAGTGGTGAGTTTGTATTTTGAAATGTTCTCATAGTCATCATCATAATTCTTGCCATTCTCAAAATGCGACTCAATCTGACGGGTGAAATTCTCTTTCAAATTGCCATAATAAGTGGGCGTGTGAATGGAAACGCCGAAGCGGAAGAAGCTCACGGGCTTGTAAATCAAACCGAACTTCGCATTGATGCCGACACCCGTGGTGCGCAGATTCTCAACCGTAGTAAAACTGTTGAAAGCCCCCACCTCGTCATTGTCGTCATACTCTGTGTATTCGGTTTGGCAAGAGTAATCAAGGAACGGAACGCCAACCGTCATACCCAGATAGAGTTGGTCGTTGTAATTGCCACCCAGCGAGAAGTTCATCTCGTCGATGCCGCCCGTGGTCACCTGATAGCATTCCTGACGCAGGTTGTGCCCAGCCAAGGGAGAGGTGTATTCGTTAACGGTTCCGGGTACGGTATCAATCAGCCAAGTATTCCAAGATGCCAGTCCGTCGTGTGTAAGTTCTTCAAAATGAACGCCATTAGCATTATTGGCAAAAGCAGAACCCATAGAACTGCCACCGCTCATTCCACCTGAATTCACCACGTTGTTGAAGTCGTTAATGCGGTTGTAGCCAAAACCGAACTGCATCATTTTCCACTTCGTGGTGGGATTTTCCTCGTCTTTGTTCAAACGCCAGGAAAACACCATTCCGAAATTGGTCAAGCTGTAGCGCACGCGGCTGTAAGGGCTCCAACTGTCATTGTAAATGGAGTTGCTGTTAATCGCGTTGATCACAATGGGGGTGAAAGTCACCTCATCTTTCTTGTAAAGGCCGATGCTCGCGGGGTTGGTGGCCAAAGCGGAAAAGTCGCCGCCAATGGCGCCGAAAGAGCCAGCCGCGCCCATAAAACGAGCCGTTCCCGCCCAGTTGATTTGAGAAAAACGCAACGCATCAACCTCGTTTTGAGCGAATGCAACTGCCGAAAACAACATTGCGGCAGCTAAAATAACTAATTTTTTCATTGTCTTATTTTTTTGATGATTGATTTGCAAAAAAAACGCGTGTAAGACTTTCTCTTCCTACAAAAGTTTAGATTTAAACGTTTCCGTATTTTAATTATTGTAAAAAAATCGCACGTTCCATTGCTGTCGCGTGCGATTCCCTCAACGTCATTTTATAGCAGGTCAATGCTGCGTTTCACAAATTCGCTCAACTTTTCACCCGTCAGAATGTTTTGCGAAAGCATCGCCAAATCAATCAGTTGACGAGTGAGCTGTTCCTGTTTGTCGGCTTCTCCTTCGTTCAAGATGCGGCCAGCAAGCGGATGGTTTCCATTGACCACAATGTTGTAATGTTCCATATTGCCGTACATACTTTTCTGTCCCGACAGTTTCTCCATATCCTTGAAACGGCGCATCCACTCGTTCTGCGTGATCATAATGGGCAGGTCGCTCTCGCTCAAGCTGGCAATCTGCACCATAAATTTCTCCTTGTCGGCAAATTTCTCGAACACTTCTTTCAACGTGTTTTGTTCTGTCTCCGACAATTTTGAAATCTGGCTGTCATCCTTCTCAATCAATTTGTCCATCACGTCGGCATCCACGCGGGCGAAACGCGCCTTCTCGATTTTGGGCTCTACCAAATTGATGAAATGCGTGTCCAAAACATTGTCCATCAACAACACATCATAGCCGCGCTCCTTCGCCGACTCAATGTAAACGTGCTGAGTGGCCACGTCGTGCGCATACAAATAAACCACAATGTCGTTTTTGTCTTTCTGCAAAGTCTCGATGTGCGTGCGATATTCCTCCATCGTAAAATATTTTCCTTCAATATTTTTGAAAAGGAAGAATTTCTGTGCGCGTTCGTAGAATTTCTCATCGGTAAGGCAGCCATACTCAATGAAGAACTTGAGGTCGTCCCACTTTTTCTCAAAATCCTCGCGGTCGTTTTTGAACATCTCCTCCAACTTGTCGGCCACTTTTTTGGTAATGTGCGAAGAGATTTTCTTCACGTTGGAATCCGACTGCAAATAGGAACGGGAAACGTTCAGCGGGATGTCGGGCGAGTCGATCACACCGTGCAGCAGCATCATAAATTCAGGGATCACGCCTTCCAGTTGGTCGGTGATAAATACCTGATTACAATAGAGTTGCACCTTGTTTTTCTGAATTTCGAACTGATTGTGAATCTTCGGGAAATAGAGGATGCCCGTCAAATTGAAAGGATAATCAACGTTGAGATGGATTTGGAAAAGCGGCTCATCGAAAGTCATCGGATAAAGTTCGCGGTAGAAATTCACATAGTCTTCCTGCTTGATGTCAGCGGGGGCTTTTTTCCACAGCGGGTCGGTGTTGTTGATGATGCGGGGCGTTTTAATCTCAATGGGCTTCGCGTCCTTGTTATCTTCCTCGCCCTCTGGCTTTTCCCATCGGCTTTCCTCGCCGCAGCGGATGGCAACCGGCAAGAAACGGCAATATTTGCGCAGCAATTCCACAATTCTCGACTCTTCCAAAAACTCTTCCGCATCTTCGGCAATGTGCAGCACAATGTCGGTGCCGCGCTCGGCCTTCTCCACCTCTTCCATCGTGTAGGCCGGAGAGCCATCACAAGTCCATTTTACCGCCTTCGCATCTGGCTGATAGGATTTTGTATAAATGTCAACTTCCGAAGAAACCATAAAGGCCGAGTAAAATCCCAAGCCGAAATGCCCAATGATGTTGGCCCCTTCGCTCTTGAATTTCTCCAAAAATTCTTCGGCTCCGGAAAACGCAATCTGGTTGATGTACTTGTCAACCTCATCGGCCGTCATACCAATGCCGCGGTCGGAAACTGTGATGGTTTTCGCTTCCTTGTCCACCTTCACGTCAATGGTCACGTCGCCCAATTCGCAGTCGGCCTTGCCCATTTTCACCAGCGTGCTCAACTTCTGAGTCGCATCCACTGCATTGGAAATCAATTCTCTAATGAAAATGTCGTGTTCCGAATACAAGAATTTTTTGATTACCGGAAAAATGTTCTCAGTCTGTACATTAATTTGTCCTTTTGCCATAGTTATATCATTTTAATTGTTGAATCAATGATGGATTTATCAGCTTTCAAGGCGTGAACCCTGTTTCGCAAGCAGCAAGTTCCATACACACGAAAGCTTGTTTTTCACAACAAGCGCAGCAAAATACAAAATGTGTGCCAATTTATTCCACTGACAAATTGTCAGTATTCCACAGCGCCTCGTCTGAGCCGAAAAGCAAAAACGCGCTGAAAAACACGAACAGGTACAGTCCAGTGCCCGTTTCCAACGTGTCTTCCGCAAACAAGGAAAGAAAAATGGCGCTCCAGAACAATATGTAAAATATTGATTTCGAATATTTTGATAAAAACAAAGGAGCAAAATAAAAAAGCAGGAACAACACCAGCAAGGGGATTCCGCCCATTAACAAATAAGACAAGAATTGGTTGTGGCAGCCCATATTGCGGCGCAAGGGCGACTGGATGCTGTCAAGTTGCTGATTCAATGCCTCTTTCCCGCGGCCCAAGCCATAGCCCGCCCACGGACTGCGGAGGAAACACTTCCAGCTGTTTTTCCACAACTCCACACGTTGCAGCACCGACGAATTGAAAACCGTTCCGTCGCGCTGATACAACGTAAAACAGAAATAATTGGGATACAGCATTTTGCACAAGCCAATCTTTTGCGCGTAATCCACATTGGCCATCCCGCTCTCAATGCGCTTCACATCTTCGGCATTCAACGCCATCACGCCCTCCGCATCCTTCGTCAATGCCTTGGAATTCAAATAGCGGACCAATGTTGGCGACACCGAATCGTAAGGTATCGTACTGCGCGCCTGCCACGCCGATACCAGTTCCTCCTCGCATACAAAAAGTCCCACTTTGTGACCATTTTCCACAAACGAGTTCACATCGTGATGGTACGCGTGCCCCAGTTTCGTTTGCAACGGCAAATTCTTTTCAATTTGTTTGTCAAAATGAAAATACTGATATGTAACGTACACGAAATCAACTATTACCACACAAAAAACAGAGCAAGTGCCTACCATAATCCAACGGCGCCAACGATTTTCCTTTTTTGTGAAAAGATAATAGCCAAACAGACACAAGGCAAACAAAAGCAGCAGAATTATGCCAGTAAACACTTGAATTATAAACAAATACAATATCGTCACAATGCCCAAAACCGCACAAAGCACGCTCAAGGTTCCGCGCTGGCGTAGCACAAAGAAAAAGTCAATCAGCACAGCGAGTACCGCACAAATGCTGAAACGAATGTGCGAAATAAACAATCCGCCATCACGAATATCGTGCAACCCATTGATTTTCATAATGATAATACTCAAAACAGCCGATACGACGACCGTAATTGAAAAAGCCAAAAGAAGGAAACGTTGCTGTTTCAAAGGCAATTTCCGGGTGGTTGCCACCACGATGGGAAGCAAAAACGGAATTTTGGATACCCAGGCACGAAAACTCGTTCCGGGAACGTCAGTCGCAATGAAACCTAATGCGAAAGCAAGAAAAAACGCACCGAAAATCAGCGACAACCGATTCTCTCTGAGCAAGTTAAGTTTTTCCTTCCAATTCCATTCAAGCAGCCAGTTGACAAAAAGCGCTCCCCCCATCACATTCACAAACGCCTTCGATGTAGGAAGGGCGATTACCAAAGCGGTTAAAGCAATGAAATAGATGTACTTGTGGGCTTTACCAAACATCAACTATTTGATTTTCAGTATTGAACGATAGCGTTGCGGATCGTTAAGAATCTCTTTTGCCTGCTTGATATCAGGGTCAATTGAAAGTTGGTTGCTGATACGGCCTTTCTGATAATAGTACCGACTTGCGATTTCGGCTGCGAGATATTCCGAAATTTCCTGCTTATAAGTCTGCAAATCAGCGGCTTTATCTTTTTCTACCTGTTTCATCATCTGATTGTAAAAACCTTCAATATCCTTGAAATAGTTTTCATCCGTAGCCACCTTTTTCAGGTCGGCCAACAGTTCTTCAGTTTCCGTAGTATAAGTATATTCTTTGGTTTTCAAGAAGTTGACAAATTCCTGATAGAGGTCGTCGTCAACGGCGAACTCCGTGGCGGGCGGAATCATCGTGTGACTGGCGTGGTACTGCGTAGCGAAGTCAAACAGGTGATTGTTGAGCACAAGCGCGAGCAGAACGTTGCTGGCGAGGGTTTCCGGCGTGAGCACGTCAGGTTCCACGCCGCCCTTGTCGTAAACGGTGCGGCCGTTCTTGGTCTTGAAGGCAACCGCCAGCGAATCAGGGATGGTGCTGCCAGGCGTGAGCGAATCCTTTCCGAAGTAGTCGATTTTCTGCACGCAACGACCTGATGGGATGTAATATTTGGAAACGGTGAGTTTCATTGTCGCATTGTAACTCAGTGGCACGATGTTCTGCACAAGTCCTTTTCCGAAAGTCTTTTTGCCCACAATCACGCCGCGGTCAAGGTCCTGGAAAGAACCCGACACGATTTCGGAAGCGGAGGCGCTGTACTCGTTCACAAGCACCACCACCGGGATGTCGCGGTCGGTAACAGGCGCAGGCGTTCTGAAAGTATTGTTGGAGGCGGATATTTTGCCTTTCGTGGTGGCAATGATCACGTTCTGATCCACGAAGATATTCATAATTTTCACCGCTTCCTGAAGCAGACCGCCTCCGTTGTTTCGAAGGTCGAAAACCAATGCGGTCATCCCCTGCTTTTTCAAATCCAGAAAGGCGTTTTTCACTTCGGCACCGGCCTTTTCGGTAAACTGGTCGAGTTTGATGTAGCCGATATGGTCGTCCAGCATTCCGTAATAAGGGATATTGGGAAGTTTCACCTCTTCGCGTACAACATTGAAAGTCAGTTTTTTATTATTAGAAGGGCGCAAAATCTCAATGGTGAGTGTGGTGCCGGGCTGGCCTTTCATAATGGCGCTCACGTCGGAGGAGGTTTTGCCTTCCGCCGATTTTCCATCCACTTTCAAGATGATGTCGCCAGGGAGCAGACCGGTTTTATGAGCGGGGCAGCCCTCGTAAAGTTCCGAAATGATGACCTGCTTGTCGCGCTGCTGAATGAGTGCGCCGATGCCGCCATACTGACCAGCAGTGAGCATTTTCACGTCCTCGATCTGGGTTTCGGGATAATAAACGGTGTAGGGGTCCAGACTGCCGAGCATTGCGTCGAGGGCTTTCTTGGTAAGGTCGCCAGGCGAAACCTCGTCGGCATACTTGGCATTGAGTTCGCGCAAGGCGGAGATGAAGATGTCAACATTCTTTGCGATTTCAAAATCGTTTTGCGCTTTTGCTGGCACAACCATCATCAATGATAATGCCAAAACGATAATTTTATGCTTGATAGTCATATAGTTATATAGATTTTATAAATTCATTAAGGAACGGGATCATAGCCACTTCCGCCCCACGGGTTACAAGAAAGGATGCGCTTGATGGTGAGCCACGAGCCCTTGAAAGGGCCGTGTTTTTTCAGTGCCTCAATGCCGTAATTGGAGCAGGTAGGCGTGTAGCGGCACGAGCGTCCGATAAGCGGCGACAACGTCCACTGATAGATCTTGATGAAAAAGATCAAGACATTAGCCAACGCTTTTTTGAAATACTGGTAGATTTTTCTCACGGATTCGCCTTTTTTTCCAATCCTCTTAAACGTTTCAGAATCTCAATTATTTTATTTTCAATAAAAGAATAAGGGAGGATTTCGTCGGCGACGTAATAAAAGAAGAGGTCGGCGTGAAGGTTCAGCGGGGCGGTCCAGCTGTCGAGGTGTTGTCCGTGCTGGAGGCGGTAGGCCTCGCGGGTAAGGCGTTTGAGGCGGTTTCGGTCAACGGCGTGCTTGAAGTGTCTTTTGGGTACGGAAACGAGCACCTGGTTGCCGCAATCGTCGGCGGTGGCGGGCCGGAAGTCGTAGAAACACTTGAACGGATAACAGAAAACCTTTTGTTTTTTCTTCAAAAGGTTTTCGATTTGCAAACGCGAGCAGATGCGGTTTGCCTTTGGGAAAATATAGGATTTCCTGTTAACGTCTTCTGGTTGCATATTCTTTCAGGAATGCGTCAAGGGCGGCCGTGATGGAGGGGAACTGCGGAGTCGGCGCCTTCACGTGGAGCGTCATTCCGGCGGCCTCCACGGCTTCGGCGGCGGCATCGCCCAGCGCGCCAATCGCTACCTCGCCTTGCTCAAAATCGGGGTAGTTGTATTTCAGCGACTGAATGCCGAACGGGCTGAAAAACACCAGCAGGTCGAACTTGGTAATGTCGAGCGAATCCTTGATTTCGGCAGGAATGGTCCTGAAAATCACGGCTTCCTGGCAAGTGATGCCGTGCTCGCGCATAAATTCAACGTTCGGATTGGAAGTCGCATCGGCACCGCTCGGTATGAGATATTTCAGCTCGGGATTTTTCAAAAACAGCTCGAAAAGCCCCTTTTGGGTGTTGTTTTTCGGATAAAAAATCTTGCGCTTGCGAAACTGGATGTATTTCTGCAAATAGAAAGCAATCTGGTCGTTAGGACAAAAATACTTCATTTCCTCCGAAATCTCAACGCGCAAATCCTTTACCAGATTAAAGAAATAATCAATGGCGTTGCGGCTTGAGAAGACAACCGCTTCGTAATCCGTGATACGGATTTTGGAATCACGGAACTCGCGCGTGCTGATGCCTTCCACTTTAAAGAATTTGAAAAATTCAATGTTTACGCTGTATTTTTTGGTCAAATCAGCGTAGGGGGATTTACTAAAATCAGCAGGCGCATTTTGAGAAATAAGAATATTTTTAACCTTCATTTCCGCAATTCAACTTTGGATAAATTTTCTTTAATTTATTGATTTTCAAATAGAAATAATTACTTTTACTATCACAAGATAGGGTAAGATTTCAAGGGTGCAAAAATACAAAAAAAATTGAAAAGGTTTTATCTTTGTTGAATTTAATGTTAAAGTCCGATACAGCATTGTGATGTAAGAGGTGAGAAAAATGGGCACGTAAAGCAGCAATAATTGAGGGATTTGCGTGTAAACAGCCGCCGCCAAAATGGGGAAAAGCGCAATGGAATTGACAGTCTGGTAGAAGAATTTGCTCAGATTGAAGTGGTTTTTGTCTTCCCTGCATTCAAAAATGTGACACAAGAATGACACGAGCATCATTTTCAGGAAATAATCCGCCATCACGCAGGCGACCGACAGGAAATAGAGGGCCGCATTGCCCAGTGCGCTGCTAAGGTCGGGAAGGAAAAACTGCGCCAAGACGAAAAGCAGCATTCCCTGCATAGAGAAGTTGTAGGTAAGCGTTGACACGTAAATCCATTCGCCGAACACCTTCGTTTCGCGAAGCAGTTGCGAACGGTCGCGGGGAGCGAACAGCGCGTGCAGGATATAGCCGAACTTGCGACGATTCAGCACCACCAGCAAAGTGAGCACCGCAAGAATGATGCAAAATAGGAAGGTCACCATATCCAGATAGTCAACTCCTGGCGACATCTTGACCGGCAACATTGTCGTATTGATTTCGCTAATACCTTTTAACCAATAACTTGACATTCCTTTTAGCTTTCTAAAAAACTTGGCAAAATTATAAAAAATAACCGAATAATTTATGTATTTTTGCACTCCGTTTTCCGCACCTTGGCGGAAGAAGTTCAAATCATTGAGAATGAAAAATCAAATCGCAGAGTTAAAAAAAGCAAAAAACGCCATCATCCTGGCGCACTATTATACCCGTCCGGAAGTGCAGGAAGTAGCTGATTTCGTGGGCGATAGTCTGGCGCTGGCACAAAAAGCCGCTGCCACCAACGCCGACATCATCCTGTTTGCCGGCGTACACTTTATGGCCGAAACCGCCAAGATTCTGAACCCGACAAAGAAAGTGCTGATTCCCGACCTCGCCGCCGGATGCTCGCTCGCCGACTGCTGTCCCGCCAACGATTTCGCCCGCTTTTTAGAGCAGTACCCGGAGCACACCGTGCTCAGCTACATCAACTGCTCCGCCGCCGTGAAGGCACTCTCCGACATCATCGTCACCTCCGGCAACGCCCTCCGCATCGTGCAGTCGCTGCCCGCCGACGAGAAAATCGTGTTCGCTCCCGACCGCAACCTCGGCCGCTACATCAACGAGCAGCTGGGCCGCAAAATGGTGCTGTGGGACGGTGCCTGCCACGTTCACGACGGCATTCTGCCTCAGGAAGTTGAAGCCGCCCGCGCCCAGCACCCCGACGCGCTGGTAATCGCGCACCCCGAATGCCCGGAAACCGTGCTCGCGCTCGCCGATTTTGCCGGCTCCACCGCCGCAATGCTCAAACACGTGGCCGCTTCCAACCACTCGCAATTCATCGTCGTGACGGAAAATGGCATCCTTTACGAATTGCAAAAACAAAATCCCGACAAACAATTCTTCCCGGTAACATCTCAGTGCAACTGCAATGGAATCGTTTGTAAAGATATGAAAATCAATACGTTGGAAAATATTTATCAGGCATTACAAACCGAGCAGCCAGAGCTCGTGCTGCCCGCCCACATTATGGAAGCCGCCCGCAAGCCCATCGAACGGATGCTCACTTTTTAAGCCCATTTCTTATGAAAAAAATCATCCTTCAACGAGGAAAGGAAAAATCACTTCAACGCTTTCACCCGTGGGTTTTCTCGGGCGCCATCTACAAACAAGACAAAAATATTGAGAATGGCGATGCGGTTGAAATATACAATTCTGAGAATCAATATCTTGCAACGGGACATTACCACAACAGTTCCACTTGCGTGAAGGTTTTCAGCTTTAAAAAAGTGGAACCCGATGCGGCTTTCTGGCAGATGCGCCTGGAACACGCCGTGGCGCTCCGCCGCCAGCTGGGACTGTTCGACAATCCGGGAACCACGATTTTCCGATTGGTGAACGGCGAAGGCGACTATATGCCCGGACTCATCGCCGACTGGTTCGACGGCAACCTCGTTTTGCAGTTTCACTCGTACGGAATGTACTTGTTGAGAGACACTTTCGTGCAGATTTTGCGAGAAATGTTCGGTGAAAAGTTGCACTCCATTTATGACAAAAGTGTGGCGACGCTCCCCGAAATCCCTGGTTTTGAACCCGTTGACGAGCTGCTTTACGGCTCTTTCGGCGACGTGCTGGTGAAAGAGAATGGCGTTCCCTTCCACATCGACATTATTCAGGGCCAGAAGACGGGCTTTTTCATCGACCAGCGCGAAAGCCGGCGACTGGTGCGCGACTTTTCGGCGGGCCGCTCCGTACTCAACCTTTTCTGCTATACGGGCGGATTCTCGCTGTACGCATTAGATGGCGGGGCTGTGCGCGTGGATTCCGTTGACATTTCCAAGAAAGCCATTGAATACGTGGAAACCAACATCGCGGAAATGGGGGCTGAGGCAATGGCACGCCACCGCTCGTTCGCGCAAAACGTTTTCGACTTCTTTGAAGAAAACCGCGACGCACGCTACGACGTGATCGTGCTCGACCCGCCGGCATTCGCCAAGCATCACAAAGTAAAGGAAAACGGTGTGAAGGGCTACCGCAGCTTGAACCGAAAAGCTTTGCAAATGGTGAAAAACGGGGGATTCCTGTTCACCTTTTCCTGCTCGCAGGCCATTTCAAAAGAGGATTTCCAAACCATCGTATTCTCGGCGGCGGCAATGGAAGGCAAAAAGGTGCGGGTGCTACGCCATCTGGAAGCAGGTCCCGACCATCCCGTTGACATTTTCCACCCGGAAGGCAGCTATCTGAAAGGATTGCTGGTTTATGTGGAATAGATTTCGCTATTCGTCTTCTTCCCATTCGCGATGCACTGCGTAATTGCGCCATTTTTCTAAAACGGCCGCAAAATCCTCAGGCATTTCAGAATCAAAAAGCATATACTTTCCTGTAATAGGATGCTTGATACCCAGTGACTTAGCGTGAAGTGCCTGGCGTGGCATCAGTTTGTAACAATTCATAATGAACTGTTTGTACTTGGTGAAGGTCGTTCCTTTCAGAATCTGGTCGCCACCATACGACACGTCGTTGAAAAGCGGATGCCCGATGTGTTTCATATGAACGCGGATCTGGTGGGTGCGGCCGGTTTCCAGAACGCACTCCACAAGCGTGACGTAGCCGAAGCGCTCAATCACCTTGTAATGGGTTACGGCGTGTTTTCCCTGTTCACCGTCGGGAAAGACGGTCATCACAAGGCGGTCGCGCGGGTCGCGGCCCACATTGCCCACAATGGTTCCCTCGTCCTCTTTGAAATCGCCCCACACCAGTGCCCTGTACTTGCGGTCGAGGGTGTGATTGAAGAAAAGGGCAGCCAGCCGCGCCTGTGCCAGCTCGGTCTTCGCCACGATCATAATGCCGGAAGTGTTCTTATCAATGCGGTGCACCAACAGCGGACGCACCTCCTGTCCTAACGCATCTCGTTGGTCTTTAAGATGATACGACAACGCATTAACGAGCGTTCCGTTATAATTTCCGAAAGCGGGATGAACCACCATACCCGCCGGTTTGTTCACTATGATGATGTCGTCGTCTTCGTAAGGGATGTTGAGCGGAATGTCTTCCGGGATGATTTCGTAGTCGCGCGGAGGTTGCGGCAGCAGAATGGTGATCACGTCACCAGGGTGCACGCGGTAATTCGACTTCTCGGGTTTTCCGTTCACGAGAATGCAGTTGGCCTTCGCCGCCTGCTGGATGCGGTTGCGCGACGTGTTGGCGATCAGGTTTTGCAAATAGCGGTCCATTCGCAGCAGCACGGTGTGAGGATCGACCGTGAAACGGTAATGCTCGTACAATTCTTCGCGGTCGCTGCTTGTCACATCAGGGTTCTCGTCTTCCAATTCGTCGGGTGTGTCTTCGTACTCTTTCATAGTTGGATTTGAAAGCACAAAAATACAACATTTTTTAAGAATTCGTTTCTGCAATAGTCCAAAAAAAAATTGTAAGTTTGCAAACTTTTGTAGAAAAATGTTTACAAATTTAATATAAAAAAGAAAAAACTATGAAGCATTTGAAAATCTTTATGTTAGTAAGCTTGGCTGCACTGCTTTTCAGCAGTTGCGGTTTGGGCAAAATGGTATCGCGCTACCCGGAAGTGAGCATTAAATTGCGAGATGCCGACCTTGAGAACAAAGGCGGGCAGGTCGCATACGAAGTAAAGGGAACGATTCCTGCGAAGTATATGAAGAAAAAAGCCACGATGACCGTGACCCCCACGATTGAGTATCAGGGACAGACCATCGCGCTGGCTCCCATCGAGTTACAGGGTGAAAAGGCAAAGGCCTCCGGCACCAGAATCTCTTACAAGAAAGGCGGCAACTTCTCCGCCAATGGTTCTTTCGAGTTCAAGGACGGTTACGAGGAAGCCAACTTAGTGGCAATTTCCACCGCCAACAAGAAAAAGGCGACCCACACTTTCGAACCCGTTATGCTTTGCGAAGGCATTTGCAACTCTGCTTCCCTGATGGATTTGAATCCTGAGCTGGGTGACAAGGCCGGCAACGGAACCACCCTCATTTACGGCGAGCACGGTTACAAAACCGAATACGCCGAACAGGCAGCCGTTCTCTATTTCGACCTCAACAAGTCGGACCTCAATATGAAACTCAAGCTCAACAAGACTGACGAGGCAAAGAAAAACATTAAAGACTTCGTTGCTTTCCTGAACACTGGCCGCAAAACCGACAAAGTGGTCATCACGGGCTGGGCTTCTCCCGAAGGTGAAGAAAGTATGAATCAGGGCTTGTCAGACAAGCGCGCCGAACAAGGTAAGAAGTGGTTCGAAAACGAACTCGACAAATACCTCCGCCAGTATGCGAAAGACAACAAAATCAAATACAAAGACCTTCCGAAACCGGAAATCGTTTACGAAGTGACCTCTCCTGGCGAAGACTGGAACGGCTTTGAAAAAGATTTGCAGGCCTCCAACATCAAAGAGAAAAACCAGATTCTGAACGTGGTACGCTCACAGCCCGACGCTGCACAGCGCGAACAGAAAATCCGCGAAATGACCGACATCTACAACGAAATCGCCGACATCATCCTTCCTCCCCTCCGCCGCGTCGTAGTATCAATGGTTTACAACAAAAACAACTTCAGCGATGAGCAAATCGTGGAAATGATGCAGAAAAATCCTGACACCCTCAACGTGAACGAAATGCTTTACGCTGCCGCAATGGAAAAAGATCTGGCTAAGAAACAAGCCATCTACGCCACCATCACCGAAAAGGAAGAAGGCGACTGGCGCGCTTACAACAACCTCGGCATCCTCCTTTTGAACGAATACATTGAAAACGGCGACCAAGCGAAACTCGACGAAGGTGTTAAGAACCTCGCAAAAGCTTACGCCATCTCTCCCAGCAATGGTATCGTGCTCAACAACAAGGCCATCGGCGAATGGCTCCAGGGCGACCAAGACGCCGCTATGCAAGACTTCGCTGCCGCTGAAAAAGCTTCCATCAATCCCGTTCAGCAAGACTACAACCTGGCAATGAGCCAGATTAAGGCCGGTAACTACGAAGCCGCAGCCGCCGCAATGAACAACAAGACTTGCGACTACAATATGGCGCTTACCCAGATGCTTCAGAAACAATACAACGAAGCTTTGAAGACCGTGAACTGCATCGCTAAGAAAGATGCCAAAACTTACTACCTCGCCGCTGTTCTTTCCGCTCGTATGAAAGAGGAATCAAAAGTTTACAGCAATCTTACCGAAGCTGTGAAAATGAAACCCTCTTTGAAGAGAAAAGCTCAGAAAGACGCCGAATTCAAACAGTACAAAAACAAATCCGAATTCCAGGCAATTGTAAAATAATCTTTTTACATTATATTTATTAGAGGATGTCTTCACGGCATCCTCTTTTTTTTCGGCATCATTCCTTTTCGTATGGTGAAATTATCGGATTCGTGCGATGATGGGAATTGTGAAACGGTGAAACGGTTAAGCGGTGAAACGGACGAATGCCGCCTGCGGCGTAAACAAGAAATTCGCAGGAAATTTCAAGGAAATTTTCAATTTTCTTCCAACTGATTAACGATTTTCGTTGTATTTTTGCAAATTAATAATTTTGCGGTGAATCATTTCCTCCCTACTACGAAAAAAGAAGTGGAAGCGCTCGGATGGGACTACCTGGACGTAGTTCTGATAAGCGGCGATGCCTACGTTGACCATCCTTCCTTCGCGGCGGCGGTAATCGGTCGCTGGCTCGAAAAACTGGGCCTGCGCGTAGCCATTGTGCCTCAACCCAACTGGCAGGACGACGGCCGCGATTTCGCAAAACTGGGAAAACCGCGCCTCTTTTTCGGAGTGTCGGCCGGCAATATGGACTCAATGGTGAACCACTACACCGCCACCAAGCGCCTGCGCCACGACGACGCCTACACGCCCGGCGGAGTGCACGGATTCCGCCCCGACTATGCCACCATCGTCTATACCAAGTGGCTCAAAAAACTGTTTCCCGACACGCCCGTCGTCATCGGTGGCATCGAGGCCTCACTGCGTCGGCTCTCGCACTATGACTACTGGAGCGACTCGCTGAAGCCCTCCATCCTGATGGACTGCCCCGCCGACCTGCTCGTGTACGGAATGGGCGAGCGCCCAATGCTTGACCTCGTCCGCATTTTTCAAAACGGAAACTGGAAAGAGCACCTCACCGAATGCTCGCAAATCGCGTTCATCACGCAAGACTGGAAAAAATATGTGTCGCCCGACAACTGCCTGATGCTGCATCCCTTTGAAAAGGAACTGAGCAACAAGCGATTCTACGGCGAGAATTTTGTGTCATTCGAGACCGAGTCGAACAAGATGCGGCAGCGCGCGATTGTGCAACCCTACAACCGGAAACAGCTGGTAGTGTTGCCCCCCTACCCGCCAGCCACGGAAGAAGAGATGGACAGCTATGCATTGTACGACGTGATGATGAACGCGCCGCACCCGAAATACGCCAAGCGCGGAGCCATTCCCGCGTGGGGAATGATTCAAAACTCAGTCACCATTCACCGCGGATGCTTCGGCGGATGCAGTTTTTGCGCCATCACCGCGCACCAGGGGCGTTTTATCAGTTCGCGTTCCACAAAATCCGTGCTGGCGGAGGTCAAGGATCTCGCTCAACGACCCTATTTCAAAGGCCACATCACAGACTTGGGCGCGCCGTCGGCCAATATGTACGGAATGCGCGGCCGAAACCCAAAAGCGTGCCAGCAATGCGACAAGCCCTCGTGCATCTTTCCTAAAATCTGTAAAAATCTCATCATCGACCACAAACCCCTCATCAGTCTGTACCACGCCGCCGCCAAAGTGGCGAATGTCAAGCACATCACCATTGGCAGCGGCATCCGCTACGACCTTCTGGTGGCCGATCCCGCCACCGACAAGGCGAACGGGCTCACTCAATACCTGACCGAAGTGGTGAAAAACCACGTTTCGGGCCGCTTGAAAGTGGCACCGGAGCATACCGAAGACAAAGTATTGAGCAAGATGAGGAAACCCTCATTTGAAACCTTCCGCGCGTTCAACCAACGCTTTCAGCAACTCAACCGCCAGTTGGGTCAGCATTTGCAACTCGTGCCCTACTTCATCTCCGCACACCCCGCCTGCACCCTCGACGATATGAAAGCATTGCATAAAGCAACTGAAAACCAGCACCTTCACATTGAACAAGTGCAAGATTTCACGCCCACTCCGATGACGTACTCCACCGCAATGTTTTTCCTGGGCTACGATCCTTACACGGGCGAAAAAGTTTTTTCTGCCAAAAGCAAAAACGAAAAAGACACACAGAAAAGCTGTTTTTTCCAACCTATTCATTCTAATATTCATCAAAAAAATGCAGCAAAAAGACATTAGAATCGCTGATTTCGACTATCCGCTTCCCGACGAACGCATCGCCTTTTTTCCGAAAGACGTGCGCGACTCGTCCAAATTATTAGTATATCATCGTGAAAATCAACAGATTGAGGACAGCACTTTTGATCACTTGGAACAATTTCTCACAAAAGATATGTTGCTGGTTTTCAATGATTCGAAAGTGATCCACGCCCGTTTGCTGGTGCATAATGCGACGGGCGCGGCGATAGAGATTTTCTGCTTGGAGCCGCTGAAACCGACAACGGAACTGACGCAGGCGCTGGCTCAGACGGGCGAAGTGACCTGGAAATGCTTTGTGGGGAACGCCAAACGATGGAAAGCGCCGCTCACTTTCGAAGTTCCGTACAACGGCAGCACGATTACCATTACGGCAGAAAAAGTGGCGCAGGAAGAGAACGCGTTCCACGTGGTTTTCCGCTGGAGCGGCGACGTGACCTTTGCCGAATGGGTGGAGGCGTACGGGAAAATGCCGTTGCCGCCATACATCAAGCGTGCGGCGCAGAAAGCCGACGAAACGCGCTACCAAACCGTTTACGCACACTACGACGGCTCGGTGGCGGCTCCAACAGCGGGGCTCCATTTTTCTAATGAACTGATACAGAAGTTGGAAGATGCCGGCGTAAAACACGAATACATCACGCTGCACGTCGGCGCCGGAACCTTCAAACCCGTAACCGCCGACCAGATTGGCGACCACTTTATGCACAACGAACAAGTGGTAGTGCGCCGTTCTCTGGTTGAAAATATTTTGCAAAATATTGACAAACAAATCATTGCAGTAGGAACAACGGTAACGCGCAGTCTGGAATCCATCTTCATCATTGGCGCAAAATTGCATTTGAGAATGCCCGATGCCTTGCACGTGAACCAATGGGAATATTATGAGAACGAGCCAATCCGTAACCTGGATGTGAAAACGGCTTTGACAACTTTGCTCAACTATCTGAAAGAAAATGATTTAGAATACGTTACTGTTTCCACGCAGTTGATGATTGTGCCCTCATACGAATTTAAATTAATGAAGGGCATCATCACCAATTTCCATCAGCCCAAAAGCACGCTGCTGCTGTTGATTTCTGCCTATTTAGGCGAAAAATGGCGCGACATTTATGCACACGCGCTGGCGAATGAGTACCGTTTCTTGAGTTACGGCGATGCGAACCTGTACTTGCCGTGATGGGGGACTTGAGACTTTTGATGGCGGGGAGATATTTGAGAAAGGCGGAATATATCTTATCACTAAAAAAGTGTATTTTTGCAACAGAAAATTATTCATTAAAAAATATTAAAAATGGCAGAATTTGAAGAAAACCAGACAATTGGGGAAGACGTGAAAATCCCCGAAAACGCCTATCGCGAACTGAAGGACGGCGAAGAGTACAAGCCGATCCTGCTGGGCGAGAAAAAATATCCCGAACTCAATGCGTGGACCATTGTGTGGGGTATCATTATGGCTATCATTTTTTCAGCGGCAACGGCTTACGCCGGATTGCGCTTCGGACAGGTATTTGAGGCGGCCATCCCGATTTCCATCATCGCAGTGGGCGCTTCGGTGATTGCGAAGCGTAAAAGCGCCCTTTCCGAAAACGTGCTCATTCAGTCAATCGGAGCAAGTTCAGGAGTAGTTGTGGCAGGCGCAATTTTCACATTGCCAGCTATTTACATCATTCAAGAAAAGAATCCGGGAATGGAAATCAATGTCAACTTCCTCCAGATTTTCTTGGCGTCGCTCATCGGCGGTTTTCTTGGCATCTTGTTTCTGATTCCTTTTAGAAAATACTTTGTGTCGGATATGCACGGCAAATATCCTTTCCCCGAGGCGACGGCATCCACCGAGATTCTGGTTTCGGGTGCGAAAGGCGGAAACCAGCTCAAACTTTTGTTAATCAGCGGTTTGGTAGGAGGTCTGTACGACTTTTTTATGACCACTTTCCAGTTCTGGTCGGAAACGATTTCCACGAGAATGACGGGCTGGGGCGAGCGCTTGGCGATGGACCACAAGTTCGTGTTCAACCTGAGCGGAACGGGCATTTTGCTTGGCACGGGCTACCTGATCGGCTTGAAATATGCGGCCATCATCTGTGCGGGTTCGTTCCTGACCTGGTGGGTGATTGTGCCGTTGCTGGGGCAGTACGGCATTGCCGATGGCGAAGTGCTGATGAGCACGATGGACCCGCAGGCCATCTACGCCAACTATGCGCGACTGATCGGCATCGGCGGCATCGCGATGGCCGGCATTTTGGGCGTCATCAAATCGGCGGGTGTCATCAAGACTTCGATGAGCACCATTTTCAAGAGCAACAAAGGCGCAGCCGAAACGGAACAGCAGAAAGTTTTGCGCACGCAGCGCGACATTTCAATGAAAATCATCCTTTTCGGCTTCCTCGGGCTGGCCGTCGTGATGGCTTTGTTCTTCGCCTTTGGCGGCTTGCAAATGAATGTGAAACAAGTGATTGTGGGCTTGCTCATCGTTTTCATCTTCGCATTTCTGTTCACCACGGTGGCGGCTACGGCTATCGCCACGGTGGGAAGCAACCCGGTTTCCGGTATGACAATGATGACCCTGATTCTCTCCTCCTTCATTTTGGCGGCGGTTGGCTTGAACGGCACCGCCGGAATGGTAACGGCCCTGATCGTGGGTGGCATTGTATGCTCCGCATTGGCTATGGCGGGCGGCTTCATCACCGACTTGAAGATCGGTTACTGGATTGGCACATCTCCTTACAAACAGCAGGCTTTCAAGTTCATCGGGACACTGGTTTCCGCACTGACGGTGGGCGGCGTAATCATCATTCTGTCGAAAGCATACGGTTACGGCTACGCGCCCGGCGCCGACGCTACCGAGGCGTTGGTGGCTCCGCAGGCCAACGCGATGGCCTCCATCGTGCAGCCGCTGATGTCGGGCGAAGGAACACCGTGGATTCTCTATATCGTGGGCGCCGTGATGGCGTTGCTGCTCGATATGATCGGCATTCCCGCCTTGGCTTTCTCTTTGGGTATGTTCATCCCGCTGGGCTTGAACACGCCGTTGCTCGTGGGCGGCGCCATCGCCTGGTACGTCAGCACCAGAAGCAAGGATGCCGAACTCAACAAACAGCGCAAGGACAAGGGCACGTTGCTCGCCTCCGGCTTGCTGGCGGGCGCTGCCATTATGGGTGTCATCAGTGCCATACTCAAGTTCGCCGGCGTTGACATCGCAATGCCCGAATCGTACGCAAGTTCCTGTGTCCCAAGCATTCTCGCCATCGTGATGTACATCGCGCTGTGCGTTTACCTGATTTTACACTCAATGAAAACAGAGAAATAGTGAGCTGACAGGGGACAAATACTAATTGTCCTCTGTTTTCGTTATATTTTTCGTACTTTTGCAACCTCAATTTTAAATAGTAAAACAATGACAAAAAAATTATTAATCCTCGTCTGTGTCTTCTGTTTAGGAATGACGATGACGACTAAAGCTCAAGAAATGACAGACAAACAAAAAGCAAGTTACGCATTAGGTGCCGGCAACGGTATGCAGTGGGGCCAGATGGGCCTGGAATTGGATTATGACGCTTATCTTCAAGGTTTGAAGGACGGTATGGCGGACGCCAACAAGTTTACCGATGAAGAGATGCAGGCCGCATTCGCCGTTTTGGACAGTATGGTGAAGGCGAAGCAGAACAAAGTTCTCCAAGACGAGATCAAAGCGGGCGAAGAATTTCTCACTAAGAACAAAAAAGAGGCCGGTGTGACCGAAACCCAGTCGGGTCTGCAATACAAATCGCTCCGTGAAGGCACCGGCAAGCAGCCCACCGCCACCGACAAGGTGAAAGTTCACTACACGGGCAAGACCTTAGACGGCAAGGTGTTCGACTCCTCCGTTGAACGCGGCGAACCCATCACCTTCCCGCTCAACGGCGTGATCCCCGGCTGGACCGAAGGTCTGCAGTTGATGAAAGAAGGCGGCAAGGCAATGCTTTACATTCCCCAACATCTCGCCTACGGCGAAAGAGGAACACAGGGCATCAAACCCGGCGCCTGCCTCATTTTCGAAGTCGAATTAATTGAAGTCAATCCTGCCAACTAATTTTGAAAAAACTCGGTTTCCTTTTCATAATTATTTTAGTATCAATATCTTGTACTAAAAAAGAGCAAGCGGCGACATCGTTTTTTTTCAAAGAAAAAGATTCCTACGGCCGCATCATCACTCTCGAAAAGGAACCGCAAAGAATCGTTTCGCTCGCTCCGGCAATCACGGAAATCACTTTCCTGCTTCACGGAGAAAGCAAGCTGGTTGGAGTCACCGACTTCTGCACTTACCCACCTCAGACAGAAAAGCTGCCTAAGGTGGGTAAATTATTGAATATCAACACGGAAAGCATTCTAAAGCTCAACCCCGACCTGGTCGTCATCAGTTCGGTAGTAAGCAAAAAAGATGTGGAAAAGATGGAGCGGGCGGGGCTGACCGTCTTTGCCATCAAGGACGAGCAGCACCTCGCCGACCTGACGCACACGATTGAAATGCTGGGCCGATTGCTGAACAAAAAAAGCGAAGCCGAGCAATTGATACAATCGTACAATGCTGAAATAGAGTCGTATAAAAATATGCAGAATGTGGAGAAGCCATCCGTTTACTATGTGGTGGGGTTTGGCGATGGCGGCGACTTCACGGCGCCGGGTAACTCGTTCATTCAGGACATCATCACGCTGGCGGGCGGCCGCAACGTGGCGGAACAGCTCGTCACCTGGAACATCAGCCGCGAGTTCCTTTTCGCACAAAACCCCGACCACATCTTCATCCGGGAGGAAGACTGCGACAAGTTCTGCCGCACTGCGCCCTACACACAGCTTGATGCGGTAAAAAACCACCGCGTCTATCCCATCAACACCGGCTGGATGGACATTTTGTCGCCCCGCAACTTGCAAGCGGTAGCATTCATCCACGAAAAAATCACCCCTTCGCCCACCCATTAACCCAATAACCCACTCGCCATTAATCCAGCAACCCATTTTTCCAAATCCTTGCTCGTTGTAGCATTCCTACTTTGCCTGCTGGGCAAAATAGCAGGGCAAACTATGCCCCAATCGGTGATGTACATTGAGCCGGCGGTCCGCATTGGGCGTGTCATTCCCAATGCCTCCAACGTGGGTTTCCTTTCCAACGTCTCGCTCTACAGCGCCGAAGTGCGCGTGGGATGGCAGTCAATGGGCAGTCGCCGATGGCAGCGCGATTTCAACCTCCCGGAATATGGCGTCGCGCTCCGCTACGGACATTTCGACAGCGACACACTGGGCGACAAGGTAGCATTATTCGGCTACTTGAACGGCACTCTCTACCGCATCAAACGATGGACTTTCCATTATCAGTTCGGACTTGGAATTGCCTATTGGACAAAAACCTACGATGTGGAAACAAATCCCGTGAACCGTTTTATCGGGTCTCACTTCAATGCGCACATTGACCTGGCATTAGGCATCGACTGCCAACTTTCGCCAATGACGACGCTCACATTGCGTGGCAACTTTTCACACTCATCGAATGCGGCGATGAAACTGCCCAATATGGGCATCAATCCGCTTTCAGGGGCAATCGGCATCAAGTGCCGGCTAAAACCGATTGCGGAGCCGCTGGATTTCTCGTGGCGGCACAAGGACACCAATTTCGTGAAAACCAACAACCTTTTTTTCCAAGTTGCGGCAGGCACTCGCCAGTCGAAGAAGGACGCGGTGGAAAAGAACGGAGCCGCGGAGCCGTATTATCTGGGCTGCAATTTGCAGATTGGCTATCTGCGGCAATTCCACCCTAAATTCCGCTATGGTGGCGGTTTCGACGTCAATTACAGCGGCGAGCTGAGCCGTCATTTGCCAGAGGCGGAGAGGGCGACGGGCAAATACTTCAACGTGGCCGCATTTGCCGCGTTTGAGGTGCTATATGGACGGCTGGTGGTACACTTGAGCGCTGCGGCCTACCTTTACCGCGCTTTCAACTATTACGAGCCCTTTTACGAGCGGGCAGGCGTACGCTTCCTGTTAGGGAAAGGCCGCAACCATTACATTGGCGCAGCCGTGAAAGCACACGCCGGTTCAGTTGACTATCTGGAATGGAGTTACGGCTGTGTGATTGGGCTGAAAAAACACGGAGCCCAATAACCCGGCATTCACATCTTCAGTTTCCCCTTTTTGCTTAATTCGGCACAACGAAAAAAGCACTTACGAATTGCTTCATAAGTGCTTGATTTTCTTTGCTCCCCCTTTAGGACTTGAACCTAAGACCCTCTGATTAACAGTCAGATGCTCTAACCAACTGAGCTAAGGAGGAGTGGTGTTTTTTGAGGTCACAAAAATACAACTTTTTTTATTCGCTGCACACTTTTTTGAAAAATTTTTCTTGCGACCTCAAAAAACTTTTATTTTACTATAAATCAATTATTTGCAATGTAACTTTTTCAAAAAATATTATTTTTGATAGGATTCCGGGTACATTGCCATACGCAAATGGTGGTCAATTTTGAAGTTTTTCTGCATAAATGCGACAATTTCGTTCAAATTAATCTTGTCCAAATTCTGCTTCAAAGTATTCATTTCGTTCAAATCGTCACCATATAAATACTGACCAGAGATATAGTTGTGCCAGTAGCGGTTGGTTTGCTGATCTTCTTCCGCGCTACGGAGCATCTGCTCTTTCACTTTGTCAATCGTAACTTGTTTCGGTCCCTTCTTGCAGAAGTTTTGTAAGATTTTCAGAACCGACTTGCCCAACTTGTCAACGCGTTTCGGATCGCAGCTGAAGAGAATCATACTGCGCATAGCGGGAGTGGGGTACTTCTGTGCGGCCACCTGAACCATCGGGCTGTAGGTGCCGCCAAGTTTTTCGCGGATAATTTCGAGGGCCTCGATTTCCAACGCCTGATTGATCACTTCCACCATCAGCTCATTGGGCTCGCTCCATTCAATCGGTTCGCAGAAAGCAAAGCCAATCCAGCTGGCAGCGTCGTCAGCGCCAGAGTAGATGTTTTTCTGCGTGTTGCCAGCAGGAAATTCCTTGAACACTTGCGCATTGAAGGTTTCAACCTTGTTGGTGGTAGGCATTGAAGCGAAATAGGTTTCCATCATTGAAATAAGTTCGCTTTCGTCAAAGTTTCCAGTGAAGAAGAAAGTGAAATCGGCCGGATTGGCGAAGCGTTCCTGATAAAGTGCGAAAGCGCGTTCGTAATCAACTTTGTTGAGGAATTCTTCGGTGAAACTGAGCGGATTGGCCATATAGGGGTCGTTAGCATACATTCCGCCAATGAAACTGCCAATGAACTTGTACATCGGCTGCGCCTGGATCATCTTGAGCTGTTCGCGTGTCTCGTCCATAACAAGGTCGTAAACGGAATTGTCCTTGCGCGGATGAGTGAAGAAAGCATTGACATACTGACAGAAAAGGTCAAGGTCCTTCGGGCTGGTGCTACCGCTCAATCCTTCGCTTTCGGAAGAGATATAGGGAGTCAGACCCACTTTTTTGCCTTTTAATTTTTTCTGCAAAGTAGTGTAATCCATCTCGTTGATACCTGCGCGGTCAACCATATCGCAAGCCAGAGCCAAAGAGGGGATGTCGCTTTCCTTATACAAGCTCAAGCCGCCCAGACTCGCTGCGGAGAAAAGGATTTCATCGTTTTTGTACTCGGTTTTCTTGGTCACAACCTTGATGCCGTTGGAAAGAGTGTATTCGGTAGCGCCCACTTCCGGGAGTTCGCGTTTGGAAACCACCTTGCCAGGGGTAAGGGTTGCCTTGTCGATGATGTCTTGTTCTTTATAAGTATCAACGTAAGCTTCCACTTCGGCCAAGGATTTGTCTTTGATGATGTTCATTATTTCGGCCTCGGTAGGCACCTTCACGCCATCCTTTTCGGGAGCCATCACCACAGCCACGAAGTTTTCGTCGGTGACCCACTGTTTTGCGAGGGCGTTCACCTCTTCAAGGGTGATTTCTTCCAAATATTTCTTAGCATAATTCAATTCGCGTTTCACGCCAGGAATCGGGTCGTGGTGGAGATAATGAGAGACATATTCATTTGCAAAGCGAGATGACTCGGTCTTGTCGGCCTCTTTGGCGGCACGCTCGTACATTTCCATCATCGCCTCTTTTGCACGCTGCAACTCGGTTTCAAGAAAACCGTGCTTCAGGATGCGGTAGTCCTCGCGGAGCAGGAAACGAGCGGTCTCGTCAATGCGGTTTTCCTTGGCAACGCCTACCAACATATAGGCATCCACATCGCCAATGAAGTCGGAATAGCCGGCCTGGAAACCCACAGCGGGACAATCGGACTTCTGCTGTGCCTCTTCCAAACGGCTTTCATACATAGAGTTATAAAGTTCGCGAGTCATATAGTCTTTGTAATCCTGCACGGTGGTCATCACCTTGTGGGGGAACTTGCGAATCATCATCACCTGGTTGCTGCCAGCTTCCTTGTCGGTACAAACCACAACGAGCGGTTCCTGGTTGCCAGCGATAGCGGGAACAATCTTCGGACGCGGATTCTCTTTGGCAGGAATCGGGCTGAATTTCTCCTTAATCTGTTTCTCGATAGCATCCACATCAATATCACCGACAACAATAACAGCTTGTAAATCAGTACGATACCAATCATTATAGAAACGACGGATGGTTTCGGGCTTGAAACCCTGAATGATTTCGATGAGTCCGATGGGCAGACGCTGTGCGTAAAGCGAATTATTGAATGCCACCGGGAACCATTTCTTGCGCATACGATCGTCGGCGCCGTTGCCCATACGCCACTCTTCAGAAATGACGCCACGCTCGTCGTCGATTTCCTTGGGATCGTACAGCAGACCATGAGCCCAGCCGTACAGGATGTTGATACCGAAATCAATGTTTTCCTGCTTGTCGGTCGGCATCGTGATTTCAAAAACCGTTTCGTCAAAAGAGGTGTAGGCATTGATGCCCAGGCCGAAGATGACACCGATTTTCTGCAACTGGTCAATCATTTCGTTGTGAGGATAGCCCTCAATACCATTGAAGGCCATATGCTCGGTGAAGTGAGCCAAGCCCTGCTGGTCGTCGTCCTCCTGGTTGGAGCCCGCATTGACGGCGAGGCGGAATTCCACACGGCCCTCCGGCTTCGCATTGTGGCGGATGTAATAGGTCATACCGTTGTCCAATTTTCCGATACGGACACCCGGGTCATTGCCGATTTTCGCATCGAGCTTCTGCGCCATCGCCGAAGTCCCGCATACGAACGTAAATGCGATTGCAATTACGATAAAAAAGAATTTTTTCATACGCTTTTGTTTAATAAAATATTGATTAATAAATTGTTGTATATTTTTATTGCAAATTATAATTATTTGCAAATTTACAAAAAAAATCGGAATCACCCTCTTTAATCTTGTAAATTCCGCCATACTTAGTGCAAGATGTTCTCAGAACGGGAAACGAGAGAAGGTTAAACGGTTCGTCCATTTCTCCATTCGTCCATTTTTCCACAATCAGCCGTGCATAAATTCTTGAGAATAAATAAGTTTCATATCAAAAACGGCATTAACTTTGCATATTCTAAACCATAACCATAGATATGCGTAAATTATTGTATTTCATTACTTTAGTAATTGTTGCCATCGTTATTTTTTCTTCTTGCGTAACCAAGCAGCAATATCAGGAATTGGAAAAAAAATATCACGAATGCACGGAAAAAAATCAGGACATCGACTCCCAGCTCGCTAATGCGAACGCTCAGAACAAAGACCTGACGAAGAACGTGGAGCAGCTCAGCAACAAGGTGGAAGCTCTGAAAGCCGACACGCTGGACCTCGCGCACAAGCTTGCCCGTTCGGAAAGCGACTACGCGAAAATGAAACGCGACTATGACGCACTTTCCGCCGACATCTCCAAACTGTCGAAAAACAGCAGCGCCACCATCAACGAGCTCACCAGCGACCTTGACAGCGCCAAAACACAACTGACGAAGAAGGAAAAGGAACTGCTCGCGCTGCAAGAGCAGCTGGAACAGCAACGCGAAGAGCTGCAAATCACCGCCGATTCGCTCGACAGTTACGCGCACAACCTCGCCGAACTGCAAAACATTCTGAACCAGAAGGATCAGGAAGTGAAAGCGCTGAAAGACAAGGTCAGCAACGCACTGAAGAACTTTGAAGGCACAGGTTTGCGCGTGGAACAGCGCAACGGAAAAGTTTACGTATCTATGGATGAGAAACTGCTCTTCCAATCGGCCAGATGGGAAGTGCTCGACGAAGGCAAGGCCGCTCTGCGAGAACTGGCCAAAGTGCTGGAAGCCGACACCACCATCAACGTGCTGATTGAGGGCCATACCGACAACCTCCGCTACAACGGCAGCGGTCAGGTGAAAGACAACTGGGACCTCAGCGTGATGCGTGCCACCAGCGTGGTGAAACTGATCCTCCAAAACGGCGACATCAACCCGCAACGCATCTCCGCTTCGGGCCGTGGCGAGTTCGTGCCCGTTGACACCGACGACACCAAGGAGGCCCGCGCAAAGAACCGCCGCACCGAAATCATCCTGACGCCCAAACTCGACGAGCTGTTCCAAATCATTGACAACAACTAAAAGGGCTCGCTCTTTTGACAACTTTTACCGAAAATCTGCTGACGTGGTTTGCTGAAAACCAACGGGTGCTCCCGTGGCGCGGGCAAACCGACGCCTACCGAATCTGGGTGTCGGAAGTAATCCTGCAACAAACGCGCGTGGCGCAGGGCATACAATATTACCATAACTTCCTTGAAAAATTCCCCACCGTGGCAGCTCTTGCGGCGGCTTCCGAAGCCGAAGTGCTGAAAGTGTGGCAAGGGCTTGGCTATTACAGCCGCGCCCGCAATATGCACGCCGCGGCAAAGTCCATAATGGAGAACCACGGCGGAACGTTCCCGCAACATTACGCGGAAATCCGAAAACTGAAAGGGGTGGGCGACTACACGGCCGCCGCAGTGGCATCCATCGCTTTCGCGCTCCCCTACCCCGCCGTTGACGGCAACGTGCTGCGATTCGTGGCCCGCTTCGCCGGCATTTTCGACAACATCGCGCTGCCCGCCACCCGCAAAACGGTTGAGCAATGGTGCCTCAAACACATTCCCGCCGAAGCACCCGGCGCCTTCAACCAGGCAATGATGGAAATGGGCGCTACCTGCTGCACGCCACAATCGCCCAACTGCGAGAACTGTCCCCTTCAGCACGATTGCTATGCTCTAAAACACAATCAAATAGAAGTTCTCCCCGTGAAGGAAAAATCAATCCGAATCCGGGAACGGCACTTCCATTACCTCATCTTCGTATGCAATGATGAAACCCTCTTGCAACAGCGCACACAAAACGATATTTGGAAAGGACTTTGGGAATTTCCACTGGTAGAAACGCCGCAGAAAGACTTCGACCTCCATCTTTTCTTGAAAAAAAACAAAATCACGCCCCAGGCGCCACCCCTCCTACTGTTTGAAAAAAAGCATCAGCTTACCCACCAAAGCATTTTCGCTGATTTTCATATCATTATGGTAAAAAAATTGCCCACATTTTCCAGCGAGCAAAAAATCGTTAGCATTATTGATTTGCAACAATTTGCAGTTTCAAAAATCACAGAAGAAGCATTGAAAAACTGGCAGGAATAGGGAAATCCGATATGCGATTTTTCTAAATCAAATTCTTCACGTCCTCGTACTTGCCCACGTCCATCCACTCATCGTGCTGATGCACAAAGCCCTGAATGTAGTGGTCGGCGGCGAGCCGGACGTAAAGTGGCGTCATCGACAATTTTTCCTGCGGAGGAATAAAGTCCAGAATCTCCCTTTTCACAATATGGATGCCACTGAAGGCGAGCGGCATTTCATTTTGCATCGCGACAGGGATGATTTCCTCGCCTGTCTTCACATTGCGCCAGCCGCACATACGCAGCGTATCGCGCTCAAACAAAAGGTATCGCGAAGTGACGCGCTCGCGCACCGCCAAAGTCGCCAATGCGGGCGAGTTGGAATGAGTAACCATCAACTTTTTCAAATCAATATTGGAAAGAATGTCCACATTGTGAAGCAGAATATCATCGGCATCGTTCAGCAAAGGTTCGGCAAATTTCAATCCTCCAGCGGTATCCAAAAGAAAATCCGACTCATCGGAAATGGCGATGTCAGCGTTGAAACGGTGCTGCTGTAGATAGATTTTCATCAAGTCGCTGAAATGATGCACGTTCACCACAATATCAGTGATTCCCGCATCAATGATTCGCTGGATCACCCTTTCGAGAAGCGTTTTTCCCTGGATTTCCACCAACGCCTTCGGACGGTCTTTGGTGAGCGGATACAAGCGGGTGCCCAAACCCGCGGCGAAAACCATTGCTTTCATTTTCGACATAGCACAGGGATTTAGATTTTTCTCACACAATTGTCAAGAAGTTGGTAACGCTCACCTGTTTCGGGGCACACAGCGATTCCCTCGTCGTTGAAATCGAGGGAGCAGCCCGCTTCGCTCATCCAACCGGCGTGGCGAGCCGGATTGCCCATCACGAGCGCATACGGAGCCACATTCTTGGTAACCACGGCACCTGCGCCCACGAAGGCGAACGCTCCGATTTCACATCCGCACACGATAGTGGCGTTGGCCCCGATGGTGGCACCGCGCCGCACCAACGTTGTCTGGTACTCGCCCTTTCGATTCACGCTGCTCCGCGGATTCACCACATTGGTAAAAACCATTGAAGGCCCCAGAAAGACATCGTCCTCGCAAATCACCCCCGAATAAATGGAGACGTTGTTCTGCACCTTCACATTTTTTCCCAAAACGACTTCAGCAGCGATAAAAACATTTTGTCCGATATTGCAATTCTCGCCCAGTTTGCAATTCGGCATCAAGTGCGAGAAATGCCAGATGTGCGAGCCGTTCCCAATTTGGCAACCGGGGTCAATGACAGCAGTTTCGTGCGCAAAATACTCTGTTTCCATAGAATTGAAATTTGATTGCAAATTTACAAAAAACTTATCAACAATTTTGCCGATGCCGTTTTTTTGCCGAATCAGGTAAAGAACGGCATTTTATTTCGGCAAAAAGAGCACTCTCCCCAGCATTTATTACACATTGCGCGAAGCGGTTTCTCTCCCCTTGATTTCGCACTTGAAATTCTGTATCTTTGCAGTACTTCATTTAACTATTAATTTCTAAATCAAGCTACGATGAGTGAACCTTTATTTCAA
>JAZQOJ010000159.1:0-5332 GCA_045627805.1 Bacteroidales bacterium
CCGCAGGCGGCATTCGTCCCAAGTCCCAAGTCTCAAGTCCCAAGTCTATTTCCGCTCCCACAGCCCCGTCGCGTCGTTGATCTCCCAGTGTTTCACCTCGTTCAACTGCAACGAGTCGCACGCGCGATTGTATTGCTCCCGCGTGATTTCGCCGCGATCCATTCGGTCCTTCAGCTCGAAGCGCAACTCCTCCGCCGACGGGAATCTTTTACACAAAGCATAGCTCTTTTGGGAATAACGCTGTTGCAGAACAAGATAATAGCTGTAAAAAGTGTGGTAGAAGTCTGATTTTTCGGGAATTCCCTCCAACAGCGGGCGCAGCACCTCACGCTCCGCCTTTACGCTCCGGTTGTACGCCAGATACCGCGGCACGATGTCGTTGGCGTAACTGCTGTGCTGCAACTCCTGCAAAAACGGTTGGTAAAATTGCTCCATCCGTTTCTCCAACTCGTCCATCTTCGCTTGCTGTTCATCGGTTGCGTTCGCCACATCCACGACGGGTTGGGAAATCGGGGCGGTGGATTGGGAATCGGTGGCTGGCACGGAATCCAATTGCTTTTCTGTTACGGGAAGTGTTTGTGGCTCAACGGTTTCCGATTTCTGCTTTGGCCATAAAATCCAAGTCCCAATCGCAAGTGCGGCCAAGAGGCAGAAGGCCACGAAAAATCCGGCAATCAGTTTGTGGCGCTGGTTGCGTTTCAGCAGTTGTCGAATTTTGGCGACGTTGGCGGGACGGTGGTCGGGCAGCGCCTGCGTACAGCGGCGGGCCAAAGAGCGATAGCGGCGCGGGAAGTGGAACTCCAGTATCTTCCCGAAAGCGTAAATGTCGGTGCGGCAGTCGGTGGAAGCGCCGTCCTGCAACTGTTCGGGCGCGGCATACACGAGCGTGCCCGCGGGCTGTTTCAACTGCGCGTAGTCGTCGGCGTCGGCCAAACCGAAGTCGATGATTTTCACGTAGTTGCCGTTGTGCGCGACAAGTATGTTGGAGGGTTTCAGGTCGCGGTGAACAATCTGTTTGCTGTGGAAATAGTGCATCGCCGCCAGCAATTCGTCCACGATTTTGCGCTGGGTGGCGACCGACGGCGCGGTCTGCAAAAAGCGGTCAAGCGGAAGTCCATCCACAAACTCCATCACGATACACACGCCCACCACGGGATCTTCCTCCATCGACATCACCGTCGCGATGTTGGGATGGCTGAGTCCCACGCAGAGGTCGAACTCTTTCCGCAGCAAGTTGCGGTAGGTTTCGTTATCGCGGAATTGCGGCTTCAACCCCTTGAGAATGTGCCACTTGCCGTAGCGTTTCGCCTTACAGACGACATTGAATCCCTTCGATTGGATTTCTGTATAATCAGAAAATCGCGAATCGATTTTGTCGTCGGGAGTGAGAATGAAGCCGGAATTGTCGGAAGCACTGTTTTTCATTCGGCAAAAATACTACTTTTCTCAACATAAAAAAGTGATAATAATTATAACAGACTTGGGACTTGAACAACGAGAATGAAATTTCCTGCGTATTTCTTGTTTACGCCATCAGGCGGCATTCGCCCATTCCACCATTCGGCCCTTCGTCCAATTAACCGTTTAACCGACGTTAACCGTTTCCACGTCTCATAAAATGATGATAACAGACTTAGTCTCCATTTCAGCAAGAAAATAAACGGCCTGCGAAAGTTGAATTGTTAATTTTTGTCTCTTTCGCAATTGTGTGTAAACTGAAAAATTATCTACTTGATTGATAATAAGTTAATATTTTTTTGAATTTTTTTTCAATAATTCTTTAAAAATCGATTTTTTGTGCCTTATATAATAAAATGGAATTATCCCTTTTAGTCTTGTTGATTTATACGCTGAAAATTCAGGATCTTCCGATAATGGGAATTATCCGCACTGCGGGATATCCACTCAGCACATCGCAAGTCTTGAATTGTCAGTTCACGGCTGTTCAACTTTCTTTTTTTCTTGAGAAAAAGAAAGTTGAACAGCCGCGAGTAAGCGAGCAAAAAGAAAGCTTGCTTGCTTTTTCGAGCGAAAGCGGCTTATTAAAAGAAAACTCGCTTTTCCGCTGCTGCCTCGCTTCCCAACAAAAACGGTCGCTGCTCCGCTGTGCGAGCCCAAACTTACAAAACGGATGCTTGGCCGCAATCCGTTTTGCTTCAAACAAGGCCTCGCACGGGCGCTCCGCATCTCCTCGTTTTTGTAAGGAAACCGAGCCAAAGGCGGCTGCAGTCGGACTATCTTTTCCATTGTTATTTCATTATGAAACAGCAAGGAAAAGAAAAATTTCCTGATAATTTCCTCGAAATTTCCTGCGAATTTCCTCTATCACGCCGAACGCGGCATTCGTCCATTCCACCATTCGCCCATTCGTCCATTCATCCCATTAACCGTTTAACCGACGTTAACCGTTTCCACGTCTCATAATTCCCATTATCGGAAGATTCTAAAATTTTCAGCGTACAAATCAACAAGACTAAAAGGGATAATTCTGTTTTTTTTGAAAACGGAATTCTGAAATAAAAAAAGCGGAACTGAGAAGTCCCGCTTTTTTATGCCCAACAATTGAAATTATTTGATGAGGTCAGCGTATTGAGCAGCGTTCAGCAAGCTGTCGGCTTCGGCAACGTTGGTGGGTCTGATTTTGATAATCCAACCAGCTTCGTACGGGTCGGAGTTGATGAGAGCGGGGTTGGCTTCCAATTCTTCGTTGAATTCAACGATTTCGCCACCGATGGGGAGCATAAGGTCGGAAACGGTCTTAACGGCTTCGATGGAACCGAAAACCTCGTTCTGTTCAATCGTTTCTTCCACGGTGTCAACGTCAACAAAGACAATGTCGCCCAATTGTTCAGCAGCGTAAGCGGTGATGCCTACGTATGCGAATTCGCCATCTAATTTCAACCATTCGTGGTCGTTGGAATACTTTAAATTTTCGGGAATCATAATACTAATTTTATTAAGTGAATAATGAATTTGTTATACGGTCATAATTTCTTTCTCCTTCATTTCCGCCATTTTGTCGAGTTTAGCGATGGAATCGTCGGTGAGTTTTTGGATGTCGGCTTCCAGTTTCTTCACTTCGTCTTCAGGGATGCCATTGTCTTTCAACTTTTTAGCGGTATCGTTGGCAGTGCGGCGAATATTGCGAACCGTAACCTTGTGTTGTTCGGTTTCTTGCTTCACTTTCTTCACCAATTCCTTGCGGCGTTCCTCTGTGAGGGCGGGAACCACGATGCGGATGAATTCGCCATTGTTTTGCGGTGTGAAGCCGAGGTTGGCAGCCAGAATCGCCTTCTCGATGATGGGCAGCATATTTCTTTCCCAGGGCTGAATCACAATCTGGCGGGCGTCGGGCGTGCTGATGTTGC
Source organism: Bacteroidales bacterium (assembly GCA_045627805.1). Taxonomy (GTDB): domain Bacteria; phylum Bacteroidota; class Bacteroidia; order Bacteroidales; family WCHB1-69; genus UBA1756. The sequence goes on from JAZQOJ010000159.1 coordinate 3,369, forward strand.
CGACTTGCTCAACGGGAGTGGGATTTCCGTAATAGTCAACCTTCAAACCTTCCAGCATCTGCGGATTGGCCTTCCCTGCGCGGACTTTCTGTAAGTCTTTATCAAAAGCCACGATGGCGGCATTCATACTGTCTTTTGCTTGGTCCAAGCATTTTTTTGTTTCTTCGCTCATAAATGATATGGGTTATTTGTCGTTTTTTTGAATTTTTAGTTTCTGTTTTCCTCTTTCAGTTCGTCGCGCAACGCTTTCTTTGCCTCGATTTCCTTTTGCAACTGCTTGATTTCCTTGTCAATCATAGAGTTGTTGAATTTATAGACAAACAAAACGTGAAAAACGACGATGATGGTCCACAATGCCGTGACGAGAATGATAAACTTGAGGAAGGTCATTCCTCCTTTCACAACTTCTTCCGCAGTAGTCGGCTCGGTAGCGCGAAAGAGGAACAGGTAAAGCACCCAAAGAATGAGCATTGAGAGCACATAAATGGCGATATGGCATTTGCAGCGGGTGCGTTGGGCTGCTTTTCTGTAAATCTTGGGGTCAACTAACTGACCATCTTCAGTAACTTTTCCTTCCATTGGGATTCTATTTTTTGTTATTGCATAAAGTTCCTATCTCTTTACCTTCCAGTACTTTGCGAAGATTTCCAGGCACATTTGCGTTGTAAACGTAAAGTGGCATATCGTTATCTTTGCAGATGGTGAAGGCGGTGAGGTCCATAATTTTGAGGTGCTTTTCGTAGGCCTCGGTGTAAGTGATGTGGGAGAATTTGGTAGCGGTGGGGTCTTTTTCCGGGTCGGCGGTATAAACGCCGTCCACGCGGGTTCCTTTAAGCAGGAGGTCGGCTTTGATTTCCACAGCGCGGAGTGCGGCGCCGGAGTCGGTGGTGAAGAACGGATTGCCCGTGCCACCGCCCAAGATTACCACATATCCCTCTTCCAAATAGCGGACTGCGTTTTTGAAGAAAATCTTTTCGGTAACACCCTCAATGGCGAGCGATGTCAACACCTTGACTTTCACATTGTTTTCTTCCAAAACTCCTTGCAATGCCATCGCATTGATGATGGTGGCGAGCATCCCCATATAGTCGCCTTGTCGGCGGTCGAAGCCCTTGGAGGCACCGTTGACACCGCGGAAAATGTTTCCACCGCCAATCACAACGCCCACTTGCACGCCCATTTCTATGGCCGTTCGGATTTCAGAAGCAAAATGACTTACAGCGGCGTAGTTGATACCATAACCATCCTCTCCCATAAGGGATTCTCCGCTGAGTTTCAATAAGATACGTTTATACTGCATATTATTAATTTGGTTGCAAATTTAAACCAAATTTCTTAATAATACGCAATAATTTGCATTTTTACCTACCATTTTGGCGAATAGGCATCCTTGATATGTTCCAATTGCGTGCCCTGCCTGTTTTGAATGACGGTAATGATGTCGAAACGCACTTCGTTGGGACAGTTGTTGCGCATAACATAGCTGTTGGCTGCCCGAATGAGATTTTTCTGTTTTTGTTGATTCACAGCTTGTTGCGGCGCAGTAATCGCATCAGAGGAGCGTGACTTCACCTCCACGAAAACCAAGATGTTTTGGTCGAGTGCGATGATGTCCACTTCCAGATGGCTTGTCCGCCAATTGGTTTCCAAAATGGTGTAATTCTGTTCAAGCAAGTAGGTGCGAGCTCTTTCTTCACCCGCGTTTCCGGTTTGTTGTTGTTCGGTCATAATATATTAGTTTGAAATGAGTTGCTGAGTCGTTTGGAATTGCCGGAAGGAAATCCGCTGCAAAGATATGAATAATTATTGAAATACAATCGAGCACGAAAATTCGTTTTCCGAAATTATCCGCTTTCATCTTGTAAATGATATTAGTGAACAGTGATCAGTGATTAGTGAACAGTGATTTGATTAAGGGGAAGTCGCAAGTCTTGTTGATTGATACGCCGAGAATTTTAGGAACT
>JAZQOJ010000160.1:0-6068 GCA_045627805.1 Bacteroidales bacterium
TTGTTCGGGTAATCGCCACGCTCTAAAGTTGAAGTCGGGAGCAAGTTTGTCTGCCGGCACAGCGAAAACGATGCTGCCGCCCCATTTCTCGAAGTCGTTTTTAAGCGAGGCGATGTCGTTCAGCAAATGTTTGGTGGGTTCGCGCGTCGGGTCGATGAAGCACACCAAAGTCTGTTTCCCGTCCATCAGCTCGCTCACTTTCTTGCCGCTGTTTTTCACCACATAATCGGTTTGAATTTTTCCATACGTTTGATTTCTTTGAACTAAATCTCTGATAATCAATCCTTTTTTTACCTCTTTGCCAGGTTCGATGGTAAAGAATTCCAAGCGTGAAAGCGTGGTACCGTCGCTGTAGCGATTGCCGGTGGAAAGCATATAATAGCCAGTGTCTAAAGTTAGAGAGAAGGGAAAATTTGCCACGCGCTCATCGTCCTCATAATCCAAAGTAACGAAGTCTCCATTTTCGAATTTCGCAATCGTGTAGTGAGTCCAATAGCCAGGTTTCACTTCGCTATTTCCTTGATAATCAATGGTTAATTTATTAGTATTGACAAACTCGCCTGATTTATACTCTTCATTGGCTGCTGGGGCGAAGGTGCAGGCAATCCAAGGATGTTGAGCCGCATTTCTCCAAATGAAAATGGTGTTGGTGGCGTTGTCGATGTAGGCGGGGAGGTTGAGGGCGCGGCAGCAGGCCACGAAGAAGATGTCGCGGGAATGGCTGTCGGCGCGGCGCAGTTCGTAAACGCCCATCGGCGAAATGGGGCAACCATAGTAATTGCCTTCGTTGTCAAGCGTAATGTTGTTTTCAATCCACTGTTTTACAGCATTATACGAAATGTCGCCTTTCAGTTCCGACAGCATTTTTTCTTTCAGCGGCGCACGCCACGCACGAATGCCTTCATTGGAGATTCGGGGCGAAATGATGCCCTTTTCGTATGCTTCAAAAGTGTATTTTTTAGCATCGTAAAGGGTGATGTGAGATTGGATGATGTCAGCATTGAAGTCTCTTAAATCTTTGTCGGATAATGATTTAATGAATTCATAAAGGAACAGTCCATTCTTTTTGTCTTTATTGAGATTCATTAATCTAATGACTTCTGCATAATTGCCTTCCGCTTTTTTGAGAATCTCACCGATTTGCGCTGGGGTCAGGTTCTCGTTTTGTACTTTGGAGGCGTCTTTTTCGGTCAAAAAAGTTGACGTGTAAGCGTTTCGCACGGAATCCTCGTATTGCAGGCGGCGGGCGTTGGCGGCGGTTTTTTCGGGCGATGCGGTCACGATGTCGTGCTTTTCCGCGGGCGGCACGATAGTGAGTTCCTCCACATATTCCTTGCCTGGCGTGTGGTCGAGCGTTACCGTAAGTTGGTCGCCTTTGCGCACGTCCATCTTTTGGTATCCGTACTGATTGCCGAGCGAGGCCCAGATGAGCAAATCACCGTAGCCAGTGGTGACGGAGGCGTGCCCTTCTGCATCCGTTTTTTGAGTTGCGATCGGGTAATATTCAGCATAATTGTAAAGTTTGAACTTGACTGTTGCGTTCTGTACGGGCTTGCCGGCTTCGTCTAAAACAGTAATTGTGATTTTGCGCGTGTCGGTGTAGTTGGGCAGCATATTCACGCGCGAGAAGAGGTTGGTTTGGTGTGTAACCTCCTCGTTGCCAGTATATTTTCCGAAACAGTTGGAGTGAACCATCATTGTGCGGGTGGAGGGGATGGCGAACCAGCCCATATTGAGTTCGGGGTCGGGTTCGCAGGCGCCGAGGAAGTACCATTGACCCTCCACCCATACTTCCACCCAGGCGTGGTTGTCGTCGGTGTGAGCCCAGCGTGGGGTGTAGCATTGGCGGGCGGGAATGCCGACAGCGCGCAGCGCAGTAACGGTGAAGGTGGACTCTTCGCCACAGCGTCCGAGCGCTGTTTTTACCGTCGCCAGAGGTGATGAGGTGCGGGCATCGCTCGGCCGGTAGGCCACTTTCTCGTGGCACCAGTGGTTGACTTCCAGTGCGGCATCATACATTGAAAGCCCTTCCAAGCGCGGCTTCAATTCTTCAAAGAATACCCATCGCGCACTATCAAGATTTTCATTATTAACACGATACGCCAAAACGTAATGACGGAAAATATCTTCTGGAATGGTTTTGCCCCACGAGAAATGGTTGCGAGCGGCGAGCGCGCTACGAACCTGTTTCAAGAAAAACTGCCCGTCGTAGTCGGCCAAATCGCTGAGGGGCATATAGGCGTAGAGAAACTGTATGGCTTCGGCTTCTTCGGTTGAGACATCCTCGTCGAAGATGCTCAAAAGTGGCACGTCGCGTTGCGCGAGCTGATCGATGCGCAGCAGGTAATCCTGTTGGAGTTGTTTGCGGTAGGTCGCATCTTGGAAAAGGTGCTGAGCCGAAACTGTTGCGGTTGTAACCACGAGAGCCAGAAAAAGTGCCAGTGTTTTTTGCATAATCTTTGTTTTTCGTGTTTGGAAATCATCGGCAAAAATAAGGAAAAAATCAACGCTCAGCAAGATTTGCCACCTTTTGTCATTCCGACAATTCGCGCAGCGCAATGTGTTGGGTGGATAAATTTTATTGGACTGAATGAAAAAAATTGTATTTTTGCGCTCGAAAATAGGTTCATTTGGCATTGTTAAATCAATCATAGATAAGAAGATAATTCTTTTCTTTTGTGTTAAATTATTATCAATCAATATTATAAATTAAAAATCCAGTAATTATGAACAAAATCCTTACTTTTTTAATGATGGCATTGTTGGCAATGAACATCCAAGCGCAAACCACGAAGACGATGACTTGGGACGGCGTGGAGCGCCAGTACTTGGAGTATGTGCCGTCAAGTTATAACAGTTCGACGCCGGCTCCGGTGCTGTTTGTTTTGCACGGTTTGGGCGATGATATGGGGAATATGTTCGCTGCCAGCGGTTTCAAAAGCGTTGCCAATCAGCACGGTTGGATCGTGGTCGCCCCGCAGGCCCTTGAGGCCAGTCTGAGTCTGTTCGGACAGTCGTTTGGCATTGGAACGGCTTGGAATTCCGGTGTGAGTGCCAACGTGCTTGCCAATAATATCATCATCAACGATGGTGTTGACGATTCCGGTTTGATGATGGCCATTCTGGATGAACTCGTCGCCCACTACAATGTTGATGAGACTCGCGTTTTTGTAACGGGCTTCTCAATGGGCGGTTTTATGGCCAATCGTCTGGCCATTGAGCACGGCGAACGCATCACGGCCATTGCCTCCGTTAGCGGAACCGTTGGCAACGAGGTGAAGGCGAACACGCCCACCGGCCACGTCAGCGCGCTGCACATCCACGGTACCGCCGACGGCACTGTCGGATACGAGAATGCTAATTTCGGCATCGCCAGTCTGACCTTCAGCGTTGGCCTCGGAGCCGAAGCCACCGTTGACTACTGGAGCGAATTCAACCATTGCTCCGCCACGCCCACCGTCATCAACTTCCCCGACATTGTCAACGACAGTCTCACTTTTGAGAAGTACGTTTACGAGGGCGGTGACGATGGCACCAAGACCGCTTTCATCAAGGTGAACGGCGGCGACCACACCTGGTACTACACGCCAGCCAACGACATCGACTATACCACTGAAATTTACGATTTCTTTGCATCGTGTTCTGCCCCTGCTGGCATTGCTGAGAGCAAGTTGGACTTGAGCATTTATCCGAATCCGGTAAGCGACCGCTTGCAGGTGGAGGCGACCTCGCTGATTAGCGAAATCGAGGTGATCGACCTTGAGGGACGCGTTGTGGCAAAACTGAACGCGGGGCAGGAAAACTCTGTCACCGTGGATTTCTCAACGTTTGCCAGTGGAACCTACATCGTGCGCGTCAGAACCGCCGCCGGCGTTGAGCGCCGCACGATAGTGAAGGCGTAAACTTGCGAGAATCTTTTCCGCAACGAAAAAAAGAAAGCGGGAACATCCCATCAAGGACGCTCCCGCTTTTTCTGTTGTCCAATTTCAGTGGCTAATCCTCTTTTTTGAAGGAATTGATGACCCCTTTTACGGTTTCACCGGCATCTTTCAGCTTGTCGAGCACTAAGCGGCCCTTGGCTTTGGCGAAATAGCCGTTGCATTCGCCTCTCAGGCGGCTGACGAGTTTCTTGTCGTCGTCGGTCAGTTTGCTCTCGTCGATGTTTTCAGAAAGCACTTTGTAGTCAGCGAGTGCTTTGTCGAGGTCGGTTTGGGTGTAGTCCATATATTCTTGTTCAACTTGTGCGGTGAACTTCTGAAGTTTCCGTACCTGACTGGCGGGGGAGTTGTTTTTGAAAACGAAAATCACTGCGAGCACAATCCCGACAAGGATAATAAGGGTTAATAGTTTTTTCATAGTTTGAAATTTTAATTAATAATGTTGCAAAAATACAACTTTTGTTGCATTCTGTTACAGGATGAGCGATTTTTTCGGAAATATCGCATTTGCTCTTGCAAAAAGCGGAGCGCGGTGGCCTGCCGATAATGGTGGGTTGGGCTGTCTGCGGCGTGAGGCAAGAAATTCAAGAAGGAAGTGGAACATCCCGAAAATAATTTTCCGTCTTTTTCGTTTTTAATAAGTCCTAAATAAAATTTTGTATGAAAATTGTAAAGTCATTTTGGCTGTTGTCGTTTCTTTTTGCGACTTTTTTTGCTTTTGGGCAAACACACAATCCTAACGACAAGTTGCCTCTCGACCCGAAGATTACGACGGGCAAGTTGCCCAGCGGCCTGACTTATTTCATTCAGCACAACGAGAAACCCGAAAAGAGGGCTGTGTTCTTTCTCGCGGTGGATGCCGGCGCCGTTCTCGAGACGGATGAGGAGGCGGGTCTCGCCCATTTCACCGAGCACCTCGGCTTTAACGGCACCAAGCAGTTTCCTGGCAACTCGCTGGTGGATGAATTAGAGAAAAAAGGAATCTATTTTGGCGGAGATATCAATGCCTCAACAGGTTACGATGCCACAATGTACTATGTGGTGCTTCCCACCGACGACAGCACGATGTTGGATATGGGACTGAAAATCCTCGATGGTTGGGCGTTCAGGATGCTGATGACCGACGACGAAATCGACAAGGAGAGGGGAGTGATCATTGAGGAATGGCGCAGCTACCTCGGCGCCGAAGAGCGTATGGAGCGCAAAACAATGCCTATCACGCTGAAGGGCTCTCGCTATCCGCACCACGACGTCATCGGAACGCTTGAGAATTTGCAGACCTTCAAGTACGAGACCGTCCGCGGTTTCTACAAGAAATGGTATCGCCCTGAAAATATGGCTATTATCGTGGTCGGCGACATCGAGGTGGCTGATATGGAAAAGCGCATCCGCGATTTCTTCCTGATGGACGACAAGCCGGCAACTCCGTTTGAGCGCCCCATTATGGGCATTCCCGACAATGTTGAGCCGCTCATCGCCATCGCCTCCGACCCGGAGGCGACCGAAAACGCAGTGCAGCTGGTTTACAAGCACGCTCCGGTTTCTGACCAAACCTACGGCGATTTCCGCGAAAACCTGAAACGCTCGCTTTACAGCCAGATGCTGGATGCCCGTATGAGCGAACTGGCTGAGAAGAAGGATGCTCCCTTCAATTATGGATACTGTTACTTCGGCGGCTACTGGTCGGAGGCCAACGCCGCATTTTCACATTATTATGTCGCTAAAGACGGGAAATGTATGCCTGCTTTGGAAACAATGCTTACAGAGTTGCGCCGTGTGCAGCAGCACGGATTCACTGAAACCGAATTGGCCCGCGCCAAGGAAGCGTTGCTCGCCGATTGTGAAGACGCCGCAAAGGAATCCGGCAAAACCAATTCCTCGTGGAGATGCTATTCCATCGCCAATTACTTCCTGGAGGAGGGCTCGTCGCTCACTTCCGACTCGCTGGATTTAGTGCTCACCAAAGAATTCTTGCCGGAAATCACGCTCAACGAACTGAACGAGCTTTCAAACGAGTGGATTCACGACAACAATATCGTCGTTGAAATCACGATGCCGGAAACCAAGGGCGTGAAACTGCCGACGGAGGAGCAGGTGCTGGATATGTTGAACAAATGCAAGAAACTGAAC
>JAZQOJ010000161.1:0-6775 GCA_045627805.1 Bacteroidales bacterium
ACAAAAACGGTCGCTGCTGCGCTGTGCGAGCCCAAACTTGCAAAACGGCTGCTCGGCCGCAATCCGTTTTGCTTCAAACAAGGCCTCGCACGGCCGCTCCGCATCTCCTCGTTTTTGTAAGGAAACCGAGCCAAAGGCGGCTGCAGTCCGACTATCTTTTCCATTGTTATTTCATTATGAAACAGCAAGAAAAAGAAAAATTTCCTGATAATTTCCTCGAAATTTCCTGCGCATTTCCTCTATCACGCCGAAGGCGGCATTCGTCCATTCCACCATTCGTCCCTTCGTCCCTTCGTCCATTCCACCAATTAACCGTTTAACCGACGTTAACCGTTTCCACGTCTCATAATTCCCCTTATCAGACGTTCCTTAAAATTTTTCAGCAGGTCAATCACTAAACTGAAAAGGGATAATTTTTTTAATTTTTTTTACGGTGTGCCCATATCGGGCATCCCTGTGCCTTATTTTTGCCATCGAAATAAAAAGAAAAGAAAAACACGGTGGCAACGGCCACTAAAAGAATGTTAACAAAAAAAGGAGGAACAAATGAAAGATTTGACCACAAGAAACGAAATGAGAAATGACGACGCAGTGGAAATTGATTATCGTACACTGTATCAGCGGATTGTAGATTGTATCAAGCAATGGAAAGACAGCGATTCGTCGGATTTCGACTACACACCCTACCTGTGGGTGACCGTATTGGAGGGCGAAATGGAGGTCGCCATCTGCGACACCGACGTACCCAACGAAAATGAGATGTACGAGTTCGGCAGTTTTGTCGAGGACTATGTTGATGCTGACACGGGAGAGCTTGAAACCATCTTCCTGACAGACAAAATCCACGAGATTGTGCGCAAGTGGTGCTGGACGCCCACTGCCGCTGAGTCGAACAACTACGAGATTCCCGAAATCGTGACCGAAATGAATCTGATGGAGTTCTGCTCACGTTTCCGCGAAGCCATCGCCCTGGGCGACAACCACTACACCCCCCGCATTAACGTGCGCTATGCCGTAAGAGATATGATGTTCCACGTGGCGGAATTCGGCGACTACTTCTTCTTTGAACAAAAGATGTACGTTTTCGACAAGAGACCCATCTGGGAACCCTACCACGATGCATTTGCCGTAATGGCCACCTTCGGAAAACCCTGCCGGTCGCGCGGCTATGCGCACGCTGTCGCTTTTTGCGGCGTGCAAACCCCTTTCAAAGATGATCAGGGCGCGGATATCTTTACCGGCGACATCTGTAAGGTGAAGGAACTCAGCGGCGAATATCACGTCGTAACCGCCAATGAATTTGAAGGTTATGGATTCAAATTGGATAACCATATGTTGCAATTAAAGCAAACGCGCGAGCCGCTTCACCGCGTGGGAACCATCTTTTACGGTTTGTCGCTAAAAGAACCGCTTCAAAACACTTGGCTGAAAAGCAGTGAGATTTGCAATATGTACGGCCAAGCCCCCGACATCGAGGAAAAACTGGGAATTGCGAAACTCACGCCCAGCTTTGGCGAAATGACGGAAATGGACTATATCGTGTTATCGGTTTGCACCGAAGAGTTCGACTGGCGTATCATCTCTGATGCCGGCAAGGCCTATCCCGATTGGAAGCTCGAACCCCGACGTATTTCGCCCCAAAAAATCGTGCGACTCAAGCCCAATCAGGTGTTTGTGTTTGGCAGCAACTATAGCGGAGGGCAACATCGCGGGAAGGCGGCCCGCTTTGCATTGCAGAAATTCGGAGCCGAATTGGGCGTGAGCGAAGGCCATACCGGGCAATGTTACGCGCTGCCCACTTGTGAGGGCGCGGAAGCGCTCGAGAGGGCCGTCCATACTTTTACGCGCTATGCACGGCAGCACCCCGAAGTCACTTTCTTGGTAACGGCCGTCGGCTGCGGCATCGCGGGCTTTACAGCAGCGCAGGTCGCGCCCTGGTTCGCTGAAGCGGCACAACTGGAAAACGTCTATCTGCCACTGGACTTCCTGAATGTATTGGGGCTTTAATTTCAAACTTTCCATTCGCAAAGTGTATTCTTCCATTGTCATTTCATTGGAATTTCGAAAGAAAACAAAATAATCATAACAGACTTAGGACTTGATACTTTGGACTATTTGCGCTGAAATGATTCGACGAGAAACGAGAACTGACGAATGAGTGAGCGCAAAGCCAAACTTGTTTGGGCTTTGCCGAACGAAGAGGAAGAAAAGAAGCGCCGCTTCTTAACTGGCGAGAACGACGAGAATGAATGGATTTGCCATCATATTTCCAGTTCCGGCTTGAAAAGTCGTAAGTCAAAAATCGCAAGTCTGCATTACAGCAAGAAAAGAAACGGCCTGCGAAAGTTGAGTTGAGATATTATCAAAAACAAAGAAAAAAAGCAAGAAAGATGAAGGATTTTGCAGCAATTGATTTCGAAACTGCCAACTGCCAGCGCACTTCCGTGTGCAGTGTCGGGGTGGTGATTTATAGAGATGGGGTGAAGGTGGATGAGTTTTACTCGCTCATCAGGCCCGTGCCCGAATATTACAATTACTGGTGTACGGAGGTGCACGGACTGACGTTGGCCGACACCGCCGGTGCGCCGGCTTTTCCAGATGTGTGGAAGCAAGTAGAGCGCAGAATCGCGGGGCTTCCGCTGGTTGCGCACAACAAAGCGTTTGATGAGAGCTGCCTGAAAGCCGTCTTCCGCGCCTATCAGATGGATTATCCCGACTATGAATTTCATTGCACGCTGCTCAAGTCGCGGCAGGTTTGGCCGGGCGGGCGGCACAATCTCGACGTCATTGCCGAGCGGTGCGGCTTCAATCTGGAGAACCATCACCACGCCCTGGCCGACGCGGAGGCCTGCGCTGCGATCGCGCTCCGGATTTTGTAAAAAAAAAGGAACCGTTGCGAAACGGTTCCCTATTGCAATAACTCTTTTTTTCTTTTTGATGGGGGTTGGCCTATTTTACGAGGTCAACGATAGCTTTGAATGCCTCAGGATTGTTCATTGCGAGGTCGGCGAGGGCTTTGCGGTTGAGCTCGATGCCCTTCTTTGCTAAACTGCCCATAAAGGCGGAATAGGAGATGCCATATTCGCGAACGCCCGCGTTGATACGGGTGATCCATAAACTTCTAAATGCTCTTTTCTTCGCCTTACGGTCGCGATAAGCATACTGCTGGCCTTTTTCCCAGGTGTTTTTCGCTACTGTCCAGACGTTTTTACGCTTTCCAAAGTAACCTTTGGTGCGGTTCAAAATCTTTTTTCTTCTTGCTGTTGAAGCAACGTGATTTACTGATCTTGACATTTGATGTTCTCCTTTCTTTTTACGTCAGCGGTTTTTATTGTAAAAACTCTTAATTGGCTGATGGTAAAGTTAATAAATATGTGAATTGCTTAGTAGCCGAGCATCTGTTTTACCGTGGCTTCCATCGTAGAGTCAACGAGTGCGCTGTAAGCGAGGTTGCGTTTTCTCTTCTTGGTTTTCTTGGTCAGAATGTGGCTGTGGTAGGCGTGGTGTCTTTTCACCTTGCCCGTGCCGGTCAGAGTGAATCTCTTTTTGACTGCGGCTTTGGTTTTGATTTTTGGCATTTCTCAGAAATTTTTAAGATTAATGTATGGAGTTATTTGCAATTTACTTTTTCGGATTCGGGTTCAGCACGATGATCATTCGCTTGCCTTCCAGCTTGGGCATCTGCTCGGGCTTGCCGTATTCCTCAACCGCTTTCGCGAAGTTGAGCAGCATTAGCTCTCCCTGATCCTTGTAGGCGATGGCGCGTCCCTTGAAGAAAACGTCAACCTTCACCTTGCAGCCGTCCTGCAGGAACTTGATGGCGTGCTTGGTCTTGAATTCAAAGTCGTGCTCGTCTGTCTGTGCGCCAAGGCGGATTTCCTTGATGACCACTTTTGTTGACTTCGCCTTGATTTCTTTCTGCTTCTTTTTCTGTTCGTAAAGGAACTTCTGGTAGTCCATCACTTTGCACACGGGCGGAGTGGCTTGTGGGGATATCTCCACAAGGTCGAGCTCATACTTGTTGGCTAAAGCGATGGCTTCCCTGATGGGCAGGATTTGGGGTTCAAAATTTTCTCCGACGACTCTAACGATGGGATCAGTGATGAATTCATTGATCTTGTGGGCTGCTTCCTTCTTTTGAGGAACAGGGCGACGGACGATGGGCCGGGTGTTGTTTGGTGTTGCGATAAGTGCCTCCTTCTGTTTGATTAATAATACTTTATGATGTTCCAATTTTGGCGCGCAAAGGTACGATATTTTTTTGAATTATGGTCGCGCACGCAAAAAAATATTTTTTTATCCTCTTTTTTGGAACAATTCCTTCAGTGGAATGACGATGTCGTCGCCCGTTTGCACGTTGGCAAGATCGACTTTGGAACGACGGAATGACTCTAAGTTTTTGTCTTTTAGATTTTTCCACCACGCTTCGTAAGCTTCTCTCACCTTCTTGCTGGAGGTGTCAACCCAGAGCGCGGTTCCGGTTTCAGGGTCTTTCACGTGAACGAGTCCCAGCGGGGGCAGACTGTCTTCGCGTCCATCCGACACGTCGATGGCGACGAGGTCGTGGCGGTTGGCGGTAATGCTGAGCGCCTGCTCGAAGTCGGGAGCCACGAAGTCGGAGATGAGGAACGCGGTGCAGCGTTTCTTGCTGGCGGTGGTGAAATAGCGCAGCGCCTCCGTGATGTCGGTCTGCTTTTGCGGGGCGGGCTGGTAGGTGAGCAGGTCGCGGATGATGCGCAGGATATGCGAGCGGCCTTTCGCCGGCGGGATGTATTTCTCAACGTGGTCGCTGAAGAAAATCACGCCCACCTTGTCGTTGTTGTAAATGGCGGAAAAGGAGATCGTGGCGGCGAGTTTCGCGATGAGGTCCGACTTGAACTCGCGCTGCGTGCCGAACAGGGTGGAGCCGCTCACGTCGATGAGCAGCATCACCGTCATCTCGCGCTCCTCTTCGAAAATCTTCACATACGGGGAGTGGAAGCGCGCGGTCACGTTCCAGTCGATGAAGCGCACGTCGTCGCCGTAGTCGTACTGGCGCACCTTGCTGAAGGCCATACCTCGCCCTTTGAACGCGCTCTTGTAGCGTCCGGCGAAAATCTGCTGCGACAGCGCGCGCGACTTGATCTCAATGCGCCGTACCTCTTTGATAAGTTCGTTGGCATCCATAGTCACTCATTTTGGAAAGCGGGCGGCTCCTGTTACGGAACCTCTACCGTGTTGAGCACTTCGTTGATGATGTCCTCCGACTTGATGTTCTCGGCTTCGGCAGCGTAGTTCAGTCCGATGCGGTGGCGCAGCACGTCGTAGGCGATGGCGCGGATGTCTTCCGGAATGACATAGCCGCGGCGCTTGATGAACGCGTATGCCTGGGCCGCCAGCGCCAGGTTGATGGTGGCACGCGGTGACGCGCCGTAGTCGATCATCGTGGAGAATTTTCCGAGGCCGTACTGCTCGGGATAGCGTGTGGCGAAGACAATCGAAGTGATGTACTGCTCGATTTTCTCGTCAAGGTAAACCTCTTTCACCACGGCTCTCGCACGCAGGATGTCTTCGGGCTTCAGAATGGACTTGGTGGTGGGAAATTCGGAGGCGAGATGCTGGCGCAGAATCAGTTTCTCTTCCTCTTGTTTCGGATAGTCAACGATGACCTTCATCATAAAACGGTCAACCTGGGCCTCCGGAAGCGGATAGGTGCCTTCCTGCTCGATCGGGTTCTGCGTGGCCATCACCAGGAAGGGCTCTTCCAGCTTGAACGTCTCCTCTCCGATGGTGACCTGCCGCTCCTGCATCGCCTCCAGCAGCGCGCTCTGCACTTTCGCGGGGGCGCGGTTGATCTCGTCAGCGAGGATGAAATTGGCAAATACGGGACCGCGCTTCACCACGAACTCCTCACGCTTTTGGCTGTATATCATTGTGCCGATAACGTCGGCCGGAAGCAGGTCGGGAGTGAACTGAATACGACTGAACTTTGCCTGAATGATGTTTGCCAATGATTTGATAGCCAGTGTCTTGGCAAGACCCGGCGCACCTTCGAGCAGGATGTGCCCGTTGGCCAGCAGGCCAATTAACAGTTTCTCAATCATTTGCTTCTGGCCTACGATGACGTTGTTCATCTCCATCGTGACCATATCAACAAAAGAGCTCTCGCGCTGAATTTTGTCGGTTAATTCTTTGATATCTACCGTATTGCTCATAATAGAATTGTTTTGATAAAAGCGTGCAAAGATACTATTTTTTGTTTAAATTTTAATGGGCTTGTCACTTTTAATCTTGCAAATGCAGTAGCGCTTGGTGCGAGATGTTCGCATAAGGGGAATTATCCGCATAGCGGAATTACCGCTCAGCACATCGCAAGTCCCGAATTGAGAGTTCACGGCTGTTCAACTTTCTTTTTTTCTTGAGAAAAAGAAAGTTGCAAAGAAAACTCGCTTTTCCGCTGCTGCCTCGCTTCCCAACAAAAACGGTCGTTGCTCCGCTGTGCGAGCCCAAACTTGCAAAACGGATGCTCGGCCGCTATCCGTTTTGCTTCGGACAAGGCCTCGCACGGGCGCTCCGCATCTCCTCGTTTTTGTAAGGAAACCGAGCCAAAGGCGGCTGCAGCCGGAATATTTTCTCCATTGTTATTTCATTATGGAACAGCAAGAAAAAGAAAAATTTCCTGATAATTTCCTTGAAATTTCCTGCGCATTTCCTATATCACACCGCAGGTGGCATTCCACCATTCGTCCAAATTAACCGTTTAACCGACGTTAACCGTTTCCACGTCTCACAATTC
>JAZQOJ010000162.1:0-1848 GCA_045627805.1 Bacteroidales bacterium
TTGATGGAGATGGGCTCGATTTTCTTCGCGTCCGCTGCACCCTTCTTGCTTTCCACCGTCTCCTCCTTGATCTCATATTCCTTGCGATAGTTATCCAAGTCGCTGCAATTCTTCTTGAGCTCAACATTGACATATTGAGCAGCTTTTGGCGACATTTCAAGAACGTACACGGCACCATTGGCCACCACCAGCGAATCGCTAACCGACTTCTTCGCTTTCCAAGAGCGAAGCGTTGAATAGCTGTCGGCGTTGTACAATCTCACGTTCATCACTCCATCCGTCTCATAATCAATGTACAAGGTGGTTCCTTTGGAAAGATAGAACGGATAACTCGTGGTTTCCTGCATCAGATGGTCGTTCTCGCTCACGAGGGTCTCGCGGATGGAAGACACGCCCGCATCCAGCAAACCTTTGGCGACAAAGCGGACAGAATCAACCCGGAACTTGTGCTCGGCGCAGAAATGGCTGGCATCAAGGTCCATTTCCCCACTCTCGTACGAGAAATCCAGCGACTGGTACAGGTCGTACAAGCGGGCGAAATCCGATTCCGAATGCGTGAGACCGAAAGTCTTGATGGCCATATTCAGCTCGTCAAGCATTGTGGCCGACTCGGCGTAGGCCATTTTCACCTCTTCTGGCATCTCAATGTCCTTCACCTCTTCATAATAAGGACTGCCGGCCATCTCGTCCTTGTCGTTTGCCGACGAACAGCCACACAGCAAGAGAAGTGAAAAAGACAGCGAGAACAAAGCTGAAATGCAAAAACGGGAATGAAATGCTAACATTTTCATTTTTATTTTATATTATAAACAATTAATTATCAATATTTTATAAAAAAAATAGGAATTATTTTTGGAGGATTCAAATATACATAAATTTAATGCTTCTACGCATTTGCAAATAAAAAAGGAACAAATAGGACTCAGGGTGAGTAGGACTGCAAATCAGTGACATCGGCCGACACGCCGCCGAAGCCCGTGCGGATGTAGCTACCTGACTGCAAGCGATTCCAGCAATCGGTTGCAGCACTATTCATAGTGGAGACAAGCCCCTCGCCACCCACGCGCAGGTGCCTGAAAAGATGAATGCGAAGTGCGCCGCCCAAGCCGAAAGTGGCTCCTTGCGGACTGCATAGCACTCCCTCCGCATCACGCGGAGCATTCTCGTCACGACCAAAGAGGCAGCCGGAATGCAACATCATCCCGCCCGAAAAGCCGTGATAAACCTTAACGGGATCTGTCTGCCCCCAAACCGCGTAATTTGCAAGCAACAATAAGAAAAGCAGTGTCTTGTGCATAATGTAGAATTCCACTGCAAATCTACGAAAATTTCACGATATGCGAATCCGATCCACTCACATCAGCCATCAACAAGGCGGAAATCGCACGGCAGACCCGATGTTTACATAAAAAAGTCGGAATCATCCCCTTTTCGTCTTGTTGATTGATACGCTGAAAATTTTAGAATCTTCCGATAATGGGAATTGTGAGACGTGGAAACGGTTAACGTTGGTTAAACGGTTAATTGGATGAATGGACGAAGGGACGAATGCCGCCTTCGGCGTGATAGAGGAAATTTCAAGGAAATTTCAAGGAAATTATCAGGAAATTTTTCTTTTCCTTGCTGTTCCATAATGAAATAATAATGGAGATGATGGACCGGCTGCGGCCGCCTTTGGCTCGGTTTCCTTACAAAAACGAGGAGATGCGGAGCGCCCGTGCGAGGCCTTGTTTGAAGCAAAACGGATTGCGGCCGAGCAGCCGTTTTGCAAGTTTGGGCTCGCACAGCGCAGCAGCGACCGTTTTTGTTGGGAAGCGAGGCAGCAGCGGAAAAGCGAGTTTTCTTTGC
>JAZQOJ010000163.1:0-23608 GCA_045627805.1 Bacteroidales bacterium
AAACGTCTCAGAAAGAACAGACATAAGAAGAGATAATGCGTCTTGTGTATGAAAATTAAAAAACTAAGTTGCAGCCAAAGGGCTGCAATTTAGTTTTTTTCATTTTTCTCCAAAAACTAAACTATGTCAGAAGAACAGAAAGAAGCCAAAAACATCACCAAGGAACTAATCATTGCTTCCCACCCCAATGAAGTGCAAATCGCACTCCTTGAGGACAAACGTCTCGTTGAACTGCAGCAGGAAAAACTGTCGGAACAGTTCTCCGTCGGCAACATCTATCTCGGGAAAGTCCGGAAAATAATGCCGGGGCTCAATGCCGCTTTCGTCAATATCGGCTGCGAAAAGGACGCCTTTCTCCATTATCTTGACATCGGTCCCAACACTCCAACGTTCAACGAATACCTTAAAAGCGTGCTCGCGGGTGGTAAGAGAAGTCTCTCTTCCGTGACCCGACAGCCGCAATTGGAAAAGGTCGGCAAAATCAGCGACGTGCTCTCCCCCGGCCAAACCATCCTGGTGCAGATCGCCAAGGAGTGCATCTCCACAAAAGGTCCGCGCATCACTACCGACATATCGCTCGCCGGCCGGTATTCCGTGCTTGTACCCTATGCCGACAAAGTCCTCATCTCTCAGAAAATCAAGGGAAGCGTCGAACGGAAACGCCTTCGCCAAATCGTGACGGCCATCAAGCCCAAGGGCTTCGGTATTATCGTGCGCACCATCGCTCAGGGGAAAACCACCGAAGACCTTGAAAACGATATCAATCAGCTCGTTACAAAATGGCAGGTAATGGCCGACAAAATCGCTGGAAGCGCCGCCCCTCTGAAAGTGGCCTCCGAACTCGACCGCACCACCGCCCTGATCCGCGATACCGTAAACGATTCATTTCACGCTATTTACACCGACGACAAGGATATTTACAACGAAGTGCGGTCGTATATAAAATCATTTTCGAGCAAGAAAGATGACGCCGACATCGTTAAACTGTACAAAGAAAAAACTCCCATTTTCGAGCATTTCAATGTTGCCAAACAAATCAAGGGATCGTTCGGTAAAATCGTCACCATCAAAAACGGCATCTACCTGATCATTGAGCAAACCGAAGCGATGTGCGTGATTGATGTCAACAGCGGCAACCGCGTGAAATCGTCCAACTCCCAGGAAGAAAATGCGATACACGTAAACCTCGCGGCAGCTGCGGAAATCGCTCGGCAAATGCGGCTCCGCGATATCGGCGGTATCATTGTAATCGACTTCATTGATATGGCGACGGCAGCCAACCGGACCGCTCTATACAAAGCGATGTGCGAACTGATGAGCAACGATCGTGCACGCCATACCGTGCTCCAACTCAGCAAATTCGGTCTAATGCAGATCACCCGTCAACGTATCCGCCCCGTAACCAACATTGATACACAGGAACGCTGCCCCGTGTGCCAGGGAACCGGGAAAATCAAACCCGCCATCCTGATTGAAGAGAATATCGAAAACATTCTTGATTTCCTTTTCCAAAAACAGATTGAGAGCAAAATCACAATGGAAGTCCACCCCATCATTCACGCATATCTGACCAAAGGTTTGATAAGCAAACAATTGAAGTGGTTTTTCAAATATAAGAAATGGGTCCCGATCCGGTGTAATTTCGACTCGCACCTGCTTGAATACAAGTTCTTTAACAAGGACAATGAAGAAATCATACTGTGGGATTCGCATCCCCATAATCAAGAAAACAAATAGAATTTCAACCGATGAGACCATTAATACTAATCACGAATGATGATGGACACGAAGCCAAGGGAATTGCTGCTTTGGTAGAAGTGGCCAAGGAATTTGGCGAAGTGGTCGTGGTTGCGCCGAACGGTCCCCGCTCCGCAACTGGTCACGCCATCACGATGAGCCAGCCACTGCGACTAAAGAAGTACAAAACCGACGATGACGGAACCGTGTACTACTACACGAACGGAACACCCTGCGACTGCGTGAAATTGGGTATGAAGGTGCTATTGAAGAACCGCAAAATCGATTTGGTTCTTTCCGGCATCAATCACGGCGCCAATTCATCCATCAGTCTGCTCTACTCTGGCACGATGGGCGCTGCAATGGAGGCCAGCGTTGAAAACATAAAGGCCATCGGATTCTCATTGCTCGACTATTCCGCCAATGCCGATTTCTCGGTTGCAAAAATCTATGCCAGAAAAGTCATTGCACAAGTTTTGCAGCACGGACTTCCCGACTACGTCGCACTGAACGTGAACGTACCCAAAGTCGCTGCCGAAGAAATTCGCGGCATCAAAGTCACCCGACAAACTTTAGGATACTGGAACGAAGTTTTGGAAGAGCGCACCGACCCGTACGGAGGCACTTATTATTGGCTTACCGGGTGGCTTGAAACACGCGACGATGGCGAAGACACCTGCGAATGGGCACTGAAACACAATTACGTCTCCATTCAGCCCGTTCAGCACGATATGACTGACCACAAAAATATTTCCACCATTAAATTCTTGGAAGAATGAGAAAACTTATAGAAAAATTACGCAAAGATTCTTGGGGTATGGGAATCTTTTTAGGGATAGCGGCACCAGCCCTCACTTTCGGCGTGCTCTGCGGAATAATTGCCGCAATCGCCTCCATTTTGGGTGCCGATATTGCCAGCATTCTGAATCTGGAGCTGATTAAGAAACTGATTCTGCTCAGTATTGTACCCAGCGTTTTCATTATGCGACACTATTTGCTGAAACTCAAATTCGACCTTACTGGGCGCGGAATCCTCATCATCACATTTGTTATCGGCATCGGTTTCGCCGTACTGGAATTCGCTCTATAGTACGAATCTGGAAGTAGAAAACAAAAATCCGTAACCAAATGGCTACGGATTTTTTTGTTTCCCGCGTTACGTTTAGTATGGATTTGAGCCGCGGTTTTTCTTGGAATTGCCTGAGGTAGCAGAGCTACTATTGTTTGACGGGGCTGAAGTGGGATTCGCATTACCGGAAGAATCACTGTTGGATTGCGCTTTCGGATGATGGCCGCCTGAGTTGCTATTCGGATTGTGATCGCCATTGGAGTGATTGCCCGAATTTGTTCCGTTGTGATCTTGATGTCCGTGCGACGGCGGCGTTACATTTCCATTGTGATTTCCGCTATTGGGCGGTGCGACATTGCCATTGCCAGGATGAGGCGGATTAACTGGATGTGTCGGAGTGTTTGGATGTCCAGGATGATTCGGGTGATGGCCATTGTTGTGTCCAGAATGCGGTGGAGGAATTCCCGGTCCAGGTGCCGGCGGCGGAGGCGGGAGGAAAAACGTGGCGTAAGGAGCAATACCCATCATATGAGAAGGAATAATCGTGCGAGAAGTGCGTTTCACACTCATCTTTTTGGTGAACACCGAATAACTCACATAGTAATTATTGTTACCCGGTTTCAAAGAAACATTTCGCAAAACATAAACAGCGACTTCGGGATAACTCACCACCACCTTGATATTGTAGCGGAGGCGCGAGTCAAGCAGAATCCCGCTGATACCAATGGATTCCGTTGGTGTAATATTTTATTGCACATCGTTGACATAAACGATAAATCTTTCGTGATGCAAGCTTGCAATCCGGAAAGTAGCATTGGCAGCTCGTGTTGCAAGCATTCCTACCAAGAGGACCAATAACATAAGCAGCTTTTTCATAACAGTAAGTTTTAAGGGTTAAAAAACAAAAAAAGAGACACTAAAAAATGTCTAAAGTTTATAAGAGGAAAAAGATTACGAAATTTTCACGACACTGCTAAGCATTGGCACGAATTTGAATTCGCCGAAATCCTCCTCTTGGAAATTGCTTTCATCCACTTTGATGAGGCGCTTCATTGTTTGCACTTCATCACCAACAGGAATGATGCAGCAACCTCCCACCTTTAGTTGTTTGAGCAAAGCTGTAGGAATATTCGGAGCCCCGCAGGTGACAATGATTTTGTCGAAAGGAGCGTCATCAGGCAGGCCACTAAAGCCATCACCGTATTTAAGTTTGACACCACCAATTCTCAGCTGTTGAAAGAGGATGCGCGTTCGCCGATAAAGTTCCAGATGCCGCTCAATAGTATAGACGATGCCCCCTACTTCGTGCAGTATGGCGGCCTGAAAGCCGGAGCCAGTGCCAATCTCAAGGATTTTGTCGCCCGATTTGACTTGCAGCAGCTGGGTTTGGAAAGCGACGGTCAGCGGTTGAGAAATCGTCTGGCCGCAAGCAATAGGAAGGGGCGTATTTTCATACGCCCTATTCCATAACAACGAATCATCTATAAAGCGATGTCGTTCAACGACATCAAAAGCGTGGAGCACCTTCTCGTCGGTAATGCCTTGCTGCCTTAGCCAATTGACGAGATTTCTCTTAGCACCTTGAAGGATGGGAGAAGATACGTCCATTTTATTCGGCCAGCACTAAAACCTTATTGTCAAGAACTTCGACAATACCCCCGTTGATTTCAAAAAATTGCGGTTGGTTTTCAGAGTTGGTAATTTTCACTTTCCCAGCTTTGAGTGCTGAGATGAGCGGCGCGTGATGGTCAAGCACTTCGAAAAGTCCATCAATTCCGGGCAGCTGCACCAACGATGCCTCACCTTTGAATAGCTCTTTGCCAGGTGTGATAATCTCGAGGTTCATAGTAAACATTATTTCGCGTTAGCCAATTCTTTTTCGCCTTTCTTGATTGCGTCTTCAATGGTGCCCACCAAGTTGAAAGCGGTTTCGGGGAGGTAGTCGAGTTCACCGTCAAGGATCATATTAAAGCCCTTGATGGTATCTTCGATGCCTACGAACACGCCCGGCAGACCAGTAAACTGTTCCGCAACGTGGAACGGCTGGGAAAGGAAACGCTGGACGCGGCGTGCGCGGTGCACCACCATACGGTCTTCCTCGGAAAGTTCTTCCATACCAAGGATGGCGATGATGTCTTGCAATTCAGCATAGCGCTGAAGGACCATCTTGACACGCTGAGCGGTCTTGTAGTGTTCTTCGCCCACGATATTAGGAGTCAAAATACGCGAAGTTGAATCGAGCGGGTCAACGGCCGGATAGATGCCCAGCGCGGAAATCTTACGGCCCAAAACGGTCTTAGCGTCGAGGTGAGCGAAAGTGGTAGCCGGAGCGGGGTCGGTCAAGTCGTCGGCCGGCACATAAATGGCCTGGATGGAAGTGATTGATCCGCGCTTGGTAGAGGTAATACGTTCCTGCATTGCGCCCATTTCGGTTGCCAGGGTCGGCTGATAACCTACTGCCGAAGGCATACGGCCCAACAGAGTAGAAACCTCGGAACCCGCCTGGGTGAAACGGAAAATGTTGTCAACGAAGAACAGGATATCGCGTCCGCCGGACTTCTCGTCGCCATCGCGGAAATACTCGGCCATTGTCAACCCGGAGAGAGCGACGCGCGCACGTGCTCCAGGGGGTTCGTTCATCTGTCCGAAGACCATTGTGCACTGCGACTTAGCCAATTCTTCTTTGTCAACTTTGGAAAGGTCCCAGCCGCCGGCGGCCATACTTTTCTTGAAATCGTCGCCGTAGCGGATAACGCCAGACTCAATCATTTCACGGAGAAGGTCGTTGCCTTCACGGGTACGTTCACCGACGCCTGCGAAGACAGACATACCGGAATACTTCTTCGCGATATTGTTGATCATTTCCATAATCAAAACGGTCTTGCCCACGCCGGCTCCACCGAAAAGACCAATCTTACCGCCTTTTGCGTACGGCTCAATCAAGTCAAGGACCTTGATGCCCGTGAAGAGGACTTCTTCAGAGGTGGAGAGGTTTTCAAATGTGGGAGGATCCTTGTGAATATTGTTGCGCTTCTCGCACTCGACCTGGCCGATACCATCGATACACTCGCCGATGACGTTGAGCAGACGGCCGTTCACTTCGCCCGTGGGCATCGTGATCATCGAGCCCGTGGCAACGACTTCCATACCGCGGCGCAAACCGTCGGTGGAGTCCATTGCGATACAGCGCATCGTGTTTTCACCAATATCCTGCTGACATTCAAGGACCAGTCGGTCGCCGTTGTCCTTAATGACTTCCAGAGCATCGTAGATGTTGGGAAGGGTGGTCTCCTCGTCGAAACGGACGTCGATGACCGCACCTACAATCTGAGAAATTTTACCTTTGACTTGTTCTGCCATTTTTTATATGTTTTATTTAATTAACTTATTCTCCTAATTCTAAACGAGCTTGCAAATTTACACATTTTTTTTGAAAAAACTTGCAGTTTGAAAATATTTTTTGCCTTCGGACGCTCCCCTTCCAATTATCGAAAATGTTTCGTAACTTTGCAAGCGAATTTCGATTTCGATATTTTCTTAAATTTTACCTATAACACTAAATAAAACAATTCATTATGGCTTGTAACGGAAATCCTCCAATGGCAAAAAACAAGTTGGAAAACATCGGAAAAATCATCGTAGTCGCATCCGGCAAAGGCGGCGTCGGGAAGTCCACGGTCACGGCGAACCTGGCGCTGACGCTCGCCAGACAGGGCTACCGGGTCGGCGTTTTGGATGCTGACATCTACGGGCCGTCCATTCATAAAATGTTCGGCATAGAAAGTATGCCCGTTGAAGCGACATACGTGGGAGAGGAAGAATACCTCGTTCCCATCGAGAAGTTCGGGCTCAAGATCATCTCTCTCGGACTCCTCGTTGACAACAGCGCGGCCGTGATCTGGCGCGGTCCCTTGGCCGCAAGCGCTCTGGCTCAGCTATTCGCCAAAACGCAGTGGGGAGAACTCGACTACCTTGTGGTGGACTTCCCTCCCGGAACCGGCGACATCCAGATTTCAACTATGCAACAGTTCGAGGTGGACGGCGCCATCGTTGTGACAACGCCGCAAGTGCTGGCCGTGAACGACGCCCGTAAGGGAGCCGATATGTTCTCTGCCGATAAGATGAACGTTCCGATTATCGGCATCGTGGAAAATATGTCCTGGTTCACCCCGAAAGACCATCCCGATGAGAAATATCTTCTCTTCGGAAAAGGTGGCGGACAGAGACTTGCCGACGAATTCAACACTCAGCTTCTTTCACAAATACCTTTGATTCAAGACGTAGAAGAAGTTGAGAACCAGGACTGTCTCATTTCTGCGACCAATCAGAACATTTTCGACTGCTTCCAACACATTGCCGAACAAGTTGTTGCATTCGCAGAATCGCTTCCTGATAAGGAGAAAATGCCTTTGAAAATCGCCGTTCCGACCCGAGACGGCCAAGTGGACGATCATTTCGGCCATTGCGACCATTACACCGTGTTTGAAATCGGGGCCGACAACAAGGTTGTGGCGGAATCCACAGTTCCAGCGGGCGAAGGTTGCGGTTGCAAGTCTAACATCGCTTCCGTGCTTGCCGGTATGGGCGTGCGTGTAATGCTTGCGGGCAATATGGGTGAAGGCGCTAAAAACGTGCTTGAAGCGCAGCACATCCAAGTCATTCGCGGATGCAAGGGCGATGTGAAAGTGCTGGTCAGCGCTTACTTAGCTGGAATGGTAAAAGACAATGGGGTTTCTTGTGCAGAACACGAACACGGCTGCCACAACTAACCAAAGAACTGATAAACAACAAAAAAACGGGCCTCTCGGTCCGTTTTTTTTTCAGAATGAAGTTGCTTAGCGAAGCTTAGCCCCGATTTCGCGTTCGTACGCAGCGATGAGTTTGTTCATCACTTTGGTGATGTCCTCATCTGTCAACGTCTTTTCTGCGTGCTGGAGCACGAAATTCAAAGCATACGACTTCTTCCCTGCCTCAATCTTGTCGCCTTCGTACACATCAAAAAGGGTAACGTTCTTGAGCAGTTTTGAGCCATACTTGTATGCGATGCGCTCCAGTGCGTCGTAAGTGACGGACTTGTCAACGACTAACGCAAGGTCACGTTTCACAGCAGGGAAAGCCGGAATCTGCGCATAAGAAACCACAGGAGAGCTCAAAGCGTAAAGGAGTTCCGTGTCGATTTCCGCATAGCATACCGATTTCTTAATGTCAAAATACTTCAGAATCGAAGGTTTCAGTTCTCCGACGATGGCCACGCGAGCATCATTGTTATAATAAGATATGCTGTTAATGAACCGCGGGTCCTGTTCCTGCTTTGTTTCCAACTTATTGATATTCAAAATTCTGAAAGCATTTTCCAAGTGATTTCTCAAATAGAAAACGTCCAATGGTTTGGCAGCGTCATTCCACAAATCCTCGTGGTTCTTACCAGTCACGAAAATAGAAAGCCACTGATTTTCGCGGTATTGCTCGGTGACGGAGTCCTCGCGAGTGGCCTGCGCACCCTTGAAATAGGTTTTGCCAAATTCAAAGAGTTTCAAATCAGCGCGCTTGTTGTTGATATTGCGAAGTATATTTTCCAGACCGCCAAAAAGAAGAGTCTGGCGCATCACATTCAGCTCATTGCTGAGCGGATTCAACAATCGAACGGTAACATTCTCGTCAATAAAATCAAAGTGTTCTGCGTAAGCACCTTTTGTGAGAGAATTGTTCATAATCTCGAGGAATCCATTCGCAGCCAGGTAATTAGAAATCTTGTTCTGCAACGGGCGGAAATTCGGTTCCGCAGTCAGATTGATATTGTAATGAAGGGTATCGGGGATTTCGATATTGTTATATCCGTAGATTCTCAGAATTTCCTCGATAAGGTCGATGGGGCGCGTGACGTCGGCCTTGAAAAGCGGGACGAGAGCGGTGACCTGCTCATCGCCACTCAGTGTTGAGGAGAGGTCAATCCCAAGGGAGAGCAGGATGCTGCACACCATCTGCTTGTCAATCTTCTTGCCAGCGATGCGGTTGATGTCGTCGTAGCGGAGGGTGATCTTTCGACGTTCAATTTCGGTGGGATACACATCGTTGATTTCAGAAGTGAGGCCACCTGCGATTTCTTTGATCAAGTTGGCTGCGCGCCGGATCGCATAAACCGTGATTTCGGGGTCGCAACCACGTTCAAAACGGAAGGCAGCATCGGTTTTCAATCCGTGACGTTTGGAAGTCTTTCGGATGGAAACGGGATTGAAATAGGCGCTTTCCAAGAAAATATTCTTCGTGTTTTCGGTCACGCCAGAATCAAGTCCGCCGTACACACCTGCGATGCACATCGGGACTTTCTCATTGCAAATCATCAGGTCGTTGGCATCCAGCTTCACTTCGTTTCCGTCGAGCGTGACAAACGGAGTTCCAGCGGGAAGGTTCTTCACGATGACTTTGCTTCCGATAATCTTGTCAGCGTCGAAGGCGTGAAGCGGCTGTCCGATTTCAAACATCACATAATTGGTGATATCGACAATGTTGTTGATGGGGCGCACGCCGATGGATTTCAAGCGGTTTTGCAACCATTCGGGCGATTCCTTGACGGTGACGCCGTTGATGGTGACGCCGGTATATCGGGGGCAATCCTTTTTATTCTCAACTGTGATGTCCACCACGCCTTTCTTGATGGTGTTTCTAAACTCGTGATCGAGAGGCGGGATAGGCGCAGAGCACTGAATACCGCTGGCTTTCAGGATGGCCTGCAAGTCGCGGGCGACACCGAAATGACAAATGGCATCGCTGCGGTTGGGGGTGAGGCCGATTTCGAAAATCGTGTCGCTCTCCACGTGGAACAGTTTGGCAGCCGGAGTGCCCACAGCCGTGTCGGCGGGCAGAACCATAATGCCGTCGTGGCTTGCGCCGACACCGATCTCGTCCTCAGCGCAGATCATTCCTTCGGAAGGGACCCCACGCAGTTTCGACTTCTTAATGGTAAACGACTCGTCGCCATCATAAAGTACAGTGCCGATGGTGGCCACGATGACTTTCTGTCCTTGAGCCACATTGGGAGCGCCGCAGACGATATTCAGGGGAGTTTCGCCACCCACGTTAACGGTAGTGACGTGCAAGTGGTCGGAATCGGGATGGGGTTCGCAGGTGAGCACTTCGCCCACGACAAGTCCCTTGAGTCCGCCGCGGATGCTTTCGTACGTTTCCATACCCTCCACTTCCAGTCCGCTTGCGGTAAGGTAATCGGCGGTAAGTTCGGGAGAGAGGTCAAAACTGATGTATTGTTTCAGCCAGTTGTAAGAGATCTTCATAATTTATATATATCAATTTTCAAAAAATCACAGAGAAAAAAAGAGTTCTTCCACCAACCGTGAAAGAACCCTTTGGTTGGGAGCGTGGAGCTTAAGCAACAGCGATAAGCAAGCACACCACGATGCCGAAGAGGGCAACACCTTCCACGAAAGCAGCGGTCAGAATCATATTGGTTCTGATGTCGCCAGAAACTTCGGGTTGGCGGGCGAGTGATTCCAATGCGCCCTGGCCAATCTTACCGATACCGATACCTGCGCCAATAGCTGAAAGACCTGCGCCAATGCCAGCGCCCATTTTACCGATACCCAAACCGGCATCCATTAAAGTAGTTAATAATGACATAGTTTTAATTATTTGGTGAATAATAAAAGGTTTGTTTTCTGATTAAGCTTCCTCGTGTTCCTCGCCCATTGCCATTCCGGTGAACAGCGCCGTGAGCAGTGTGAACACGAACGCTTGGATGAATGCGACGATGACCTCGAGCAATCCCATAAACACGTAGAAGATGAGTGACACGATGGACACGCCGTAGCCGAGAGCTGGAGCCATACTGCCGAAAATGAAGATCAGGGCGATGACACCGAGTGCGATGATGTGACCGGCGGTAATGTTGGCGAAAAGACGGACCATCAGCACGAAGGGCTTGGTGAAGATGCCGATAATTTCAACAACGGGCATCAGCGGGATGGGGAACTTGAGGAACCACGGAACACCAGGCGTGTTGACAAGGTGTTTCCAATAGTGCTTGTCGGCAGAGAAAGAGGTGATGAAGAAAGTGATGACAGCAAGCACGCCGGTGATGGCGATGTTGCCAGTGACGTTAGCGCCTCCGGGGAAAATCGGGATCAGTCCCATAAGGTTGTTGACAAAGATGAAGAAGAAAAGCGTGAGCAGATAGGGGAAGTATTTCTCGTAGCGCTTCTCGCCGAGAGAAGGGATGGCGATTTCGTCGCGGATGTAGAGGATGAGCGGTTCCACGAGGCCCTGAAGTCCGTGGGGTGCCTCGTTCTCGTGGTTTTTGTAGCGTTTTGCCACAGAGAGGAATACGCAGAGCAGGATGATGATGGAGATGAAGAGCGAGCAGACATTCTTAGTAATGGAAATATCGTAGATGGCGTCGGTCGCGTCGGCGTCAATCAGCTTGGCCGCGGCGGCATTGTCGCCTGGCTGGATGCCTTCGCCTTCGATAATCACGTGCATAAGCCCCGTGTAGTTGGCGTATTTGCCGCCCAGTTTCACGATTTTGCCATTGGTTTCCTCGGTGAAACCAATGGTGTAACCTCTGAATGCCTTGTAATGGGGCTCGTGACCCAACTTGCTTGACATAAAGCAAGTTGGCTTCCAATGTTCAACGAGAATGATGGGAAGAGGAATGGTTATCGACTTGTCGCCCTCGCCCGTGATGTGCCATCCATAATGGTCAATCACGTGGTCGATGATGAACGGGCCGGGATTGAATTTCTCCTGGGGAGACTCACTTTCAGCCGCAAAAAGTGAAGTATTAGCAGTAAATAACAGTAAAAGTGCAATTGAAAGTCCTAATAAAATTTTCTTCATTTTCCGTGTAAATCTAACAGTATAAATGTGTTATCTCAAAAAAAGGAGGAACCTCTCCCACCCTGTTTTCAAGTCCGCTAATATACAATTTTTTTTACAAATCGGCATCCGAAAAAGATTTTATTTTTTTTACCCATTGTTTTGAAAAAAAATAGTACCTTTGCAAGCTGAAAAAATAAAATTTTGTATTATGAAAAAAGTAGTTTTAATTTTGGTGGCAATGATGTTTTTTGCTGTATGCGCGAACACGAACAGTGCCTCGGCGCAATCGAACAAGGTCAACTGCCAGCAGAAAGAGATGGTTTTCAAGAATCAGAAGTCGGGTGCGGATTCCACCAAGTTAAGTTTGCCTGAGTACGAGGGCGGTTTGAGCGAGTTGCGCAAATACCTTCGCGAGAACGTTCAATATCCGGAAGCGCTGGTGTCGAGCGAGGCCGAAGGGACTTGCACGGTGCAGTTCGTTGTGGGCGCTGACGGCGAGGTGTCGGAGGTGACAGTGGCTCAGACTTCAGGATTCCCGGAAATGGATGACGAGGCGGTGCGCGTGGCAAAGACCTTCCCGAACTGGAATCCGGCGACACTGAACGGCGCGGCCATCTCGATGAAGACCCAGGTGCCGATTCATTTCAAATACGTTCCCACCGAGAAGTAAAAAGGAGTTTGACGCACCCTGCGTCATCAATTAGTATAAAGTAAAGAGTAAATTGTTCAGAAGAATGGAAAATTTAGAAAAAAACGAAATTTTGTCTCGTGCTGTCAGAGCTGGAAAGAGAACTTACTTTTTTGACGTGAAGGCGACAAAAAATGATGAAAAATACCTCACCATTACGGAAAGCAAGCGGAAATTCAACGCCGATAATGGCAATTTCTTTTACGAAAAGCACAAACTTTTCTTATATAAGGAGGATTTCACGAAATTCCAGAACGCCTTGGGAGCAGTATTAGAGTTTATCGAGACCGGCAAGATGCCCGCCGACGAGCTGTTCGCAAGTCCGGAGCGCACCGACGCGAGCGATGATTTCAGTTTTGAAGATTTGGATGTGTAATGGGAAAGATTATTGCCGTTGTTAATCAAAAGGGTGGCGTAGGCAAGACGACCACTGCCGTCAACCTTGCCGCTTCTTTGGCCGTGCTGGAGCACAAGTCGCTCCTCATTGACGCGGACCCGCAGGCGAATGCCACATCGGGTGTCGGCTTCGACACCAACGATATCAAGGTGAGCATTTACGACTGTATGATCGGCAACGCGGACGCCAAGGATGCGATTTTGCAGACGGACGTTCCCAATCTGGACGTGTTTCCGGCAACCATCAACCTGGTAGGCGCGGAGATGGAGATGGTGGAGATGGACCGACGCGAGTTCCGTATGCGCGACACCATCTCGGAACTCAAGAGTGAATACGAGTACATCATCATCGACTGCTCCCCTTCCCTGGGGCTTCTCACGCTGAACGCGTTAGTGGCAGCCGACTCGGTTATCATCCCGGTCCAGTGCGAGTATTTCGCGTTGGAGGGCCTCGGAACACTCCTCAACACCATCCGGCTCATACAAGACGGTATGAACACCGCCCTTTCCATCGAAGGCATCCTGCTCACGATGTACGACTCGCGCCTGAAACTGGCCAACGCTGTGGTGGAGGACGTCCAGCAACACTGTAAGGGCATTGTCTTTGACACCATCATCGCCCGCAACATCCGCCTCAGCGAGGCACCCAGCCACGGCAAGCCCATCGTGATTTACGATGTGCAGTCGCGTGGCACAGTCAATTATCTCAACCTGGCCAAGGAAGTCCTGGCGCAGAACTCTCAAAATTAAACCATTTCGCCATGAAACCGAAACACGAAGCTATGGGCAAGGGCTTGAACGCCCTGCTGGGAGATAGTCAATACTCCGTAATTTCAAAGACATCCTCTGTTCGCATCAAGTCCGATGCGAACAGTCTCATCCGTATTGAGTCCATTGAGCCGAACCCGGGCCAGCCCCGCGTTGACTTCGACGACGAGGCGCTGCTTGAGCTGTCGCAGTCGATCAAGGCGTACGGGCTGATTCAGCCCATCACGGTCCGCCCCATTGAGAACGGCCGCTACCAGATCATCTCCGGAGAGCGCCGCTGGAGGGCCTCCAAGATGGCTGGGCTCGTTGAAATCCCCGCTTTCGTCCGCTCTGTTGACGAAGTACAGTCCATCCAAATGGCGCTTGTGGAGAACATTCAGCGCGAGAACCTGAACGCCATCGAAATCGCAGTGTCGTACCAACGCCTTCTCGACGAGTGCGATATGACGCAGGACGAGTTGTGCACCAAAGTCGGGAAAGACAAGACGACAGTGGTCAACTACCTGCGCCTGCTGAAACTCTCGACCGAAGTGCAGATCGCCGTGCGCGACAACCGCATATCAATGAGCCACGCGCGCTCCATCGTGGGTTTTGAAGACTTCGACCTTCAGAACAAAATGCTGGACGAGATTCTCAAAAACGGTTTGTCGGTACGCCAGACCGAATTGCTCGCCAAACGTATGGTGGCGGATGTCAAGCCGAAAAAGAAAGTCAAGGTGAAGTTGTCTGACGACATCGTCCTGTTCAAGAACAGTTTTTCGGAAAAATTAAAAGTCAAGGTCGCAGTATCCAAAGACGTGAGCGGGCAAGGAAAGATTTCCATTCCTTTCAAGTCGAACGACGAGCTCAAGCGATTGATGGAACTGCTGTCCAAATAAGTTGCTTTTCTATGAAAGTACGATGCTGTTTGCTGGCACTTATTGCGGCGATTTTAGTGTTGCCGTTTTATAGTTTTGCGCAGGCCGACAGCACAACCATCGTTCCCGAATTGGCCGATTCCTTGAACGAGAGCGCGAAGTCGCCGCGCCAGGAACGCGAGATGCTGCACGTCAAGTCGGCGACGCCGGAAGTGACGCGCGTACACACCACCGACTCCGTTCTGCAAAAGAAACACTCGCCCAAATTGGCAATCGGGCTTTCGGCTGTACTGCCGGGCGCTGGCCAGGTTTACAACCGAAAATGGTGGAAAGTGCCCATCGTTTACGCCTTTTTGGGAGCCGGTTCCTACTGCATTTACCATTTCGCCTCCGAAATGAAAATCTACCGGACCGAATACCGCTACCGAATGCAGGAACGCTTTGACTTGATTGACCCGAAACTCGGATACTACAGCGATGACAACGTGTTGTCGCTGAAGAAGAAATACCAGCGGTATATGGAGATTTCCATTGCCGCAACCGCCATCTTTTACGTATTGAACATCATCGATGCAGCTGTTGACGCTCATCTGTTCTACTTTGACATTTCAAATGATCTGTCCTTGCGCGTGACCCCCTATTTTGAGCCGCAAAACCTGCTGCAACGCACCAATGGCGGAGT
The DNA here is from genome assembly GCA_045627805.1 of Bacteroidales bacterium. Taxonomy (GTDB): domain Bacteria; phylum Bacteroidota; class Bacteroidia; order Bacteroidales; family WCHB1-69; genus UBA1756. The sequence goes on from JAZQOJ010000163.1 coordinate 15,027, forward strand.
AGCACTCGCTCTGCGCTGGAAGTAGCTATCGTTAAGCCGCAAAAATCAGGTGAACGTGGTTCCAACAGACTTAAGACTTAAGACTTAAGACTTAAGACTTGAGACTTATGACAGAACAACGAGAATAGCGGCCTACGAAAGTTAAGTTTAAATATTAAATAATTGAAAAACAACATTATAAATGAAAAAAGTCACAATGTTTCTTACTGCGTTCCTGTTTCTTGCCGTACAAGGACAAGCTCAACAGAGCGAAGAGCAAAACCTTCAAAACGAAATGAAAATGACAAACGACGAATGCTTGATTTGCGGAGCCCCGCTGGAATATCTGGAGCAAGACACATTAATGGAATGCGTAATCTGCCATAAGCAAGAGATGAGCAAAACGCGTTGTGTAAAAGGACATTACGTTTGCAACGAATGTCACACGGCCGGAATGGGAGATATTCTTGCCTTGTGTATGAACGAGACCTCGAAGAATCCCATTGAGATATTGGAAAAGGAGATGTCGATGCCGTTTTGTCATATGCACGGACCGGAGCATCACGTACTGGTAGGCGCGGCACTGCTAACGGCCTACAAAAACGCTGGTGGGAAGGTTGAGGATTTTGAGAAGGCGATGTCGCAGATGATCAGTCGCGGCAAAGAAGTTCCCGGCGGGGTTTGCGGTTACTGGGGCTCCTGCGGTGCAGCCATCAGCACAGGAATGTTCGTCTCCATCATCACCAAGAGCACGCCTCTCTCAACGGACGCGTGGCGTCTTTCCAACCTTATGACTTCCAAAGCATTGGAGAAAATCGCCATCAACGGGGGCCCGCGCTGCTGCAAACGTGACTCCTACTGCGCCATCTTCGCCGCCATCGACTTCGTGAAAGAGAACTTCGGCATTGAACTCGAAAAAACCGAGGTGAAGTGCAGCCGCAGTCGGAACAATAACCAGTGCATCGGTAAAAAGTGCCCGTTTTCGCCGGCCAACCATTAAAATATGACCACAAAAGAAGAAAAGTATCGGTCCCTGATTCGTTCTGCCGCAGCATTGGTGGCGGGCGAGCGCGATGACATTGCGAAAATGGCGAACCTCGCCGCACTGCTGCACCACGAGTTCGGCTTTTGGTGGACCGGCTTTTACCGCACAATCGGCAACGAGCTGCTACTCGGTCCGTTCCAAGGGCCGCTGGCCTGTATGCACATCGGTTACGGAAAAGGCGTTTGTGGCACTGCGTGGGCGGAACAGCGCACTGTGGTGGTCCCCGATGTGGAACAATTTCCTGGTCACATCGCCTGCTCCAGCGAGTCGAAGAGCGAAATCGTGGTGCCCGTGCGCAAAAACGGCGACATCGTGGCAGTGCTGGACATTGACAGCCGCGAACCCGCGACCTTCGATGAGACCGACCGCCGCTACTTGGAACAACTGGCGCAACTGATTTATCCGACGGAGAAGGAGATTTGGTTTGCCGCAGGTTGTTTCTGGGGCGCACAGAAATTCTTCAAACTGGTAGAGGGCGTGACGCATACCGAAGTAGGATTCGCCAACGGAGACACGCAAAATCCAAGTTATCAGGAGGTTTATACCGACACAACCGGCCACGCCGAATGCGTACGCGTGGCTTATCAGCCCGACGTGGTCTCTTTGCGCGAACTGACCGAACTCTACTTCCAGATTATCGACCCGCTGAGTTTGAACCGACAGGGCGAAGATGTGGGCACGCGCTACCGCACCGGGGTATATTTCAATAATGAAGAAGATGCTGTAATTTTAAATGAAATATTTGATAATCAAAGAATTGCATACGGAGGCGACCTCGCGGTGGAACTGCTTCCATTGAAATGTTTTTATACAGCGGAAGAATATCATCAGGATTATCTCGACAAAAATCCCAACGGCTATTGTCATCTTGGGGCTGCCGTTTTCGATTTGGCAAAGAATTACGGGAAAAAATCACATTAGTCCCTTTAATCTTGTAAGTGCCACAATGATTGGAGCGAGTGGTTCGCATAATCGTAATTGTGAGTTGTTGAAGCGGTTACGCGGAGAAACGGTTATGCGGTTAAATGGTGGAGTGGACGAATGCCGCCTGCGGCCATCTGCCACAACGCATACCACATTCACTCACACGGAAAGTCGGTGCAGCCCTGAAGCATTTCCGTGAGCGCTTGCCGCATTGCATCATCTTCCTCTATTTCAATCAGATGGCGCAGTCGCACATCGCTAATAGGATAAAGATTCAAGCGTGTGGTTTCGATATTCATTTGAAAACTGTCTTTTGGGTTAACTGTGTTGCAAATTTACAATAAAAAAACGGAATCATCATCTTTCGCCTTATTGATTTTGGGTTTGCGACTTTGAGCGACTGAATAAATGGGAATCGGGGAAATTAAGGAGGATTCCGGTTAAACGTGAAAACGGTTAACATCGGTTAAAAATCGGTTAAACGTGAAAACGGTTAACGTCGGTTAAACGATTCAACAATTCAACAATTCAACAATTCAACAATTCAACAATAATCATTAACTTTGCAGCGTCGTTTTCTTTTGATTTTTGCTTAATGGACTTCGCAAAAATCAGAAGGGCGGCGAAGAAATACACAACCAGTTCACACTATGAAAATCGTCATTATTCACGGAAGTCCGCGGAAAGCGGGCAACAGCGCATTAATGGCAGAGGCCTTTGCCGATGGCGCGCGAAGCAACAACCACGAAGCGGAAATCATCTCCGTTAGTGACTATCAGGTTGCGCCTTGCGGTGCGTGCGACTACTGCAAACGCGAAAGCGGGGAATGCTGCCAGAACGATGATATGCAGCTTATTTACAACAAATTAGCAACTGCCGACGTACTCATGATCGCCTCCCCGGTTTACTTCTACAGTCTGTCGGCGCAGATCAAGGCGGTGATTGACCGTCTGCACAACCCCATCCGCAAAACCTTCCATATTCGCAAGGTGGGGCTACTGCTGGTGGCTGGGGCTTCGTTGCCCACCGAATTTGATGTCATCAAGTTGCAGCACAAGCTGTTACTCGACTTTTTCAAGTTGGAAGATGCCGGGAGTGTGACCGTATTGGGCGTGGGTGCGGAAGGCGACATTTGCCAGACGGACGCGCTGGAGCGAGCGAGAGAACTTGGGAGACGAATGTAACTTAAATATGGAGAATGAGCGAAATGGGGCGATTCCAGAATCAACCACAATTTTCAGCCAAATGAAAATCGAAACCACACGTTTGAACCTTTATCCCATTAGCGATGTAGAAATGTTGTATCTGATTGAAAATGAACAAGATGTAATGATTCAACAGGCGCTCACGGAAATGCTTCAGGGCTGTGTTGCATTCCCGGAAAAACGGTTGTGGTACGCTTTGTGGCAGATGGAGCTAAAGGAAAAGCCGGGCATAATGGTCGGAAGTTTCTGTTTCAAAGGACTTAGCAAAGATGGCACGGTGGAAATCGGCTACGGACTTCACGACGGTTTTTGCGGGCACGGCTATATGACCGAGGCGCTGAATGCCGTGGCGGAGTGGGCGCTGCGGCAGACGGGCGTCGCGAAAATCATCGCCGAGACTGATGCGGAGAACGAGCCTTCCCAAAAAGTGCTTCTGCGGGCCGGCTTTCGGTTTTCCGGCGAATACGGCGCCGAAGGACCGATTTATTGTCGCCCGACGACCGTGAGACTTGGGACTTGAGATTTTTTCTCGAACAGCAAGAATGAATAGATTTTTTTGATAGAAATGGATGCGCTGTAAGGAAAATCAATCCTATTTTTGCAACTGATAAAATAATATTGATTATCATATAAAATACGGAATAAATAATAAAATGATATCACTTGACACGATAACCCCGAATTCAAGCAATGAGACTCGATTACCGTCGCGCACGGAAGCAGCAGCAGCGTGTTCGTCATCCAAATTCCGTTCTATCCTTACAGTTGTGTTAAAGGTACTGAGCGCGATTGGAACGAGCTTACTTGCTTTATATGACATTTTAGCAGTGATTGTCCTCGTAATCGATTCCAGCAGAGGAGAACTTCCAAAAAACACGGTGGATGAAATCGGACTGTTTTGGGAATATTTGGGCGAATGGGCAAACTTCATTCCTATTTTATTTGGATTAACGATATGCGCGTTTCTATTCCTTGGGGTCGTGGTTGTTTGCAAACTGATTAGGAAGAATTTCAAAGCCGCATTCTTTGTGCAAATCTTCTTTATGGTTGTTTACCTATATTTGTTGCTCGGTTCTATAGGCGGTTATCCTATTTTGTGGATGTTGTTGGATTGATGAAAAGCGCTTTCATTGTCAATAAGCATTGCATAAAATTCTTTTGAAATAACTAAAAACTAACAAATTCGATAACTGAAGGTTATCTGTCATTTGACGAATTTAAGACTTATAAGGGGCTCCCAAATAAATCAAAATTGATAAATGATAACGTTGTTTTTCGTACCTTTGCACCCTTACAATACAATTTCATTATGAAAACAGAATCAACACTTAACGCAAGTAGCAAAGGCGGAAATATGTCCGTGCAAATTGCCGGAACCGGCGCATCTTCAATCGTATTGTACACGACCGATGACAACAGCATCCAACTGGATGTGAAACTGGAGAATGAAACCGTGTGGCTGAGCCAACAGCAGATGGCTTTGCTGTTTGGGCGAGACAAATCCGTCATATCCAGACATATAAAAAATGTTTTTGACGATGGCGAATTAGACAAATCATTGGTGTGTGCAAATTTTGCAACACCCAAGAAATACGGACGGCAGGAAGGGTATGAACAAATTCAATATGTGGATTACTATAACCTTGATGTTATCATTTCGGTCGGTTATCGAGTGAAATCCGTTCAGGGCACTCGTTTCCGTCAGTGGGCAACTTCAGTCCTGAAAGACTATCTCGTGAAGGGCTATGCCGTGAACCAGATAATTACGCAGCAGCGTTATGAGGAGTTGAAGAATGTGGTGAAATTGATGTCAAGAACTTACCAGTTGCAAGAATCGGCTTCCAGGGAAGAAGCGGATGGCCTATTGACGATGATTGGCGACTACGTTTACGCTCTTGACACGCTCGACCATTATGACTTTCAGCAGCTTTCAATTGGGAATACGACAAAGGCCGAACCGTTTCGCGCCACCTACGAAAACGCGATGGAAGCCATCAACGTACTGAAACCCAAGTTTGGCGGAAGCGCATTGTTCGCCAATGAGAAAGATGGTTCTTTCAAAAGTTCTATCGGACAAATCTATCAGACTTTTGACGGTGTTGACCTCTATCCAAGCGTGGAGGAAAAGGCCGCCACACTCCTTTATCTTGTGGTGAAAAATCATTCTTTCAGTGATGGCAACAAGCGAATCGCTGCGATGCTTTTTTTGTGGTTTATGGACAAAAACCACATCTTATATGGTGAAAACGGCCATAAGCGCATAGCCGACAACACCCTGGTGGCCCTCACGTTAATGATTGCCGAAAGCCGGCCGGAAGAAAAGGACGCCATTGTGAAAGTGGTAGTCAATTTGATTAATCAGAATAATCAATAACAATTATGACTCCAGAACCCACCCTTAACGCACACAACAAAGACGAGTTCCCGCCCGCGGGAACCAATACGCCCGAAAAAACACGCCCGCATTGGCTCTCCTGGTCTTTAGGACAGGTCGGGCTGCTGTGGCTTTTGGCCATTTCGATTTCATTGCTCGGCAATGACGAGTTTTCATTCCTTCTGTTTTTTATTTGCATTCTGTCCGGAATCTTCGCTTTGGGATTTTTTGTGTTGGGATTCGTCCTTTCGTGGAAGCATAAAGAAATCCATTGGAAAGTGCTGCGCTGGGCTGATGTCATTGGCTTGCTGTTTTTCGTCTTCGCCTTCTTTTATAGAAATTTACATCTGACAGAGCTGAATTTGTTGAACGACTTGGCGCAAAACTATGAGCGACATCAAACCGAAATGGATGATTTGGTGAATTATGCCAGAAATGCTTGTGTCCCCAATTGCCATATAACAATTGAGTTGACTTTGACAGGCAAAGTGGATCGCTTTCACGTCCAAGCAGACGGGCAGCCCAATTACAATTGGGACGTTTCGAATGCGCAAAGGGACAGTTTGATGGCACTGGCGGGACTGACCCAAGCGGAGTTTGAAAACATTCGAAAGAAGATGAAGGCCTGCCACTGTATCTGGATAGAGACCGGCACGTGCAGCAACAGTGGCGGAGAACCGTATAGCAGTCTGGGCTATAAACGGGTGGGCCTGGGTGCATACTCATACTGCATTTTTGACAAAGTTCCGTCGGATTCCGTACAAAACGATTTCGCAAAAGCTCCTTCTTGTATCCGTTATAACGAAAGGGTTTTCTTTGAATATGGCGGTGGCGCATTCGGACCCGACTCATTCAGTCCAGCCATCAAGCAAAAATTTTTAGAGCAGCATAAACCCTAATTCCCCTCAAAAAATGAAAATTTCCTTGTAATTTCCTCAAAATTTCCTGCGCATTTTTTGGTTTACGCCGTAGGCGGAACAATTTTCAACTTTCAATTCAAAAAAGCTCTCAACTCTATAATTGCCATTATCGGAAGCTGTTCCTCTTCTTTGGGCCATGGTTGGGGCTTGTATTTTTGAAGAATCAAAAAAACACGTAAAATCAACGATTGCAGAGTTTTTCCGGCTGTTTTATTTTTTTTCGAACATCTATGAATTTTTTGCGCGCCCGAAGGCGATAATTCCATATTTTTTTGCATCTTTGCAACTTCATTATGGGAAACAAACTTATACAGGAATGATGGGAGAAACCGAATTTAACGCTTACGACGAAAACGGCAATCGCCCTTTGGCAGACAACGAGACTGAAGGTCTGTTGCGCCGTTTTGCAACGTGGCTGGTAAAATACTGGTGGGCGGTTCCCTTGTGTATTGTACTGCAAGCCGCGCTGTTCCTGCTCGTCATCTTTCAGTTTCCGGGCGGCTGGATGGAAAGTCTGGTGTCGATTATCTTTCTAGTAATCATTATTATAGAGCTTATTAAGTTTGTAATTTTATTCGTAAAGAAAAAATGGGGGAAATTGGCGGCATCGGTTTTCCTTGATCTGCTGTTGGCCTGCACCGCTGGTCCGATGATGGTTCTGTTCACAATGTCGGCGCCCGACGGTTTTGCCCGGCACCACAAAATTCCTGACGGCGTAACGTGCCATGAACCGATCAAAGACGCATCGTTGTTCGGTCTTCCGGATGAGAAGCCCGACAAAGTGCCTGTCATTGACAGTACCGACAAAAACAGTTATCTTCAAATATCGGGAGAACAGGGAAGCTACTGGTATGATTTTTATTATCCGGCCTTGCGTGCAGGAACGGTGTTTTTGAAATGTTACGAAGTGGGAAAAAACGAGCCGCTTTCGATGGACAGACTGCCTGAAAAATCAGCGGAGTCACACCCGGCCACCACGTTTTTTAGCCAAATCGTACATAAAAAAGATTTCACGCTGTACGAAGGCGACTGGGGCGAATACTATGCCGTGCGCGTGGAAGTTTGGCACAGAGACAAAGCCAGCAGAAAAGAGACGAAACTTTTGGAGAAAATCTACCGAATGGACGGATGGCAACGGTAGTACCTCGTTTCAAATTACCCATAAAAAAGGGACATTTTCCGACAGAAGAGAAAATATTTGAATATCAATGAAAAGAATTTCACTCATCTTCATCATAACCATTGCGATATGTATGAGTAGCGTTCGAGGAAGAGCGCAGAATTTCAGTCTGCAAACCACGCCGAACCCGAAAGTCAACACTTACGTGGCTGTGCTGAACGAGGAGCGTGCGACTGGACCGTTTTATGGCCCCGTAAAATCCATACACACATCTTCCAACTATTATGGATATTCGATATTGTTGAGTCGGGAGCTTTGGAAGGGAAAGCAGGAGATGGCCAGACACATTGAAAGTGACCAGTCGGAATATTCTTTTTCCCAAAACGGGAACCTGTCATCCCTACAGGTGGACTACAAACTGAAAGTGGACTATTTCACCTATAAGTATGATAAAATGTCCAAGAAAACGCGGATAGAATTACAGAACGAGAAAAATTGGTCGTCAGAAGTGTTTGATGGAACTGTTTCCTATAAATTTGAGGATGGTAGATTGACGGAACGGAAAGATACTGTTAATGGGTATGTGAAAAAGGAACTTATGAGCTATGATTCCTTAGGACGAGTTAACTCCTACTATTGGGATGCAGTAAATGTTTATTTGTTCACAAACACTCGGTACGACATGGCTTCTTATGATAGCTTTTCTTATAATGCAGACGGATTACTGAATCGTCATTACAAAACTACTATTGAAGGAAAAGATACTTCTCGTTCGGGATTGGAATATTTTGTTTATTCCAATGATTTAATCACTAAACGTTTTGTTTACAACAAATCGATTTATACTTTTATAGAAGATCAACCTGTTTATCGCCACTACTTCTATCTGTCTGTATTGGACTATGATACGCTTTCCAATGGGAATGTCGTGTCAGATACGCGGGTGCTTTTTTATGAAATGAATTTATCCGAAGATGAGGAACGGCGTATCTATTTTGATGACGACCTGGTGGCT
>JAZQOJ010000164.1:0-22536 GCA_045627805.1 Bacteroidales bacterium
ATCCTTCGCCCTTTCAGCGGCGTACGCCTTGCTGATGTGTATCTCATCTTCAGCCACCATATCGGCGAACTGCTTGTATTCGGATTTCTTTTCGCCAATGCTGGCATATAGTGCCTTGATGTCGGGCTGCACCCTGTATCCCGCATTTTCCAATCCTTCCACCAGATTGACGACGTGGGTCGATTGCACCTCGCCCGATCCAACGCCTGTGGCACAGAAGTCGTACGAGCCCAGTCCGAAGAGTGCGACTGTCTGATTCTTCCCGTCCAGAGGGAGTGTGCTTGCTTCGTTCTTTAGAAGCACCATTCCCTCAGTGGCGGCCCTTCTCGCTATCTCGGCGTGGGCCTTGAGGTCCGGTTTCTTGCTGTACGGAAGCTGCTTGAAGGTGGGTGTGCGGACAATGAGTTCCAACATTCTCCTGACAGATAGATTTAAGGTTTCCTCTGCCAGACGTCCGTTCTTGACACACGCAATAATATCCTCAATCTGCTCGGGCATACCGGGCATAAGCAGTTCGTTTCCCGAGTAGAGTTGTAGGGCCGTGTGCCTGAGCTGGCGTGTCCAGTCGGTCATCACGACGCCATTGAATCCCCATTCGTCGCGAAGGATAGTCGTCATCAACGGATAGCTATCCTGTGTCGGCATGCCGTTGATTCTATTGTAGGAAGACATGACGGTCCAGGGATGCGATTCCTTCACGACAATCTCAAAATTCTTGAGATAGATTTCGCGCAAAGCCCTTTGGGAGACCCGGGCATCGTTTTCCCGACGGTAGGTCTCCTGATTGTTGACGGCGAAATGTTTGACAGAGGCTCCGACTTTCTGGGACTGGATGCCGTTCACGAAAGCGGCGCCTAACTTCCCCGTCAAAAGCGGATCCTCGGAATAATATTCGAAGTTCCTGCCGCAAAGGGGATTTCTCTGAATGTTGATGGCGGGGGCAAGCACAATGTCGCATCCATACTCGAACGCTTCGTTTCCAATGGCCCCGCCAACCTCTTTCACCAGTTCGGCATCCCACGTGCAAGCCAAGAGCGAGCCGATGGGAAATGCGGTGCAGACGTATGGTTCTTCCTGACCTTCCGCCCACAGATTCACGCCTGCAGGGCCGTCGGTGGAATAGGTAGCGGTGATACCCAGGCGAGGTATAGCCAGGCTCGTCCCTGCCACTCCGGGCACCTTCTCCTTGACGGTCCCGTTCTTGTAGTAGTCAAATTCGTGATCTCCAACAAGCAGTCCGGCTTTCTCCTCAAGGGTCATGGCAGCCAGCACTGCGTCAAACGAACTTTTTCCAAGTTGAGGAAGGCCTTTGCCCTCCTGCGCATATCCCGAGCCGGACAATGTCGCCAGCAATGCCGCAATTGCGATAACTATCTTTTTCATTTTCAGCTATTCTATACGTTCTTTCCGATGGTGTTTCCATCGGGTGTCAACCGCACAAAGATGCAAAAAAAGCAAAGTCATCCGACAAAGAGGTTGGTTCTTTTTATTAACACGTATATGATGAAATCAGGTGAATACATACAAAGAAAACTCTGCTTGCTTTTCCCCACGAATTAGCACGAATGGACACGAATTATATTGAGGCTAATTTTCATTCGTGATAATTAGTGAAAATTCGTGGGCAGTTGTTTTCCCACGAATTAGCACGAATCATATTGAGATTCCGCTTCGACCTTCTACCGTCGGTCTTGCGGAATGGTGCGCGCGCATTGTGGGAGCGGGGGACATCATGGGCGGCGGCACCACAAGTGTGACAACATCTCTATGCGTGCGCCACCGTCCATCTGTTTTTTTCCCTGAGCGGTCCTCCCACCATTCCGCAAGGCTGCGCAGCAGTCGAAGCGGAATCTCCAACGTTAACAACGTCACCCAGTGACCGAAGAGAGCGCAGCGGAATCCCATTGTAAATTGCGCGACGTCATTCGGTAGCGCACCACGGCTGACGCGATGAATCGCGTCCCTACAACCGCCCCCGATTTACGTTGTCACCCAACTTGAAACCTGAAACTTGGAACTTCTTCACTTCTTCACCACCTTTCCTTCCCACTCGCCCATTTCGCCGCTTGCGGTGATGATGTAGGTGCCGGCGGGCAGGGCGCTGAAGTCCAACTCCGCGCGGGTGCCACTCACGGCGCGCTGCAAGACCACTTTCCCCGCAAGGTCCGTGACCGTGACGCGCTCCATTGTGAAGTTGCTGGTGACGTCTCCCAAATAAATCTCGTCATCCTCAAGGGGCATCATTACTTCCACCGTCACCTTGTCTGTGGTGGGATTGGGGTACGCGCGCACCACGGCACGACTCAGAATTTCCCGGTCCGCAATGCCCGTGGAATCCTCCGGATACGGTACCAAAATGGACGGGTCGGAACGGTAGGCGATGACGGCGTGGAAATATTGATTGTCAGTAAAATCAAGATTAAAGTCATTCCCAAATGTTAAGTTCTGTTTGGTGATAAAATCACATAACAGCGACCCTTGCTTGTTTACGATGACATTCTGACCACCTTTTAAAGGACTGTATAGTTGTGAAATAGTGTCTGCTTTTTGAAATGTTCCGTCAGTATTATAATAGCATAAAAGGTGGTAGTTGTTGTCAATCATGAAATTTCTTGTCATGTGCATCAAATGATTGTTGATCACGGCAGGTCTTATTGGGCTGCCGTAAGAAACATTTGTTTTATTCCCAGGCACCACTCCAGCTCTCTCAAAGTCTCCTGTATATTTGTTAAAACGCACAAAGTAAGTAGTTGATTGCGAAGTGTTTAATAAATTGTTCGAATTGTCAAAATAATAGGTTGCATCTGTTCCATCAAAATGGCTTGTCCACCCAACAAGGTAAATACTGTTGTTGTGAACGTAGTTATCCATCCATGATATAGAGTTAGGAAGTGAATTTTCGGGTGGATTATTTACAAATGCTTGATTCGCCCACAAAACTTCACCACTCGAATTGTATTTGATGACAAAAGGCATGAAATGTTCAAGCCCAGCATCGTCTATCGTTGCAAAATGAATGCTGTCCCAATAAACATATTTAGGATATTGGTCATTTTGTTCATTTAGATAAATGTCATACAAATAGCCAGATAAATATAAACAATCATTCTCATCTATATTCATACCACCTATAATCTGCACGATATTGGGATTAAGCGTATCAATTGGTACGCAAGGGGAAATTCCCACCGTGTGATCAATCAGCAATTTCATCCATTCTAGTTCCCAATTTGTGGTGAATTTGTATAACATAACGCTATTTATGACATTGGGTTCATAACTATTGCCTGGCAAGTAAAGGGGATATGTTTTTGACGAATCCTCGTCAATCACAAGGGTAAACGGCATAGTGTCAGTACCTGCATAATATCTGTTTACAGCAATATAAATATTGCCTGCTCTATCAACACAGACAGGTCGGGTCCCTGGATTTCCATCTGAAATCGGCTGTTGACCACCCTCTCCATTATGAAGTTCACGAGTAATCGTTTTCAAAAAATGGTTTTCCAAAACATTGCCATCCAAATCCAACAAGGAAAAGAAACTGTATGCGCCAAAGGTATATGGCGGATTGTGTTCTTCTGTCGGATAGGAAGCTGCTGTATGCTCAGTAATTAAAGTGTCGAAAAATAACAGTTGTTCGTTTAGACTCGGAGAAAAGGAATATTCCCCTGAAATGATTATTTGATTGTTGTGGATTGTCATATCATAGGGTTTACAAGTTGTGTTTTTAAGCGTTTTGACTGCTTTACTCCACAAATAATTCCCTAATGAATCAAACTTGATCAGGACAATTCCTTGGGTGTTGGCCGACACCACCATTGCATTGTTGGAAAAATGCATGCTCAAGTTTTGGTCATACAGCGTTGCATTGCCCCCGAAGCTACCGAACACATAAATATTCCCGTCATCGTCAAAAGCGGTACGCACGATGTAATTGAATGGATTATTGCCGCTCATCGGGTCGTCGTTGCCCGTCCAGTAGTTGGCCCACTTCCACTCGCCCTGGGCGGAGGCGGTGAGAACGGTGCCGAGGAGAAAGAGGGTCGTTGCTAAAAGGGTAAAGTGTTTTTTCATAATATTAAAATTTGTTGGTTATTTATCAGAGTCTATTACCTCCCAGTGGCCGCCCTTGTCGGGACCGACACGGCGGATGAGACCGTCGGATTTCATTTGTCCAATTATTTTACGGACTCCTGCATTGCTCATAGAAATAATTATGGTTAGTTCTGCAATCGTTACATTAGGATTTTTTGCCATTTCTCTAAGTATGTCCGCTGCTTTTCCCGTAACTTTTCTTACTACTTTACTCGCTACTTTACTCGCTACTTTTTCTGTTACTTTATCCGTCACTTCGGCATTTCGTGGAATCCTCGACCACTCGTATTTCCTTCTTTCGTCTTCAATGAAAGGCAGCACGGCAGGGGCGGCGTCAAAGCGGAGCATTAGGTCATAGGGATGAACGAGGTAAACTGGCTCAGGAGCTTCGTATTCGCGACAGGCCTTGCACATTTCCTTAGTCATACGCTTGCTGCGAAGGGCTTCGCGACGGAAGATGTTGAAACTCTCAATGTCAAGGTCCGCGTAGGTGAAATTGTCAACCGGGATGGCATCCCATTTCAAGCCAGTACGCTTGAGCAGGAAATGGGTAAGTGCTGGCCCCTGCAGGACCTGTTTGGTGGCTCCAGAACGGATGTGGTACTCACCTCTGTAATTGATGGGATAGCTGCTGGCTTCCACATCGATTTGCAAATAATTCATGCCGTTTTCTTCCAACAGCTGCACATCCACCATCAAGCCAAGTGCGTGTCTCACCTTGTTGGGAATATCCTCCAGCAACCGCTTGGCCTCATCCACACCGACGACTTCGCCTTTGTCGTTGATGCCGATGTAGAGCGTGCCGCCCTGCGCATTGGCGAAACCGCATATCCATTTCAGATATTCGTCCCTCCAAGATTCCTTGTATTCAACAACCTGACTTTCCATTTTTTTCTATTTTCTCAGGCGGCAAATATAGTAAAATATTTAATAATTTTTATAATAAATATTGTGGTTTTTTATATAGGGGACTTCTATTTTTACTCTTTTCACGCTGCCCTCTGAATTTTGCGAAGTCTGTTAAACAAAAATCAAAAAACGACCTGCGAAAGTTGTGTTTCATAATTGTTGATGTTTGTTGATTTGTTGATTCGTTTAACCGTTTAACCGAAATTAACCATTTCCACGTTTAACCGTTTAACCGAATATTAACCGTTTCCGTGTTTAACCGTTTAACCGCAAATTCACCGTTTCCACGTTTAACCGTTTAACCGAGTTTATTTAGTATCCGCCTCCCCACTTTCGCATAAACCATTCAATGCCTAACAGCAAGATTATCAACGATAAATAAATCCAATTGTTCAGTAATAAATTGTATTTTTTCTGATAAGAAACGACGGGACGAATGCTGTCATTTTCTTTGATTGCCTTTTCTACCTGTTCCAATTGTTGAATCGTAAAATACTGTCCCTGAGAATTTTGCGCAATGCTACGCAGCACATCGTGGTCAGCGGTGAGGTTCATACTTTCCAAACGGATTTCCTGCACAGTGAAATGTCCGCTCTTCTTGTAGGAAGCGGTTCCGGCCGTGGTGGTCGCCTCCCATTCGTAATCGCCGACGGGCAAACGGCCCAGATTCAGCAAGTAAGTGTTGTTCTGCTTCGAGAATTGCGAGGTGTATTCCTTGCCCGCTTCGTCGGTGAGCTTGAAGCGCACGTCGGGCGTGTTGATCAGCTCATAACTCTCGTTGTAAACCTCCGCACTGATTTCAACCGTGGAATTCTCGTTGTAAAGCTCTTGAGCGTGCACGCGGAAGAAACTCTTGTCGCCTTTCACCGACATATACAGCGCAATCTTGTTGATGATTTCGTCGAAAGCATCAAAATTCTGCACTCTCAAATAATTCTGCATACGCCAGCGCCAAATGTCGGTGCCCGCAATCACGCCCACACGCGACTGCCCGCTTTGGTAGAAAGAAACCAGCGGATAATTGCTTTCCACATTGTTAATCTTCTGATACAAAAACACATTCGCGCCCACCGCCGACTTATAGTTTCCAAAATAGGTGACCAGCGGCGTGTAATGCTTCAGCATTTGCTTGGCCTCTTCCGAGAAAGTGAACGTAAGGAAATTATTGTTGAAATAAGGCATCGACTCGTTGTACAAGGTCTTGCCGCCCTGCTGCGACGGCTGAATGGAGACGCCTGCACCGATTTGGTTAAAGGCGTTCATATCAGTCTGATTTCCAACTATGTACAAAGCAGAAATCCCGCTTTGGCGAATCTTGTTGAGCAGAGCGCCCGCCGCAGGTTTTTGCGAAGGCAGCTGGTGCAGCACAAACAGCGCGTAGTCGTTGGGATTCTTGTTGAATTCGGCGGCGGAAAAGGTTTCCACATCGTACTTGTCGGAAGTTTCCAGTGCCTGCTTGATGGCGGCCACGTCGGGATGCGGCGCATAATAAACGATGGCGATTTTCTCGCGCTGGTCCACCACCTCGATAAAGAAGTTGACCACGTTGTTGCGGTAAGTGACTTCGCCGTCCAACTCCGAAAGTTCAACGCGATACTTCTGCATTCCCTTGGCTTTCGCCTCCAGCGTCAGCTTCACGGTTTCAAAATAGCGGTTGCCGCGGATGTCGATATTTTTTGAGAAAACCTCGTTATCCTTTTGAAAAACAGTAAGTTTCGCCTGTTTTCCAGAGAGATGACCTGCCGACACTTTGATTTCCACCGGGAAATAATTGCCCTGGAAAGTTTGCTTGTTGTGAATCACATCGGCGATGGCGAGGTCGGTTTGCACGGTCGTGTCGCCGGCGGCGACGGTATGGATGGGGAATTTCAGTTTTTGCGCGGCATACATCGGGTTGCTGCCCGTGTTGTAGATGCCATCGGAAACGAGCACCATTGCGCCCACATTGTGATGAGCATACAGGTTGTCAATCTCATTGAAAAGCGAGGAAAGATGGGTGGTTTTGTCGGAAAAAGTGAGGGGGAAAGGCGTGTCCTTGTCGGTAGGAAGATTCTGGTCGCCAATAAGATAAGTTTTCACTTCGTACTTATCGCCAAACTTGTCGAGGAGCTGGTCAAGTCGTTTAGGAAGTTCGTTGCGGTAAAAGGCGGAGTCGGCAGTGAGCACCATTGACTCGGAATTATCGACTGCGAAGATGAGCAGCGGCTTGTCGGTTTCCTTCACACTGTGACGGAGCATCGGGGCGAGGAGCAGGAAGGCGATGAGAGCGACGGAGAGCCCGCGCAGGATGGGCATTGCGACAGCGGCGCGGCGGTCGAACTCGATTTCGCGGTTGCGGAAATAGAGTGCGAGAGCGAAAATCGCGCCCAACAGCAAGCACAACAAGGCAAACCAAATGGAGTATTCTGTAAGAATTGACATATTATAAAATTAGCGTGCAAAATTACACATTTTTTGCCAATAAAAAAGGGTTCTCATACGAGTTGTCGCACGTTGTGCGAGCCGTAAGCGGCCTTCATCCATTTCACCATTCATCCATTTCACCATCCGTCCATTTCACCGTTTAACCGCATACCATTTAACCGTCTCATAATACCCATTATGCGAACATCGCACTCCGAGTGCCACCCTGATTACAAGAAAGAAAGAGACGATTTTATAACCAATTAATAATAAGATAATTATGAAAAGCAATTATTTTTCAAAACCACCCATTTCTTCGCTGAAAAAGTTGTAACTTTGCACACGAATTTTGTAAAAAAGATAAATAATGATTGCTACTTTAAAAAATTTAGGGCAGGTCACTTTCGACGAACCCTGTTCTATTATTGATTTGATTCTCCGCGTCAATCCTGAAGTCCTGAACACGTTCTGTGCCGCCAAGGTTGGCGGGAAGCTGGTTGACTTGCGCGACGTGATGACTGAGGACTGCGAAATTGAGCTTTTAGACAAGGACGCGCCGGAATCGCTGAACGTACTTCGCCACACCACGGCCCACATTATGGCCGAGGCCGTGAAACATCTCTATCCCGATGCCAAAATCACCATCGGGCCTTCCACCGACAAGGGTTTCTTCTACGACTTCGACTGCGAGCAGCCGTTCAGCCGCGCCGACCTCGACGCCATTGAGAAGGAGATGAAAAGCATCATCAAGAAAGCCACCCGCCTGGAACGCAAAATCGTTACCCGCGAGGAGGCACGCCAGATCTTCACCGAAAAGAACGAGCCCTACAAGCTCGAACTGCTTGACGCCGTTCCCGAAGGCGAGCGCATCACCACTTACGCTCAGGACGATTACATCGACCTCTGCACCGGTCCGCACTTGCTCAACACCCGACTCATCAAGGGCTACAAGCTGATTTCTTCCTCCGCCACCTACTGGCGCGGCGACCGCAACAACAAGTCGCTGTACCGCATTTTCGGCGTCGCCTTCTTCTCAAAAGAAGACCTCGAAGCCCATTTGCAATACTTAGAGACCGTCAAAAACCGCGACCACAACAAGCTGGGCCGCGAAATGGAACTCTTCACTACGGTTGACGTCATCGGCCAGGGACTTCCGTTGCTGATGCCGAAGGGCGCGAAGATCGTGCAGACCTTGCAGCGCTGGATTGAGGACCTTGAGGACAACGAGTGGGGCTACACCCGCACCAAAACGCCTCTGATGGCCAAGAGTGACCTCTACAAGATTTCCGGTCACTGGGATCACTACAAGGACGGTATGTTCGTGATGGGCGAAGAGGGCAAGGACGACGAGGTGTTCGCACTCCGCCCGATGACCTGCCCCTTCCAATATTATGTTTACAAAGCTTCCCAAAAATCATATCGTGATCTGCCCAAACGTTACAGCGAAACCTCAACGCTGTTCCGCAACGAGGATTCCGGCGAAATGCACGGGCTCACGCGCGTCCGCCAGTTCACCATCACCGAGGGACACCTCATTGTGCGCCCCGACCAGATGGTGGAAGAATTCAAGGGCTGTCTCGCCCTGGCAAAGCACTGTCTCACCGTTCTCGGACTTGAGGGCGACGTGACCTACCACTTGTCGAAATGGGATCCCACCAACACCACCAAGTACATCGGCACGCCCGAAGTTTGGGAAGAAACGGAACAGCACATTCGTGACATCCTGACCGAGCTCAACATCCAGTTCACGGAAGATGTGGGCGAGGCCGCTTTCTACGGTCCGAAGGTGGACATCAACGCCAAGAACGTTTACGGCAAGGAAGACACGATGATTACCGTTCAGTGGGACGCAATGCTGGCGGAACAGTTCGATATGTACTACATCGACTCCGAAGGTCAGAAAGTTCGTCCATACATCATTCACAGAACCAGTATGGGCTGCTATGAAAGAACGCTGGCCTGGCTGATTGAAAAATACGAAGGCAAATTCCCCACTTGGCTATGCCCGGAACAGGTGAGAATCCTCCCCATCTCCGAAAAGTTCCACGACTATGCGGAGCAGATCCGCGTGCAGCTGGCAAAGGCCGGCATCCGCGTAACGGTGGACACCCGCTCCGAAAAAATCGGTTACAAGCTGCGTGAAGCACGCCTCGACCGCCTGCCGTACGCCCTCATCGTGGGACAGAAGGAGGCCGACGAACAGAACGTTTCCGTTTGGAGCCGCACTTCTGGCGAAAGAGGTAGCTCAGCCATTGACGACTTCGTGAAACTCGTTCTCGAAGACATCAACAACAAAAACCTGAAACCATTCTAACGTTCCCAAAACGAGAAACGACATCAAACGAGAGGCGGAGTCATTCCGTTTCTCGTTTCTTTTTAAGAGAAAAAACCGCCTAAAATCCACCATTTCAACATTTAAGCGCACTATCGTCCCCGCTTTTGTAAGTACAATGTTGACGAAGGATTTTTTTTATTTTTTTTGTTGCAGTTTCAAAAAATAGTTGTATTTTTGCAGTCCCAAAATCAAGCTGTTGTAGCTCAGTGGTAGAGCACTTCCTTGGTAAGGAAGGGGTCGCGAGTTCAACTCTCGCCAATAGCTCGAAAGCGCTTGCCATCTCGCAGGCGCTTTTTTTGTTTCGGAAAATTCCTATCCATTTCCTGCGCAATTCCTGTTTCCGCCGTCAGGCGGCATTTATTCATTCCCCCGTTCCCCCGCACAACCGTTTAACCGTTCTCAGGAACATCTCGCGCTAAGCCGTGTTGCATTTACAAAATTAAAGGGAACCATTCCGAATAAGAATCAGCGATTTTCACCAGAGGAACAGCTTTTCTCCCAAAGCCGTTTCTCGCGCCGCCGAATCAGTTATTTCCTTTCCACCTTGTTTTGATTGATTTTTTCAATAAATAAATTGAAAAACATTCATCATTGTTAGTATTACATTTTTATTTACAGATATTTACACTTTATTCACTTTCTTTTAAATGATTTATATTATCAATAAATAGTGTTATAAATTAGATTATCTCAATAATAGAAAACCGTGTTTCTTTGCATCAGAATTATTCATCAAAAAATTTTTGCGTTATGTACAATGGATTTTTATTTCAGGGACTTACTTGGGAAACGGTGCTGATGTGGTGCGCGGTTACCCTTGGCTTGATTTTATTGAATGAGCTGACCCGGCGCTACAGCTGGATGGCGATTCTGATGTTTCTGTTTTTGCCGCTGCTCTTGCCGATTGTCTTGTGGTATCCGCACACGGCCACGCCGGGAACGGGTGCCAGCACGGGCACCTGGTTTCACTGGGTGAAGGTTTATTCGGCGCTCGCGGGATGCCTCGGCTTTATGTTCATCCGATATTATGGAGAAAAGAAGGCGGTTTCATACAAGAAGAAGTCCGGCAACCCCGCGATTCCGAAACTCCTCCTCCTATTTCCGCCTTTCATCCTGTCGGTCAACATCTTGGAGGCCTGCATTCGCGATTTTCAGGTTTACGGTTGGCACGCCACCGGACAAATCATCGACGGTGTTACGATGATGTCGGGTCCGTGGAACATTATGAACGGGATTGCGGGCTTGCTGAACATTTTGGCGATTTCCGGATGGATGGGCATCACCGTTTCCAACGACAAGAGCCGCGATATGCTGTGGCCGGATATGAAGTGGTTTTGGATTATCGCGTACGATTTGTGGAACTTCGCCTACGTTTACAACTGTGTTTCCGACCACGCTTTCTATGCGGGTGCGGCCCTGCTGGTTTCCTGCACGATTCCTGCGTTTTTCATCAAGAAAGGCGCGTGGTTGCAGCACCGAGCGCACACGCTGGCCCTCTGGATGATGTTCACGATGAGCGTGCCGATGTTTGTGGACAGTCCGCGCTTTGGCGTGCCGGCCTCGCACGATCCGAAGGCATTATTCACCGTGAGTTTGATCGCATTGATTGCCAATGTGGCCGTGTTTGCCTACCATTTGTCTGCCATCATCAAGCGCAGAAGGAATCCGTTGGTAGAGAATGTGTATCCGGAAGATTTGCATTAACCTGTTTATAAACAGTAAATTAGACAATAACACGAATCAATAATTCAAGTTTCGCAAGTTAACGAAAATAATTATAACGGACTTGAGACTTGGGACTTAGGAAAGAGAAACGAGAACGGCGAGAACAATGAGAATGGATTTGCCATCATATTTCCAATTCCGGCTTGAAAAGTCGCAAGTCTCCATTAACGGCCTGCGAAAGTTGAGACAATAATAACGAACAAATCCCCCAACAAAATGTTATTAACCCTTTTTATTCTGATTCTGGCGGTGTTAGGAGTTGATCTCCTGACGCTGCCTTTTTTGAAGAAAATCGCCGCCAAAGTGAAGCCGACGGGAAGAGTGCGGCGACTGCTTGACAAGGACACGGTGGCGGGTTACTTCTTGATGCTTTGTGCGGTGGTATCGCTGCTGATTGCCAACACGCGCTGGGGCGCTGGCTACCTCAAAGTGTGGAGTCATTCCATTGGTGGGCATCCGTTTTCGCACTGGATCAACGACGGGCTGATGGCGGTTTTCTTTCTGCTGGTGGGCTTGGAGTTGAAGCGGGAGCTGATGTATGGCGAATTGCGGTCGAGGAAGCGGGCGGTGTTGCCGATTCTGGCTGCCGTAGGCGGGATGCTGCTGCCGGCGGCGATTTACCTTGCCCTCACGTGGGGCACGTCGGTGCGGATGGGTTTCGGCATTCCGATGGCTACCGACATTGCGTTTGTTTTAGCGGTTTTGGCCGTTTTAGGTTCTCGCATACCTAAATCACTGAAGGTGTTTCTCACCGCTTTGGCGGTCATCGACGACTTGGGCGCTGTGATCGTGATTGCGGTGTTTTACACGTCGAATTTCAGTCTCATCCACCTGTTGTTGGCGCTTTGGCTGGTGGCCTTGATTTTCATTGCAGGGCAAAGTGTGGATTTGCGCTCCAGTGGCAAGAGGAAGGCGCTGATAGCGTTTTCGCTGCTTGCGGGTGTGGGCGTTTGGCTGCTAATGATGCGATCGGGGGTACACGCGAGTGTTGCCGGAGTGTTGGTGGCGCTGGCCATTCCTTCACAGAAGGGGGTGCCGGAGTCGCCCGCGGCACGCTTGGAGCGCGGTCTGCACGGACCGGTATATTTCTTTGTATTGCCGCTGTTTATCCTGTCCAATATGGCGATTCCGTTGCGGGAGCTCTGGCCTGCGGCGGGGTTGTCGGCATTGTTGATGCAGCCGCACATCAAGGGCATTGTTTTCGGGCTTTTGGTAGGCAAGCCGGCGGGCATACTCCTTGCATCGTGGGCGGTGCTGAAGATGGGCTGGGGTTCGATGCCCCAAGGCGTGTCGGCGAGGCAGCTGGTGGGAGCCAGCTTTCTGGGTGGCATCGGCTTCACGATGGCGATTTTCATCAGTGCGCTCTCGTTCTCCGACGGCGCGCTAATGGGCACGGCCAAGTTGGCGGTGGTGGCGACATCGGTGGCGGCAGCGATGGTGGGAACGGTGGTGCTGAGAGTGGGAAACAATCCAAAATCGCTCCAACCCGCTGACGTGTGATGGATTGTTGGTTGGGAAAATAAAAAGCTGTGCGGATTGGTGTTATCTCTTAGAATCTATGTAAAGTCAACCGACTGCTATTCCAATCTTCCATCATTTCCGACAAATCACGTTTGGAAGTGCTTTTTACTTCCCAATTGCATCAAATAGTTTCTTGAAACAGCTGATTCCTTCTTCCAAATTGGCTATTATATCCTCGGCTATTTCATCAGGTTCGGGCAGGTTGTCCAAATCGGTGAGGCTTTTGTCTTTCAACCAGAATATATCCAGGTTAGTTTTATCGCGTGCAATTACCTCGTCGTAGGTAAACTTACGCCAGCGGCCTTCGGGATTTGCTTCGCTCCACGTTTCGGTACGCAAATGGCGATTTTCGGGATTGTAGCATTTTATAAAATCTGCCAAATCCTCGAACGTCAGCGGTGATTTTTTCAATGTATGGTGAATGTTGGTGCGGTAATCGTAAATCCAGATTTCTTTGGTCTGCACATCCTTGCTTGCAGGTTTATTATCGAAAAACAACACATTTGCCTTCACGCCATTTGCATAGAAAATTCCTGTAGGCAATCGCAGAATTGTGTGCAACTCTGTGGTTTTCATAAGTTGCTTGCGAATCTCCTCGCCCGCTCCACCTTCGAAAAGCACATTGTCGGGCAAAACAACTGCAGCTTGTCCGCTTACTTTCAACAACGTTTTGATATGTTGCAAGAAATTCAACTGCTTGTTGGATGTTGTCTCCCAAAAATCCTGACGGTTGTAGCTCAAATCCTCTTTTTCTATTTCTCCATCTTCGTTGGTAATGGTTATGCTGCTTTTTTTGCCGAAAGGCGGATTGGTAAGCACATAATCGTATCGGTTGCCATTGTCGGCCACCAGGGCATCGTTTGGAGAAATAAAATCTTCGCTGTCCAACTCGCCAATGTTGTGCAAATACAGGTTCATCAAACATAAACGGCGCGTATTGGCTACAATCTCGTTGCCGAAGAAGGTCTTCTTCTTCAGGAACTGTTTTTCGTCTTTGTTTAATGATTGTCCTGCCAGATAATCGTACGATGCGAGGAAGAAGCCTCCTGTTCCACAGGCCGGATCGATAATGGTTTTCTGCGGTTTCGGGCGTACACACGCCACCATTGCCTTTATCAAGGCACGAGGCGTAAAATACTGACCTGCACCACTCTTGGTGTCTTCGGCATTCTTTTCCAACAGACCTTCGTAAATCTTGCCTTTTACATCAGAACCCATCAGCGACCAATTTTCCTTGTTTATCATTTCGATTACGCGAAGCAATTTCGCCGGATCTTGAATCTTGTTCTGGCTTTTGGTATAAATCTGACCAAGCATACCTTTTTCGGTACCCAAACTGCGGAGCATCTGCACATAATAGGCCTCAAGTTCCGCACCGCGCTTGCTTGTTAGCGTTTCCCAATCACACAGTTCTCCATCAGGAAGTTCTTTTCCTTCGGCATCCTTTATGCGTGGAAACTTCAAACCTTTGTTGTATGGCGGCTTGTTCATCTCGTCTGCCATTTTCAACAAAAGCAGATAGGTGATTTGTTCCAGATAATCGCCATAGCTGACGCCATCGTCGCGAAGGACGTTGGCCATATTCCATATTTTCGATATAATTGTTGATTCTGTCATAATTTTCTTTCAGTCAAATAACCGTCAAATAAAAATATAGTTGATTATCAATACTTTACAAAAAATTTATTTATTCATATATTTTATTCAGTCAAATAAATTTATGCCCATATAGGAATATATTTTACATATTTTTTTGAAGAACTACCTGGATTATCTTCCTTTATTAGTTTCGCAGTTGTAGTATCTTTTATAATTCTTGATACCATAGATGCATTCCCATCTGATATTTCAAATCGTTTTCTCAAAGATGCATTTGTCATCTTTTCATTTGTCACATAACATAAACACGCATGTTGATAACAAGCCCGTATCCTATCATCCTTGCTCATTTTGGCAAATGGTAAATATGAATACAAAATCACTTTAGTGTGTTTCTCTTGAATTAATACGTCGTATGCTGGTAACTGGTAAAATTCTATTTGAAAGACAACCTTATCCATTCCACTACCTTTTTCCTCACAGATACCAAAACGGCGCATTACGGATGCCAACTTTTCATTTCGGCTTTGATACTCGTCAATAAATCTATTTGGTGTTATCAGAGGACTTCCAGGATTAGAAATTTCAATCCTATCTGAATATATTTCAATCAACGGCCCCGTCCCAGTCACTTCAAAATCCTGATGTATAAGCGCATTTGCCACCAACTCACGAATTGCTAATTCTGGATACATAGTCTTTTCTGTGCGCAAAGCCTGATTGATTATTTCATTGCTTGGTAAAATATCCATTATATATTTTATCAGCCCCTTAAAACCAACTATATAACCATACGTTCCTTCCTGATCTTTTAGCGTTTCCAGTTTATTTTTCCCTTTGTACTGAATCACACGAACAGCCTTACGATAAAGAGTATCAAATTTACTTAAGTCCTTCGAAAATAGGATGGCTCCCAGATTAGTAATAGAAAAACGAGCGCCTTCTTTTCTCACAAAACCTTCAGATATAAACTTATCTATAACTGCAGATTGGGTGGTTGGATAAGGAACATTCAACAAATCAAAATATGTTTGTGTTGATAACAACGAAACCACTTCACTTGCCGTATCCACAGTCAAAGCTATTTTATTTTCAAATGGTATGCTTGGTTTGCTTGACAACCAAATTTTCTTTTCCTTTTCAGGAAAATCTTTTAATGAACGAGTAATACTCCCAACTTTAACATAATCATTATGAAAGAATGATGTTGGCTGTCCTTGTGCAGCTTGTATTTTTATTAAAGCTATCGGCAATTCATTGTACATGCCTTCTATGAATTCTACATCTATCCTTGGGAAAAGTCTTTGAAGAATCCAATTTTCCAATTCTTCTTGTTTAACCTTCTGCAATTTGGGATGAAAAGTTGTACCCTTAACTGAAATTGTAGCATCATCCACCCCATATAAAATATAACCGTATTGTTTCCCCTGTAAACAAGCACCATTACTTAAAGCAGAAATATTTTGACCAAGTTCTTCCTCACCATGAAAATTCAACTTAAACTCGACCCATTCACATTCTTTCGGCAAACTAAGCAATGTCCGAATTATTTCATTTAATTCGTTCTTTTCCATAACATCTCTTTTTTCTCAGTCAAATAATAGTCAAATAAACTTTTAACTGGTTTTCAGTATATTACAAATTAATTATGCAAAATTAAATATTTTCAGTCAAATAAAATCCCTTTATACCCACTCCCCACTAAATGCCTTTTTGAGAATGCCCTTTGTTGTATGGCGGCTTGTTCATCTCGTCTGCCATTTTCAAGAAAAGCAGATAGGTGATTTGCTCCAAATAGTCGCCATAACTTACACCGTCGTCGCGAAGGACATTGGCCATGTTCCATATTTTCGAAATTATTGTTGATTCTGTCATAATTCAAAATTGAAAATTATATTTCTATATGTTTTGATCTGCTAAAATTATTGTAAATATGTTCATTATTGCATACATATCCCAATTGATTACTGATGATTTTTGTTTTACCTATCACGAGATCCAAATTTCTATGAGAATGCCCATAAATCCAATAATCAATGTCGGCATCTGCAATGTATTCTCCTAATTCACATGCAAAAGCACCATTTATTTGACTGCCTTGAAACTCTTTTGCGACAACAGAATAGGTTGGCAGATGATGCGTCAACACTATTTTATTTCTTGCAGTACTTTCTTTTATCGCATTTTTTATAAATGTTATGCATTTTTCATTTTCTGCATTAAAAGCATCAGCAGTCAATCTGTATTTCCCATTTCTAATCCTGTAGAAATCACTTACGCCGTGTTCGGTAGCATAAAAATCAACAGGGTTAATGTGTCCCCATAGTGTTGAAACAAGTACATCCAATCCGGGGAATCGCACAACGGAATTATAGTAAAAATGGACATTGTGCCTGATTTCGCCTATTAGTCCATCCTTCAAACTGGAGATATCATAATATTGATATAGTTCGTGATTACCTATGCAAACAACCACTTCTTGATAGTTTCTTGAAGCCCAATCCCAAAAAAAATGATTTTCATATTCGGGCGTATTCAAGTAAGCTGTATCACCAGCCATCAAAAGAATATCACCAGAAACCTCTATTGGATATTTCTTGAGATATTCAGAATTCTCCTTAAATTCCAAATGTAAATCGCTCAGGTACTGAATTTTCATTTTTCCAACACGAATAGTTCGTCCAACAAATTTAAATACTCAGTTATTGCCTCGGGCGGAACAGACATTGATTGTGCCAAAACTTGTGGAGAGTCCTGATGAATCCGTCTCATTTCCGAAACAAATTCCACAGCGTCCCCAAAGATGGAATGACACACTGAAACTGGTCCTATTGCCTTACCCGTCGCCATTAGGTTGAGGATATCACGACGATGTTTCAAAATATCATCTGAATGAACGGTTTTTCCTTCTTTTTTGTCTTTGCTTAAATTTAGGAAAGCACGCATTTTCAGGGCAATCAAGGCGATTTCATCAGCCATTCTCAACCCCTCACGGATTTCGCTGTGGGCAATCGTAAAATCATATAAATCCTTGTCCATAACAATGGAGGAAAGACTGTATTGTCCGCCATTAGCCGAGATGGGTTCAATCCGTATGTTTTGAGGTTCAAGTAATCGCTCCGCTTGAGAAGCCAGCAATTCAATCTGCCAAGGAAAACCCTCTTGTGAGGGATGATTAAAACGATACAAAGCATAGACAATTTTGCCAACGCTGTTTTCCCTTTTTCCAATTGAATAGCCACCATTATGAATAAACTGCCAAAAATCGCTGAGGAAATCACGGGTAATATTGTCAACGATGACAATCAAATCTATATCTTTGGTCACATGGCGTGTCCGTCCAGTATCAGCCAGGCAAACCTCGCAAGCAGTTCCTCCTATGACAATGAAGTTATCTATATGGTCTTGCATTGCCTCCCTAAATATTTCATATCCCGTTACCATAGCTTCTTCATCATTGTTTCGACTTCTTTTTCAATTCTTGGGTCATCCGTTTCTTTCAGGCTTAGAGCCAAGGATATTTTGTCCACAGTTTGCATATCGGATTCAATGGGATGATATTTCCAGCATTCAATTTTATATTGTCCTTCAATTGGATTCAAATTTTTGAAGTTTTCATTTTCTTTTCCTCTGTTGAAGGATTTTGTTTCTAAAGCGTAGGTTATCAACTCGTCCGAATTTATCATAGTGAATTTGGATAAGGCACTCACGCCAGCCAACCAAAGACCTTGCGTGTTTTTTATTTCGTCGCAGTACCATACCGACTGCACGGGATTAATCAAAAAACTTTGTGAACGGGCGAGCAATTGTTCTTTTGATTCAGGAAAAACCAAATGCTTAAATCGCTGGTCATCAATTTCAATTTCACACAATTTCAATCCAAGGAGGACTTTGATGGCGCGCGTAACCGTTGTGTATTGCAAATGCGTAGCAGCAGCGATTTCACTTGCGGTTAGATGGGTCAAGTTTTCCTTCTGCAAATGATAGAGTAACAAATATTGAGCTGTTGAAGTAAGAGCTTTGTATTGTTTGGAGCCTACCGACTTTGAATTAATGATTATTGATGGCAGATAGGCATATTTGTTGCTAACGATGAAAAACACGTTTTTCTCCGCCAAACGCATACGCAGGTAATAGGGAATATCGTCAAATACAAAAACTGCAACTTCGCCCATCATAAGTCCAATGCGGTCAGACAAATAGCGTAACTGCTTGGGTGTAAAATTCTGTTGGACTGATTGTTGCAGCAACAGCAAAGACTGCCCATTATATTCAGAACGGGCGACATTGAAAAAAATCCAGACATCTGGAGGGAGATTTTTCTGTTTCAATTCAGTTGTTGAAACAAGGCTTACATCCAAAGCTTTGTTAAATATTTTCACTTCCATATTTTCAATAATTTTGCACTATTTTCATACACATTGAAAACAGTGCAAAAATAGCAATAATATTTTGATTATCAACATAAACTCCAAAATTTTTTAACTACATTTATAAGCTAAACAACTTATAAACTCATCGCACCAGCTCCCCACTGAACGCCTTTTTCAGAATGCTCTGTCGTAATGCCTCGGATTGTTGCAACGATTCGGCGATGTTTTTCTCCACCTCATCGCAAGCCGATAAACGGGTTTCGATTTCTTGAACTATGCGCTGCTGGGTAGGAAGAGAAGGGAGATTGATTTCTATATTTTTAATTTGAGTTGTATTTACTCTTGGTCTTGTTGCTCCGTGAACTTGTATTTCCAATTGATGATACACAGAACGTAATGACAAATAATATTTTATAAAGTCATTATTTGCTGAAGCTTTTAGTCTAATTCCAATACAATCTGCCTTATTTACAGCAAATTCAATATGTTTAGGCATTTGACAAACTTTCACTTCTTCAGAAATAAATGTGGACATAATCAAATCGGTTGGATAGACTGTATGCCGTTTTATTATTTCATATTTTTCTGGTGTGACAAATGATTGTTTAGAATCATCAAAATAGCCTGCTTTGATATTTTCCAATCGAACGACTCTAATACCCGACGAAACATAATCGTCACTTTTCAAGTGCGTTCCAAAAGGCCCGTCAAATATTTTTTCCGCCACCTCTCCCAACTTCACTTTCTCCCACTTCTCACTACCCTTAGTTAAGCAATCATTCAGCACCGCCTGTTTGTAAACTTTCAGTTGTTGCTGTGCGGTTTTCAGTTTTTCCACGCCTTTGTCCAACTCGGCAAAAAGGGATTCTATGCGGGTGACGATGAGGTGCTGGGTGGGTTTGTCAATATCAGGAATTTCAAAATTCCACAACAAATTTGGTTCAATATGCGGTATTCCAACTCCTCGTGGATTACTATTCAGAATTTTGTATTTAGATTGAAGAAAATAGAAAAGGAAATCATTAGTATATTTCTCACTACTGATTTTTGCAAGCGTTGAACCAATTGCACCTTCAACACCACGACCAACAAAACCACAGCGCGCACCATCCCAAACAATCAAAACATCATCAGGTTTGCAAAAAGTACAATTTTCGCCATCGGTAAAATTGTCAACTATCCCTTTCTCAAAGGCTTTTATGTCAACGTATGGAATTTCAAAACCTTCCGTTTTCTCTTTGGAAACGGATTTAGGTTTCTTGCCTTTGGTGCTACGGGCGATTTCGCCGAGTTTGTATGTTGGGTAGGCAGGCATGATACTACAATTCAGAATATTGTGATTTGAAAATTTCTTTCTGTGCTTGGATTTCAGCGCGAAGACGGGTCTCGTCGGGCAGATAGAGTTTGTATTTTGAAGCGAACAACTGCTCGTTACCGTGCAGAATCGAATATTTTGCAATATCCTCATCGGTGTCGGCACAAAGAATGATTCCTAATGTCGGGTTATCTCCATCGGTGCGTTTTAGTTCATCGTACATACGCACATACATATCCATCTGACCTATGTCCTGATGTGTTATTTTGCTTGTTTTCAGGTCGATAAGCACAAAACATTTAAGTATATAGTTGTAAAAAACAAGATCGATGAAATAGTCTTCTTTCTCGGTGCGGATATGTTGCTGCCGTTCTACAAAAGCATAGCCTTTGCCAAATTCCATAAGGAATTTCTGAATATTTGATATGATGGCGTTTTCCAATTTCGTTTCTGTGAAATCAGGGTTTTGCGCCAATCCCAAAAATTCAGCCACGATAGGATTCTTTATAAACTCGAGCTTGTCTTGCAAAGGTTGGGTCAGTTCTTTCATTTCATTCTCAACAAGTTGCTTGTGTTGTGAACGTAACAGCCGTTCATAGTATTGCGAAGAAATGTTGCGTTGCAAAGTTCTTACGCTCCACGTCTGAGAGTCTGCTTCATTGGCGTACCAATCGCGAGTCTGTTTGTCTTTCACCTGCAGCAGAGTTCTGAAATGCGACCATGTAAGGCGCGAGAAAGATTTTTGACACGCTGTGTCTAAAATGTTGAAGGTGTTGTAAAAATCCACATACTTATAAAGATTGCTTGCATCAAACCCTGCTCCATAGAGGTCTGTGAGTTGCTTTGAAAGATTTTTTACTATCTGCTTTCCGTAGTTGTCGCTGTTATCTTTGCTGAGTTCCTCCTCGGCAATACGTTTACCTAAAAGCCAATTGCGATGGATTATGGCCACGTTGACAGCTTTGTAGGCAAACTGTTGGGCAGATTCTATTATCAATCTTGAATCTTCCAAAAGGTTTCCGGTTTTCCGATATGTAATTTCATCACTCATCGTTATAATTGTTTACAAAGTTATTGTTTGGTTTTATTGCTCCGCCTTCGATAAGCTCAGGCATCGCTTCTGTGGTGACTGAGCCTGTGTTTTCGGTGGCTGAGCCTGTGTTTTCGGTGGCTGAGCCTGTCGAAGCCACCGTTTCCTTTTGCCCATAGCATTTAGACAATTCAGGCAACATATCACATTGTCCGTTTATCAGTGCCTCTTTCTTTTTACGACTCCAGCCCTGTACTTGTTTCTCTCTGTAGAAAGCATCATCAATTCGTTGAAATTCTTCATAATAAAGCAATTTTACTGGTGGATGCTTTTTCGTATGGTTCGCACCATTCCCAGAAAAATGCTCTGCCATACGGCGCTCCAAATCATTGGTGCTACCAGTATAGTAGCTACCATCATTACAAAGCAATATGTACATATATCCTTTCATTCAATATTACCTTTACTCCGCTCTGCCTTCGACAGGCTCAGGCATCGCTTCTGTGGTGACTGAGCCTGTGTTTTCGGTGGCTGAGCCTGTCGAAGCCACCGTTTTTACGCCACCAACACCTCATTTAACTCATTAATAATCTGTTCCATTTCGTTGCCAAAAAGCTGGTACATTTTGCCACGGCCACCTTGGGCGTCGAATGGCGTGTAATCTAAGTCGTCTAAATCAAGGTGATAACTGCTAATGATATGGTCTTTTATCATACGCAGCCAGTCAATCTGTTCCTGCGTAAAGCGGTTGCGGTTACCGGTGTGTTGGCGGAACAGCCATGCATTAAAATTCTTATCTATCACACTGTCGAAAGCCGCCAATGTTTTGTCGATTCCGCAAGCGTGGCGCACCAACGAGACGAGTGTGGTTAGTTCACTCATCGGCTTTTTCGGTGTTTTATGCGAACTGCGTTTGACGGCTCCGCCTTCGCCAGGTCCTGCAACGGTGCCTTCGACAGGCCCAGGCACCAATTTCTCGGTGGCTGAGCCTGTTTTCTCGGTGGCTGAGCCTGTCGAAGCCACCGCACAATAGGCATCCCACACATACGAAGGGGCAAGCAACGGCTTGTCCTGCTTCAGTTTTTCAAGCAGTTCCTGCGCCATTTTCAGTGTGAGGTTGCGGCGGTTGTAAGGCTGGTTGTAGAATATGCTCAATGCCATAATCTCGTCCTTGTGCTGCTCCAGATATTCGGCAAACGATTTAATGGTTTCCTTGGCTTTTTCTTGC
>JAZQOJ010000165.1:0-9630 GCA_045627805.1 Bacteroidales bacterium
CCTCGGCAATGCGACGCGAGTCGCCTCCCCCACCCTTCTTCGGGAAACGATGGACGAGCGAGCGGAAACCGTTGACTGCCACCAACATCCACAGCGTGCCCAACAGAATGACCGCACGCGAAAAACGCATACTCTCCGGCAAAAGCGCATACACCAGCAGAATGACTACCGTTCCCAACACAACGCCCTTGTTCACATTCGAAAGCGACGGACGGCGCACATAACCCTTGCACAAGCAAATGGCCAACAGCCACACCAGAATGTATAGCGGCATTACTATATAATAATAATAAGGTGGAAACGCACTGAGACGAGCCGACAAAACAGTGCCCTCCCAATACTTGGCCAGACAGAATAGTCCAGCATAAGCCAGGGCGAAATCCGCAACAGGCAACAACAGCCGACTCACAATACGCTTGAGCGCCGATAATGATGCCCGGAACCATATCGCACAGTTAATCAGAGCGTTGAACAGTTTCGCATTCTTCTGTGCGAAATGTTTCTCCGCAAAAATCTGCATCGCCTTGTAGAAAACGTGCACATAATTGAGACTTCCCTTCTTCGTGCTCTCCCCTTTGTAATGGATGATGCGCGTGTGGGGGAAATAATAATTCTTGTAGCCCCCCTTGATAATGCGATACGAAAGATCAATGTCCTCGCCATACATAAAGTAATCCTCATCAAGGAGACCGATCTGGTCGAGAACGCTCTTGCGCAACAACATAAAAGCCCCGGAGAGCACTTCCACAGAGTGGATCTCGTCGTTGCTGAGGTAGGTCAAATGATAGGAGCCGAACTTGTGAGAATGCGGAAAAAGTTTGGAGAGCCCGAAAAGTTTGTAGAAAGCGACCGACGGCAGCGGAAGCCCGCGCTTCGACTCCGGGAGGAACTCGCCCTGTCCGTTCACCATCTTCACGCCGAGGCCGCCCGCATCGGGAGTCTCGTCCATAAAGGCGATGCACTTGTCAAAGGTGTCCTCCTCCACCAGCGTGTCGGGATTGAGCAAAAGCACGTACTCGCCACACGACTGGCGGATGGCCTGGTTGTTGGCGCGGGCAAAGCCCACATTCTCCTTGTTGGCAATCACGCGCACCTGAGGAAACTTCGCCTCCAGCATCTCCAGCGACGAGTCAACCGAGTTGTTGTCAACCACAAAAACCTCCGCCTCGATATGGTTCAAGGCCCTGTAAACCGACTGCAGGGCTTGCTCAAGGAAATGACAGACGTTGTAATTGACAATGACGATGCTCAGCTTCATTGCGATACGTTTAGAAATAAGCCAGAACCGTTTTCTGCGTGCGCACCTTGTCGCCCACCTTCACATTGACCGCGGTGTCGAGAGGGAGGAACACATCAACGCGCGAGCCGAAACGGATCATTCCCATCTCACTTCCCTGGCTCACTCGGTCGCCCACTTTGGGATAGGAAACGATGCGGCGGGCCACAAAACCCGCAATTTGACGGAACATCACCACCTCGCGCTCATCCTTGCGCACCACCACCGTGTTGTGCTCGTTGTCGAACGACGACTTGGGAAGATTGGCTATGAAATGTTTTCCCGGATGATAGGCCACGTACTCCACGGCGCCATCAATCGGATAAAAGTTCACGTGGACATTGTGTACCGACATAAAGATGGAAATCTTGATGCGCTGATCCTTGAAATATTCGTGCTCGTAAGTTTCCTTCACCGCAATCACGGTGCCGTCGGCAGGCGAAATG
Source organism: Bacteroidales bacterium (assembly GCA_045627805.1). Lineage (GTDB taxonomy): Bacteria > Bacteroidota > Bacteroidia > Bacteroidales > WCHB1-69 > UBA1756. The sequence goes on from JAZQOJ010000165.1 coordinate 1,723, forward strand.
ACCCCGTTTTCCAAACGATTGATGTGCCGCGCCGGCACGCGGAAAAAACGTACCGTCATAAAAAGCGGAACGGCCAAGGCAACAACCACGAGCACATTCCAAACGACGGGAAAGTCGGTAAAAAAGAAGTAAAGGAACACACAAAGGGCGAACAGTACGACCGCCACAGTGATGGGAATGATACCTTCCTTATGCAATTTCATAAAAACAAAATTTAAGATGCAAAAATACAAAAAAAAACATTGCTGTCCTCTAAAATTTATCGAAATCCCCTCTCATCTTGTAACTGCAGCAGCGCAGTGTGCAAGATGTTCCTGATAATGGTTATGCGGTGGAATGGACGAATGCCGCCTTCGGCGTGATACAGGAAATGCACAGGAAATTTCAAGGAAATGACCAGGAAAATTTTCTCTTCTTACTGTTTCATAATAAATAATTCAAGTCTCGCACAATCATAACGGACTTTGGACTTGAGACTTTGGACTTTTTGCGATGAAATGATTCGAGAAAATCGAGACCATACGAATGAGTGAACGCAAATCCAAACTTGTTTGAACTTTGCCGAGCGAAGAGGAAGAAAAGAAGCACACTTTCTTAACGATGCCGAATTTCCCATTATATTTTCAATCCCAAGTTGAAAAGTCGCGAGTCCCCATTACAGCAAAAAAAACGGCCGCACCTTGCGATGCAGCCGTTTTGTGACAGGTTTGTCAGAAATTATTTCTTGATAACCTTGACAGTTTCAACGGTGGTACCGTTGATCAGACGTACAAAGTAAACGCCGTTGCTCAGGTTAGCAACATTGATCTGGGCAGTGCCGTTGTTCAAGCTGTTGCTGCTAACGGTCTGGCCGAGCATATTCACTAACTGATACTGAGCGAAGCCCTGAGCTTCAACATTGATCATATTGGTAGCGGGGTTCGGGAATACGCGTACAGAAGAAGCTTCGTTTTCTTCAACGCCGTTCGTTTGTTCAACGACGAAGTTGTCAAATGCGATGTACCAATCGTCAGCTTCTGACGTAACGTGGATACCGATTCTGACGGTCTGGTTAGCGTATGCGCTAAGGTCAACAACTTGTTCCATCGGATCGGTATTGTCAACAGTCTGAGGAGCAACTACTTCTACTGCGTTCTGATAGGTTTGTCCCTGAGGAATTACATATACGCCGAAAATTTCAGGATAGCCTTCATTAGCTACAAAATAATCGAATTTTGCACGCATATTTTCAGTCAAAGCAAACGCGGGTGAGATGAACCAGTCATCAGCATCGTTGAATTCGCTGTAGAAATACTGAGCGATACCGTCATTCTCGGTGCTGAACTCTCCGTTGAAGAAGCAGGAACCTTGATATTCGCCTTCTACGTTAGCATCGCCATTCACATCTACGGTTTCCCAGCAAGTGAGGTCTGCTGAACCGGCAGCGAAAGTACAGGTGTAGGGGAATTCGGAAATAACATCGCAATTGACTGAGCTACCAGTCAGAGTGATAGTGGCAGAAAGAGTGCCGCTGGTCAAAGAAACAGTGCCGTTGGCGGTACCTTCAGCGGTAGGAGCATACTGAACATAAAGAGTAGCACCAGCAGGAGCCATTACGATTTCAGTGGTGAAAGTGGTGCCGTCCAATGAGATTGCGAAAGGAGCAGCAGTGGTAGCGGAGATGCTGTCGGTAAGCATAACGCCCGTAATAGTAGCGTCTTCAGTAGCGGTATTACCAACGGCGATTCCTCCGAAGTCAATCATTGCGGGATTAGCAACGATTTCCGGTTCAGCTTCGGTCAAAGTGAAATCATTAATGATCACCCAGTTATCATAAAAACCATAGTAGAAAGAACCAATAGAGACAGCTTCAATGGCGACATATTTGGTGCCAGCGGGAATGAATTCTCTGTAGTTAACAAAATCCATATTGTCAGCAGCAGTTGCGGTTTCACCCCAAGTGAAAGCATTGTATTCATTTGTGGTGGAAGAATAACCTACGCGGAACGAACTGGGAGAATCGCTCGCGACCTCGTTGAAACCTGCATAAGTAACGTAATCGAATGCAGCCCACATAGGATTGGTATTGGCTTCGATTTCGGGAGAAATGATGATAGCGTCATCGGCAGCCAACAGCGTGATAGCGTCAGTAGCAGCTTCGTCAACGGTACCGTTACCGAGAAGGGTCTCATCGGTGGTTGACCAGCACATCGGGGGAACGGTGTTCAAATCGAAGTTGTCGGTGTAAGGAAGTGAAGTGATGTTTTCGCAGAGGTGACCTTCGCCAGTAACAAAGATGTTAGCGGTCAATTCACCAGATGAAATCACTACATTGCCGCTTTGAACACCTGCGGCGGTAGGAGCATACTGTACGTGAACAGTGTAAGTAGCAGCCAGACCCGTAGGAGCCGGGAGGGTTGCCGTGGTTGCGTAATTAGTACCATCAACAGAAACTGCAAAAGAAGCGGGTGCAGTCAGAGTGATAGCTTCAGTAGTAGCCAGAGCCGTAACGGTAGCTTCTGCTTCGCGGGTAGTGCCAACTTCAATAACAGCAAAATCGATTGAATCGGGAGCAACAGTCAAAGTCGGTTCGGGAACGTCAACGACGAAATTGTCAACGTAGAAACTGAGTTCGTCGCGATCTGACACGCAATGGATACCCACTCTGGTAGCACCAGTGTAAGCGGAGAGATCAATGACAGCATTCTGATAAGCGCCAGTGTTGGCAAGGGTGGTGTCCTGTACCAGAGTTCTGGTAGTGCCCTGAATCACATAGACCTGGAATTTCTCAGGATAATATGAAGAGCCCTTGTAATCAAAAGACACATATTCATTGCCCGTGAGAGGGAATTCAGGAGAAATCAGCCAGTCGTCGTGAGGAATTGAACTATTGTAGTTAATTGCAGCGTAACCGCCTTGAATGGTAAAAACGTGGTTATCATTGTTCGCATCTTCAATAATCCAGCATTGGCCCAAAGAGGCATCTTCGAAATCATAGCTATAAGGGATGGTGTAACCGTCGCAAGAGAAAGCGGAACCGCTAAGGGTGATGGTTTCGGTCAGTTCACCAGAAGTAACAGTAACAGTGCCATTGTCGGTACCTTCTTCAGTGGGAGTGTACTTAACATACAAAGTGCCACCGTCAGCGTTCAAGGAAACAGAGGAGCTGAAGGTAGTGCCATCGGCAGAAACCTCGAAAGGAGCAGCCGTTGTTGCGGTGATAGCGCCAGAGAGCAAATAACCGGCAACGGAGCTGGTCATCGTTTGGCTAAAGCCCAACATCACAGAACCGAAGTCGATTTGTGCAGGATTGCACAAAATGGTAGGTTCAGTCGGAACAATAGTGATTTCCAAGGTCGCTAAGTCGTATTGACCATCCCGAGCAACGGTGAAATGATAGATGGCACCGTCAACGAATTCGATATCATCACCACGCGCGTCGGTACCAGAAGCGATCCACATTCTGTCTCCAGCTGAGGGGTTTGTGATGCAATAGTCGTATGTGCCTGCAGGAATCGTGATCGTGTCAACTCCATCCAAAACGACGTTCTGAGTGGTCAAAGCGCCATCAGCATTTTCGGGAACCTTGTACTCGAATTCTGCATAAACGGAAGCTGGAACGTCACCGCTTGTGGTCAAAGGGCCAGTAGTAGGAATCGTAGTGCCGAAAGTGTTGTGGTCGGCATCTAACAAAAGTTGGTAACCGCTACCGTCGTTCCACACGTTGTGGGCTTCCAAAATCACGGTTACTTGCGCCTTCGCACAAAATACAAAGGCGAAAAGCGCAATCATCAATGTGAAAATTTTCTTCATAACTGATTGATTTTGATTAATAAATAGGTTAATAATAAAAGTGTGTGTTCAATCTATTTTTATGTGCAATTTTAACGTGCAAAAATAGTGATTTTTCTTGAAAAAAACGTCATCTTTCTCTTAATTTTTCACAAAATTCATAAAAATAATGCGTCCGTGAACAAAAGGTGCGACGAATGAGTTATTTAATTGAACACAATTCCGTAAATTTGCACCAGAAAAAAAACAAAAAAAAGATATGGAGACACAAACGAACCAGCCCGAATCCCCAGTACAACCCAAAGCGAGCCGGCTTTCTGTCTGGTGGCGCTACACGAGAGACCTGCTGAGCATACACGAATCCACTGACGTGGAGGCGACCGTCACCTCCATCAGCCAGTCGGTGGAGTTCCGCGGCGTCAACATCTGGGTGCTCTTCTTCGCCATCCTCATCGCCTCCATCGGGCTCAACGTCAACTCCACCGCCGTCATCATCGGGGCAATGCTCATCTCCCCGCTGATGGGGCCCATCAACGGAATCGGCCTCGCAGTCGGCACCTTCGACGTGGAGCTGCTCAAGCGTTCGGGCCGCAACCTCGGCCTGATGGTGGGCATCAGTCTGCTCGCCTCCACCCTGTACTTCCTGCTGTCGCCCCTCGGCGACGCACAGTCGGAACTGCTGGCGAGAACCCGTCCCACCATCTTCGACGTGCTGATCGCCACCTTCGGCGGGCTCGCCGGCATCGTGGCCTCGTCGCGCAAGTCGCAGTCGTTCACCATCATCTCCGGCGTGGCCATCGCCACCGCCCTGATGCCACCGCTCTGCACCGCCGGCTACGGCATCGCCACCTGGCAACTCCGTTACTTCATCGGCGCCTTCTACCTCTTCTTCATCAACTCCTTCTTCATCGCATTCTCCACCTTCCTGATTGTCAGATACTTGCATTTCCCGCAACACAAGTTCGTGAACGAGCAACGCGAAAAACTGGTCAAGCGCACCATCTACCTCGTGGCCGTACTGGTCACCATTCCCAGCATTTTCGCCGCCATCAACGTGGTCAAGGAATCGCTGTTCAACGCCAGCGTCGTCCGCTTCGCCAACGACATCCGGCGCGGAAAATATCTCCCTCCAGAGACCATCCTCCTGAACTACGAGAAGAGTTACGACCGGAAAAATCCATCGGTAACGCTCTCTATGGTCGGCAACCAACTGACCGACAAGGAAATGAACTCACTGCAAAACATTATGCGCCATCAATATGGGCTCACCAACGCCGACCTGCTCGTCAAACAGACGGGCTCCGAGATAAGCAGCGACCAACAGGCCGATGTGCTGGAGAGACTGCTTCAGCGCAAAGAAGATGAAATACGAAGCAAAGATTTGCTAATCAGTCAATTACGCGACTCTATTAAAGTACTTTCAACAAGTATGGGCAACGAGGAATGAGACTTGAGACTTACGACTTGAGACTTGAGACTTGAGACTTGAGACTTACGACCCCTTTCAACTTTCACCTCTCACCTCAGCTCAAGATACTTTTCGTCCTCCTCAGGAATAACAGTGGTTATTCCGACTGGGAAATCTCTGTTTAACAACGACTTAAGATAAAGATAATCTGACTCGTTCTTTACAAAATCAAGGGAGTGCGTGTCCACAATAACCACGGGCACATTGCTGATGTGGCCCAGATAGTTCATATAGGCGCCCTGAATGTCCTGCAAATAGTCGGGTGCAATCTGCTGCTCGTATTCGCGGCCGCGGTGCATAATGTTTTTCAACAGCTGGTCAACACTGTTGTGCAAATAGAAAATAATGTCGGGTTTGGGTAGATAGGCCGATATGATTTCGTAAACCTTGATGTAAAGATTATACTCGTCGCCGTGCAGATTGTTTTTCGCGAAAATGAAGCACTTGTCGATGAAGTAGTCGGAAATCACGAGGTCGGTGAAGAGGTCGCGCTGCGTAAGCAGGGTTTTCAGCTGCTGATAGCGGTCGGTAAGGAACGACATTTCAAGGGGGAAAGCGTAATGCTCTGGATCCTCGTAGAACTTGGCGAGGAACGGGTTGTCCACGAAGCGTTCAAGTACCATCTGGGCATTGAAGTCTGCTGCCAGCTTCTCGGTAAGCGTGGTCTTGCCCGCCCCGATGCAACCTTCCACCGTGATGTAATTGTACTTCATACGCTATTGTTCCTTTAATTTTTCCAACATCGCCTTAAAAGAGGCGGTGAATGGGCTTACAATCTGATTTTCAAATAGTTCTGCGAGAGGTTCAAGCACGAAGGCGCGTTCAGCGATGCGAGGATGAGGCAGTGTGAGTTCGGGGCTTTCAAAACAAAGCGACCCGTACAGGAGGATGTCGATATCAATCGTGCGGTCGTGGTAGATGGGCTTGCCAGCCGCGTCGTGCTGAGTTTTCTGAGTTCGACCGAGTTGTCGTTCAATCTGTTGCGTGGCGAGCAGCAAATCGCTGGGTTCGAGGAGGGTGTCCATCACGACAACCTGATTCAAGAAGTTGCCGGAGGCGAATCCCCAGGAGGGCGTTTCGTAAATCCGCGAGGCGCAGACCAGCTTGCCCACTTGCTTTTCAAGCAAGATTCTCGCATCCGAAAGATATTTTTCCCTATCTAACAAATTGCTACCCAATGATATAACAGCTCGTTCCACAAGGATGCAAAACTACAATAAAATTCGGTTAGAAATGACAAAAAAATAGCACACCGACAGTATTTTTTATTAAAGTGCTAATTGATAGGCCATTTATTTATTGACAATGCTGTTGATAACTTTTTGGAGCATTCTTCTTTCTGATTGGGAAGCGAGGCAGCAGCGGCAAAGCGATTTTTCTTTTAATGAGCTGTGATCTGTTGTTGATTTGTTGATGTTGTTGATTTGTTTAACCGTTTACACGCTTAACCGAATGAATGGCTATTTTATTGTTTTACGATTTTCTTGCTAATGATTGATTTGTTGTCACCCACAATCTGGATGATATACATACCTTTTGGAAAATCCTGCAGATCGATTTCCAACTGCAATGATTCGAAAGTTCTTGAGAACAGTTGTTGTCCGTTGGTATTGAAAACGACAACGTGAGATGTACCGTTTTCCCAAGATCCCGGAAGCGAGATTTTGACTGTCCCGGAAGTGGGATTCGGATAGACATTGCCCTGCAGAAATTCGTTGTCCTCAACACCGACATTTCCAAAAGAGAAGCAGTCCTGAACGCCATCGTAATCCGCCTGGGGACGGGATAACAACAAATTGTCATCCTGTCCGAAACAGATTAATTCAAGAAATGAGGACTCCCATACATCGTAAAAGCCGCCTCGGCCAACTGTGAAAGTGCCGGAAACGTTACCTATGCCTTCGATCCACTCCATATAGGTGCTATAATATGAGACACCCACTATCTCCATGTTCATCACCCTTCTTGTGCTGCTGTCTTCGAGCGTGATGCTATAATCGTATTCGCTATCGGAAGGAGCCACCATATACAAATAGATCCCAGGGTGCGCGTATGTGTTGTAGATATCGTCAAATGAGGCGACCGTGGCGGTGTCGTCACCCGACAGCGCAAAATCATACAAAAGGAACTCGGTGGTGTCTGTGGACGAATAATGTTGCAAATCAGTGACATCCGGCAAGTAATAATAGACCGTTGACGCTTCCTTGTAAATTCCGTACACCCGATGGGCAGCGGTGTCGTTTCGGATGGCGCAGAAATATTCGGCCTGCTGAATGTCAAAATCGAAGGAATGGTCTTCTTCCTGGCGATATACTTTCAGATAATCTTTCCCACAGATGACGGTGTCGCCGCATGTGGCGTACTTGATGTTGTTGACCGACCACACGGAATGGTCAGCGAAAGGATGGTACTCGGTTTGAGCAAAGGCGCTACTTCCTCCCGCCACCAGCAGCGCGAGAACGAGGGCTTTGAAAAATGTGTTGTGTTTCATAATTGTTGATGTTTGTTGATTTGTTGATTCGTTTAACCGAAAAATCAATGCTGCAAAGTTACGGGACTTCTATTTTTACTCATTTCGCGCCGTCCTTCTGAATTTTGCGAAGTCCGTTAAACAAAAATCAAAAAGAAAACGATGCTGCAAATATACATATTATTTTCTCATTTTCAAT
>JAZQOJ010000166.1:0-56594 GCA_045627805.1 Bacteroidales bacterium
GTGTTTGCCGATGAACCCACCCTTCACTCGCCGCTTAAATACTACGCGCCCGAACTGAAGAAAATGGACATCTACCTCACGCTCAAAAACGAGATTCAGGAAACCGACTTCTCTGCTAAGAAAAACGAAGTGTTGCAATACATTCGCAGCCATTTCGACAACCGAATCAACGACATCGTGACCCAAGTGAATGTGGCGCACGACAACAAGAAATTCGTATTGAATGAGGATGACAAATTGATTGAATTAAAGAAACAAAATCCTGATTTACAAGAATTTATAAATTCACTATCGCTCCGACTCAAGAATTAATGCTATGAAAAACATTGCTTTCATTATTTTGAACTTTCTGCTATTTTTCCCGGTTCTGTTCGCGCAAGAAGAGGCCGGCGGGGAAAACTCGGAAGAGATGCTAATAAGTGGGAAATACGTGAGCGGCAACGTATATGTGCTCAATCCATCTGTCAACGAGGGATTCAGCATTCAGAATGTGAAAGTCAACGGTAAGGAATACGCTTTCAACGGGGAATCGAATGCTTTTGAAATATCGCTGGCTGAGCATCAGCCCAACGAATTCATTTTCATTCAGATACAGCATTCTCCGGCTGCGACTCCGGAAATCATCAATCACAATTGCCTGGTTCAGGAGGTGGAATTCGCACTTCCTTCATTTATATATAATAAAAAGACGAAACTGCTGGAGTGGAAGCTTGAGCAACTGGATGCTCAATGCGACTATCGTTTGGAGCAAATGCTTTATGGCAAATGGATTACCGTGAAGAAATTGGGCAGTCCGGCCGATATGATTTCAAACAGCTACCTTCCCGTGCTTTTGTCGGGGATGAATGCTTTCAGGATTGTGCAGACCGACGGAGCGGGCAAGGAACTCTCGTCGCCGCTCATCAAGCTGAAGAGTCCGAACAAAAGGATACTTTTAGTTTCTGACAAAGTGAAAGAATACATTGAGTTCACGGCGGTAACACATTACGAATTGTACGATGCGAATGGATTTTTCATCAAAAGGGGCACGGCGCAGAAGGTCAATGTGAGCGACCTGAAGAAGGGCGACTACTGGATTAATTTTGATGGGAAAGAGACGATGATTATGAAAAAATAGCGATATGGAATTTGACAAGCCATACTATTCCATCACGGAAGCGGCAAAAATATTCAATGTAAACGCCTCATTATTAAGATATTGGGAAAAGGAGTTTACCCAATTGAAGCCCTTTAAGAATGGAAAGGGAGTTCGATATTTTTCGGCCAAGGATATGGAAGTTATCCAAACGATTTACCATTTAACGAGGGTAAAGGGATATACTTTGCAGGGAGTGAAAGACGAGCTGAAGGGTGGCGGCGGGAATGCGGTGGCGCAGGTTCGGGTTGTTGAGGCGTTGCAAAAAATCCGCACACGGCTAATTCATCTCAGCGAAAGTCTGTAAGCAGGATGGGGCGTGAGAGATGCCATTCATTTGAACCACATCCAATCTTTTTCCTACTCAGAGCGCGGCTCGCAGTTCACAAATAAACCGTCATATTTTCTTTCGGAATGATACCCTTTCATCTTGTAAATGCAGCAATGTTGTGTGCAAGATTGATTTACGACTTTTCAACTTGGGATTGAAAATATAATGGGAAATTCATTTTTGTTGATTTGATTGCTTAAATTTTACAATTTCCATTGCGAGAACCATTTGCTTGAGTGCTTCTGCATTTTCGCATAATGGGGACGAGGGGAGTGGAAAATGATAGGGTGAACAAGGAACATTAATTTTCTGAAAAAGCAATTTGTTTCTTACAAAAAAAAAATGTAGATTTGCGTCCGATTTTTATTTTCGCAAAATATTGTAATTTCAGTAATTTACGAAAAGGGAAATCGCCAAAATGAATGATATAAATTCTAAAAATAAGCACACATTATGACAATGCAAGACAAAATCAACGAGCTTTTGGAATTGAGAGAGAAAGCTCGTACCGCTGGCGGCGAGAAGCGCATTGAAAAGCAGCACGCCCAAGGCAAGTACACCGCTCGCGAAAGAATCCTCAAATTCTTGGACGAAGGCAGCTTCGAGGAATTTGATATGTTCGCCACGCACCGTTGCCACAATTTCGGGATGGAGAAAGACACTCCTCTCACCGATGGTGTCATCACAGGTTACGGCACCGTTGACGGGCGTTTGGTTTTCGTTTATTCACAAGACTTTACCGTTTCCGGTGGCTCACTTTCGGAAACCGTTGCCAACAAGATTTGCAAAGTCTTGGATCAAGCTATGAAAATGGGTGCTCCTGTTATCGGATTCAACGATTCGGGTGGCGCACGCATTCAGGAAGGTGTGAACAGTTTGGCTGGCTACGCTGAGATTTTCCAGCGCAACATCCTCGCTTCTGGCGTTGTGCCGCAGATTTCCGCCATTTTCGGTCCCTGCGCTGGCGGTGCAGTTTATTCTCCCGCCCTCACCGACTTCATTATGATGACCAAGAACACGAGCTATATGTTCGTAACTGGTCCGAAGGTTGTGAAAACCGTTACCAATGAGGTAGTTAGCGTTGAGGATCTCGGTGGCGCTTCCGTCCACTCAACCAAATCGGGCGTTGCCTCTTTCGCAGTTGAGAACGAGGACGACGGCATTGCGATGCTTCGCCAATTGCTCAGTTTCCTTCCTTCCAACAATATGGAAACGGCCCCCCGCTATGCTTGCGAGGATCCCGTCAATCGTTTGGACGACGTGCTGAACACGCTTATTCCCGAAAATCCGAACAAGCCGTACGACGTTAAGGCCGTCATCAACAGCATTGTTGACAATGGCGAATTCTTAGAAGTGCAGCCCAACTATGCGAAAAACATCGTGGTTGGTTTTGCTCGCTTCAACGGTATGTCGGTAGGTATTGTGGCCAATCAGCCCGGCTGGCTGGCTGGCGTTCTCGACATCAACGCTTCCCGCAAGGGCGCGCGCTTCGTGCGTTTCTGCGATGCTTTCAACATTCCGCTGGTGACGTTGGTTGACGTTCCCGGCTTCCTTCCCGGAACGGGCCAGGAATACGGCGGCATCATCCTTCACGGTGCGAAACTGCTTTATGCTTACGGCGAAGCCACTGTGCCGAAGGTGACCGTCATTTTGCGCAAAGACTACGGCGGCGCTTACTGCGTAATGAGTTCCAAGCACCTCCGCGGTGACATCAACTACGCTTGGCCGACGGCCGAAATCGCGGTTATGGGCGGCAAGGGCGCTGTGGAAATCCTCTACAGCAAGGATGTCAAGAACATTGAGGATCCCGCTAAGAAAGCCGATTATCTGAACGAAAAAGAGGCCGAGTACACCAAGGCGTTCGCCAACCCGTACGTGGCTGCCAAGTATGGTTATATCGACGATGTGATCGAACCGCGCAACACGCGTTTCAGAGTTATCCGCGCCCTCGAGTCCCTGCGCACCAAACGCTTGGAAAACCCGGCTAAGAAACACGATAACCTCCCGTTGTAATCATTAAAACCTGACTTCCGAAATGAAAAACATAAAACATCTTCTTCTGACGTGCATCGTGTTGGTGGCCGCGTTCTGCGCACAGGGCCAGTCCATCATCGACCTGCGTCTGAATGAAATCCTCCTGCTCAACGAGGAGAACTTCACCGACGAGTACAGTCATCACGTGCCGTGGGTCGAGATTTACAACACCGCTTACAACAGCGTGGATGTGGGCGGCTGCTACCTCACCAACGACACCACCGGCCTGGCCGCCGCGAAAAAGGACAAGAACGCATTGTCCGCCTTCAAGGCCAAATGCTACAACATCCCCAAAGGCGACCCGAAAACCTTGCTGAACCAACGCAGCTGCGTGGTGTTCTTTATGGATGGCGACCCCACTTACGGAACCTTCCACGTGAATTTCACGCCCGACGAGACCAACTATGTGGCCCTCATCGGTTCTGACGGCAAAACCCTCATTGACCTTCTGGAATTTCCGGCTTACCTGCGCAACAAAAGCGTTTCATACGGTTGTGCCGAAGACGGTGTCGTGGCTGACAACCGCAACAACACCATCGTCAAGAAGAACACGGTGGACAAGAATGTCAAGGACCTTCGCACCGAACTGGAATACTTCACTCCCGGATCCAACAACAAGGTGGTGAGCTCGGAAAGCAAGGCCGATAAGCTGGCGAAGAACGACCCCCACGGTATCGCAATGACCATTATGGCAATGCTGATCGTGTTTTTGGTATTGTTCATCATATTCTTGGTGCTCAAAATTTTTGCCCGTATGGCAAAACGCGAGCAAGCCAAAAAGAATGCTCCTGCAGCAGCAGCTCCCGCTGTGAAAGGTGGCGAGCCCTCCAGCGAAGAACTGGCTGCGATCGCAATGGCTTTGCGTGAAACGATGGGCGGTGCCAACGATGACGAAATCGCCGCCGTGGCAATGGCTCTCTATCTGTATCTCTACACCAACCACGACTACGAAAGCGAAGTGATTACGTTTGACAACTCTGCCGACAACTCCACTTGGGGACAAAAGCATTTCAATTTCAAACGTTCTCCCGAACGCAAATAACTGATTATTAATTATTAAAAATAAAAACAATGAAAACTTACAAATTCAAAATCAACGGCAAGGATTATTCAGTAAACATTGCCGACATTGAGGATAACAAAGCGCAAGTGGAAGTCAATGGAAAGGCATACGAAGTGGAGATGGATATGACGGGGATTAAGGTTCCCGCTGCTCCCCAACCCGTAGCACGTCCGGCCGCTGCTCCGAAGGCCGCTCCCGTTGCCGCCGTTGCCGCTGCTCCCGCTGCTGCTCCTGCACCCGCTGCTTCTGGCGCTGGTATGGCAGTGAAATCACCCCTTCCGGGAACCGTCCTCAACATTATGGTTCGCGAAGGCGACACGGTTACCGCCGGACAACACATCATCCTGCTTGAAGCTATGAAGATGGAAAACAACATCGATGCCCCGAAAGCTGGAAAAATTACGGGTATCCGCGTGAAAGAACGTGACGCCGTGATGGAAGGCGACGTATTGCTCACGATTGAATAAGACTTTAGACTTAGGATTTTAATAGAGAGTGAACAGTTGAGCTTTTGAGCTGTTCACTCTTTGTTTAGACGAAAGGTGGAAGAGATTCCCAATTTCTAATTTTCAATTGAAATGATTGAAGTCAATTCGCTGGAAAAAAGTTACGGCACATTGAAAGTGCTAAAGGGCATTGATCTGAAGATACCCGACTCCTCGGTGGCCACGATTGTGGGCGCATCGGGTGCAGGAAAATCCACCTTGCTGCACATCATAGGCACGTTGGATAAGCCCGACGGCGGTACGGTGCAAATTGATGGCACCGACCTGTACAAGCTTTCCGATAAGGAGTTGGCCGACTACCGCAACCGCCACATCGGCTTCGTGTTCCAGTTTCACCACTTGCTGCCCGAGTTTACCGCAGAGGAGAATGTGGCTTTGCCTGCAATGATTGCGGGAACGACGAAAGAACAAGCCCTGAAACGGGCCGCCGAATTGCTTGATTTCCTGAAATTGAAAGACCGTCTCACGCACAAGCCCTCGGAGTTGTCGGGCGGTGAACAACAGCGTGTGGCCGTGGCGCGCGCCCTCATCAACAATCCGAAACTCATCCTCGCCGACGAACCGTCGGGCAACCTCGACACGCAGAATGCGCGCCAACTGCACCAGCTATTCTTTGAACTTCGCGACCAGTTCAAGCAGACTTTCATCGTGGTGACTCACAACACAGAATTAGCCCAGATGGCCGACCTGACCATTACTATGAAGGATGGGCAGATTGAAAAATAAAGATTATGCAAGATTTTGCAGCCATTGATTTTGAAACAGCGAACGAAAAGCGCACCAGCATTTGCTCTGTAGGCATTGTGATTGTGAAAGATGGCGAAATGGTGGACAGTTTTTACAGTTTGGTGAAGCCCGAGCCCAACTACTATCCGTGGTTTTACACGCGGGTTCACGGCATCAAATTCAAGGACACGGAGCACGCGCCCTCTTTCCCTGAAGTTTGGAAAGAAGCGATGAAAAAAGTGGGAACGCTCCCCTTAGTGGCGCACAACAAGTCGTTTGACGAGAACGTGCTGAAAGCAGCGTTCAAACTGTACAAAAAACAGATGGGACCTTACCCCAATTACCCGTTTTACTGCACCCTGCTGAAATCGCAGGAGCTGCTGAAATCGCCCGATGACATTGAGAACCACCGCTTGCCCACTGTGGCTAAATATTGCGGCTACGACCTTGAAAACCACCACAACGCGCTGGCCGACGCGGAGGCCTGCGCCGCTATCGCCATCAAATTGTTGTAGATTGGGCGAATAGAGAAAACATTTCCACAATTCAACAAATTTGCGTATCTTTGCACCTTCATTCTAAAAACATTATAGAAAATGGCAAAAGTTTTAATCATCGGCGCTGGCGGTGTCGGCGCAGTAGTCGCACACAAATGTGCTTCCGTTCCCGAAGTCTTCACTGAAATCGTTATCGCCAGCCGCACCAAAGCGAAGTGCGACAAGTTGGCCGCTGCCATCGGCAAACCCAACATCCGTACCGCTCAGGTGGACGCCGACAACGTGCCCGAAACCATTGCCCTGCTTGAGCGCGAGAAACCGGATCTCCTCATCAACGTGGCGCTCCCTTATCAGGACCTCCCGCTTATGGATGCCTGCCTCGCCACTAAGACCAACTATATGGACACGGCAAACTACGAGCCCAAAGACGTGGCCAAGTTTGAATACAAATGGCAGTGGGCTTACCAAGACCGATTCAAAGAGGCCGGCATTATGGCACTCCTCGGTTGCGGCTTTGACCCCGGCGTCACCAGCATCTATACTGCCTACGCTGCAAAACATCACTTCGACGAAATCCACTACCTCGACATCGTTGACTGCAACGCTGGCGACCACGGAAAAGCATTCGCCACCAATTTCAATCCTGAAATCAACATCCGCGAAATCACGCAGAGAGGCAAGTACTGGGAAAATGGTCAGTGGGTGGAAATCGACCCGATGAGCATTCACAAACCTGTCAACTATCCCAATATTGGCGAAAGAGAGTCGTACTTGCTCTATCACGAAGAGTTGGAATCGCTTGTCAAGAACTATCCTACCATCAAGCGCGGCCGGTTCTGGATGACCTTCGGTCAGAAATACCTCAACGTGCTCAACGTGCTTCAGGAAGTGGGACTCACCAGCATCAAGCCCATCAATTACGAGGGTAAGGAAATCGTTCCCCTCCAATTCCTCAAGGCAGTGCTGCCCGAGCCCTCATCACTTGGCGAAGGTTACAAGGGACAGACCTCCATCGGTTGCCAGATGCGCGGCATCAAAGACGGCAAGGAACGCACTTACTATATCTGGAACAACTGCGACCACGCCGCTTGTTACAACGAAATCGGCGCGCAGGCGGTTTCTTACACCACCGGCGTTCCCTGTATGCTTGGCGCCAAAATGATTCTTACCGGACAATGGAAAGGAACTGGCGTATTCAATGTGGAAGAATTCAATCCGGATCCGTTCCTCGCTGAAATCGGCAAGTACGGTCTGCCGTGGAACGAGCGCATCGACGAGGCCCTTCCCATTGAACAATAATGGATTTCAGGCGAACAGGTCTGTCTAATAAAACATTTTTGAACAGCAAAAGAGCTGAATCTCACACGGGGTTCAGCTTTTTCGTCTGTGTTGCTGATAGAAAAAATAGAAATATCCCTCGGCTTGTTGATTTGTACTCTGAAAATTTAAGGAGCTTTTGATAATGGGAATTATGAGACGTGGAAACGGTTAACATCGGTTAAACGGTTAACATCGGTTAAACGGTTAATTGGATGAATGGGCGAAGGGACGAATGGTGGAATGGACGAATGCCGCCTTCGGCGTGATAGAGGAAATGCGCAGGAAATTTCGAGGAAATGATCAGGAAATTTTTCTTTTTCTTACTGTTTGAGGAAAACTGGCGGTAGTTTTTTGGGGAAATGTGTTTCGGACAGCCAATCATTGTTTTCCACAATGAAGTGGTTGCGCCACAGTCACATCCTGCATCTCGGAGAGATGCGACTAAGCGGTGTCGCACCTCTCCGAGGTTGTTCTCGCTGCAAAACAAAATAATGAGACTCCGTTTTCTTTTAAATATGCCGCTCTTTCTTTTTCTCAAGAAAAAAAGAAAGAGAAATTGCTTGTGAACTGACAATTCAGGACTTACGATGTGATGAGCGGTAATTCCACGTCTCATAATTCCTATTATGCGGACATCTCGCTCCAATCATTGCGGCATTTACAAGATGAAAGGGGATAATTCCGGGAAAAAATAACGGAATGTTTGAAAAAAGCTGACTAAAGCTGTTTTAGGGCGTCGGCTGCCTTTTGATGTCCCTGCGCCGCTGCCTTGCGGAACCATTTGGCTGCCTCGTCGCGTGATTTGGCCACGCCACGTCCTTCGTGGTAACAAACGCCCAAATTATACTGAGCATCGGCGAAACCTTTGTCCGCGGCTTTTCGGAAATATTTCACTGCCAGCGAGTTGGAAACATCAACCCCCTGTCCCTTGCTGTAACAGATTCCAAGGTTGTAATAGGCAGCGGTGCAGTCTTTCTCGGCCGCTTTTTTATACCAGTAAACGGCCTTGGCATACGATTGCGCCACTCCACGGCCTGCGTCGTAGCACATTCCCAAATTGTTTTGCGCGTCGGCGAGGCCTTGCTCGGCCGCTGCCTTATACCACCGGAACGCTTCCGTGAATGAGGTGTCGGTGCCCTCACCCTTTTCCAAACACAGTGCGAGGTTGAGTTGCGCCATTGCGTAGCCCTGCTCGGCCGCCAGCCGATAGTAGCGCACGGCCTCCACATACGATTTTTTCACGCTCTGTCCTTCGTAATAGCAGGAGGCGAGGTTCGACTGCCCTTTGGCGCAACCGCCCTCGGCGGAAAGACGGAACCATTTTACCGCTTCCTCGAAATTCTGTGCCACGCCATCTCCTTGGAAATAGCAGTAGCCCAGTCGGTTTTGCGCTTCGGCGTTTCCGGCTTCGGCGGCTTTCCGAAACCATTTCACGGCCTCCGCGGTATTCTTTTTTTCACCGTGTCGGCCTTCGTACAGGTTGTCGCCACGCTGCAACATCTCGGCGGGTGTTTGCGCCAACGCACCACCGATCACGAGTATGTTCAAAATTATTATGATAAATCGTTTCACAAGAATCACCTTTTGCGCGGCAAATTTAAACAAAAAAGAGGCACAATTGCTTGCGCCCCTCTTTTTAGCATTAATGTTGAATTATTTGCATTCAACACCGGTTTTGTTACCGTTACCGTCTTCAATGACTGCCTGAGTAGCATAGTCAGAGCAACGTTTGTCAGAATCCTTGTCGATAGTGTATTCTGCTTCAGCGATTACATTGCCATTCAACCAGGTTTTGCAGGTGCATTTCTTGTCGCAAGAAGTCATTGCGAAAACACAAGCTACGGTAGCGATTGCGAATAAAACTTTCTTCATAATAATTTTTTTTTATGGTTAATTAATAGGTTTGAAATATTTCTTCTTTTCAGCGTGCAAAATTACGCAATTTTTTCTGGATACAGTTTCGCAATCTGTTAAAACTTCTTAAATGTGTGATTTTTTATGTAAAGTCAGGACTGCGATTTCAGGATAGGCGCCCAGCCGGAAGGGGAAAGAGCCGCCGATGCCGGTAGATACGAACAACTGCTGTTTCCCCTCGTTGTAAAGGCCGCCCCACTCTTCGTATTTCCATTTTATGGGCGAAAAACGGCCCAACTTGAATTGCATTGCGTGCGTGTGCCCCGACAGCATCAGCGGAATGTCGGTTTTGGGCAACACTTCCAACCGCCAGTGCGACGGATCGTGGCTGAGCAGGATTTTGAAAGAGGAGTCGGCCACTCCAGTCATCGCCTTTTTCAGGTCGCCCAATTCCTTGAACGGAGGTTTCCCAATATTGCCCACACCCAGAACCGCCATTTCACAATGATTTCTTGTAATAATCACATTGCTGTCAATCAATAATTTCCATCCCAATTCTTTTTCAGTTTGAATGAGTTTCTCCAGATTTTTCTGTTGTCCGTCGGGGGTATGGTAGCGGCCGTAAGTTCCGTAATCGTGGTTGCCCAAAATGGAAATCACGCCATCGCGGGCGCGCAACGACGAGAGCTCCTTGCGGAAGGGCTCAATTTCGGAAGCACTTATATTGGTCAGGTCGCCGGTGAACACAATCAGGTCGGGCTTCTGTGCATTGACTTGCGCCACCATTTTGGCTACGAGGCGGCTGTCGTTTGAAAAGGTGCCCAGATGCAGGTCGGAGATGTGTACGATTTTGTAATGCTCAAATTCATCTGGAAGATTCTGGCATTCAATATCTTGACAATTTTCTACAAGAATATTTCGCCCGATGGTGCAACCGAAGAGAGCACCGCAGAACACGAGGACGTAAGCGCCGCACGCAACTTTCAAGAAAATGGAAACCAGTTTCTTATGGAATATTCCCAGCACCAAACCGAGCAGAGTGAAGCACACGAAAGCCAGTTTGGGAAGCGAGCAGCACACCATAATGTATGTCAGCCAGCGAACCGCGCCGTGAACGCCCGAAATCCACAAAATGGCCATCAGGAAGACCGCGATGGAAGGTAGCCAGCAAAGTATGTGCTTCCACCATCTGGCTTTCCGGAGGAAGGCCAGACTGATGAAGGTATCGGGCAAAATTAAAATCAATAAGAATATGATTGCTAAAGAGATACGCATATTTTCAGTTTTTAATGTGCAAAAATAGGACTTTTTGTGGAAACTACATTTTTTTTTAGTAATTTTGCACCCAAATATATAAAATAGTATTTTGTGCAGTAGAGGTATTTTTTTAATGTCTCTATGATAATTCAAGTGCAATCTCTAATAAAAACATAAACAAAACAAAATGGATTTCAGTTTATCAAAAAAAGAACAGTTGTTCCTGCAAATGATCCGAGAATTTGCGGAGAACGAAGTCAAGCCGCTTGCAGCGGAAGTTGACGAGGAAGAGAAATTTCCGATTGAAAACGTGAAGAAGTTGGGTAAATTGGGCGTTATGGGCATTCCGGTTCCCGTAGAATACGGCGGCCAGGGCGGCACCAACCAGATGTACTCGATGGCAGTGGAAGAACTTTCACGCGTTTGCGCCACCACCGGCGTCATCGTTTCCGCTCACACTTCACTCTGTATCGCCCCCATTATGGAACACGGTACGGAAGAACAAAAGAAAAAATATGTGCCGAAACTCGCTTCCGGCGAATGGATTGGCGCTTTCGGCCTCACCGAGCCCAACGCCGGTACCGACGCCGCTATGCAGCAGACCACCGCGGTTGACGCCGGCGACAAATGGATCCTCAACGGCTCCAAGATTTTCATCACCAACGCCAGCGAAGCCAATGTTTTCGTGGTAATGGCTATGACCGACAAATCAAAAGGCACGAAGGGCATTTCCGCTTTCATCGTTGAAAAGGGTTTCAAAGGTTTCAGCATCGGTAAGAAAGAAATGAAGATGGGTATCCGCGGCAGCGCTACCTGCGAATTGATTTTCGAAAACTGCGAAGTTCCGAAGGAAAACCTCCTCGGTGAACTCGGCAAGGGTTTCAAAATCGCTATGATGACGTTGGACGGCGGCCGTATCGGTATCGCTTCTCAGGCACTCGGTATTGCACAAGGTGCTATGGATGAGACTGTTAAATACACCAAAGAACGTAAACAGTTCGGCAAGGCCATCGCTAAATTCCAGAACACCCAGTTCCAAATGGCCGACCTCGAAACCAAAGTCCAGGCCGCTCGTTTGCTGGTTCGTTCCGCCTCTTACAAGAAAGATATGCACCTTCCTTACTCAGCGGATGCCGCTATGGCGAAATTGTTCGCTGCCGAAACCGCTATGGAAGTAACCACCAAGGCCGTTCAGTTCCACGGCGGTTACGGTTACACCCGCGAATATCCGGTGGAAAGAATGATGCGCGACGCCAAGATTACCGAAATCTACGAAGGCACCAGCGAAGTCCAGAGAATGGTTATCGCAGGCAAATTGTTCGCATAGTTCAAGTTGAAAATTTAATTGAAAGTTGAAAATTAATAATAATATGAAAATTGTAGTTTGTATCAAACAGGTTCCGGATACGACCGAAATCAAAATCAACCCCGCGACCGGTACGTTGATTCGCGATGGCGTTCCGAGCATTATGAACCCCGACGATAAGGGCGGCCTCGAAGTAGCCCTCCAACTGAAAGACAAATTTGGCGCACACGTCACCGTCATCACGATGGGACCCCCGCAGGCGGAAGCTATTTTGCGCGAAGCGATGGCTATGGGCGCTGACCGTGCCATCCTCCTCACCGACCGCAAGTTCGCTGGTGCCGACACTTTGGCCACCTCTAACGCTTTGGCCGGCGCGCTCCGCAACATCGAGCACGACCTCATCATCACCGGCCGTCAGGCCATTGATGGCGATACCGCTCAGGTGGGCCCGCAGATCGCCGAACACCTCCACACCCCGATGATTTCCTACGTCGCTGGCGTTGATTTCGACGGCAAGAATTTGCTTACTGTCAAGAAGGAAGACGAAGACGGCTATCAGATGCTGGAAGTTCACACGCCCGCGCTCCTCACCGTGTTGGCCTCCGCTTTCACGCCGCGCTATATGACCGTCAAAGGCATCATCGAAGCTTACGACCAGAGAGAAATCGAAATCTGGACTGCTGAAAAGATTGACGTTGACGAAGCGAAACTCGGTCTGAGCGGTTCACCTACCCGCGTGAAGAAATCCTTCACCAAACCGCAAAAGGTTGCTGGCGAAGTGTTCGACGTCACTCCGGAAGAAGCCGTCGATCTCATCGTTTCCAAATTGAAAGAAAAATTCATCATCTAAGGAGGTTCAACTATGGATAAATCAAGTTACAAAAATATATTCGTATTCGTTGAGCAGCGCGACGGCGTTATCCAGCCCGTCGGCCTCGAACTGCTCGGCAAGGCCCACGAGCTCGCACAGATCCTGGGCGAAAAGGTTGTCGCCATCTTCCTCGGCCACAACATCAAGAACCAATGTCAAACCCTTATCGAGTACGGCGCTGACGAAGTAATCGTTTCCGACTGCCCCGAGCTGAAGGATTATCTGACCGAACAGTATTCACAAGCCATCTCACAGATTGTTGCCAAGTTCTTACCGAGCATCATTCTGTTTGGCGCCACCACCATCGGCCGCGACCTCGGTCCGACCCTTTCCGCACGTTTGGCCACCGGTTTGACCGCCGACTGCACCAAATTGGAAATCTCTGAGGAAAAGGAACTGATGATGACGCGTCCCGCTTTCGGTGGCAACCTGATGGCTACCATTATGTGTACCGAACGCCGTCCGCAGATGTCAACCGTCCGTCCGGGCGTGATGCAGAAAATGAGCCGCGATGCTTCCCGCAAGGGCATTGTTACCGAGTTCACTCCCGCTTTCGATGCCAGCAAGTTCGCTGTCAAGCTCGTGAAGAAGGTGAAAGCCGACAAGGGCAAAATGGACATCACCGAGGCCAAGGTTTTGGTTTCCGGCGGTCGTGGCGTTGGCTGCAAAGAAGGTTTCGAAAAACTCGGCGCTCTCGCACAGACCTTGAACGGACAGGTTTCATCCTCCCGTGCTATGGTTGATGCCGGCGTGATGCCGCACGATGTACAGGTTGGCCAGACTGGTAAGACCGTCCGCCCGAACCTTTATATGGCCATCGGTATTTCAGGTGCCATCCAGCACTTGGCCGGTATGGAAGAATCCGACCTCATCATCGCCATCAATCGCGACAAGGATGCTCCCATCTTTGGCGTTGCCGACCTCGGTGTCGTTGGCGATTTCAACAAGATCGTTCCGCTGTTGAACGAACGCTTGCAGAAGGAAATCAGCGAGAAATAATCCGAAAGTTTCTGATAATAAAAAAGCCGCAGGAGACTGCGGCTTTTTTTGTTGAATTATTACCGTACGCTTTCTTTTAGTCAAGTGAAATTCTATTTCCTCCAAAGAATCTCTTTACAATAAAAAAGTAACCGCTGTTGACACTGTTGTGTTCACTGTGCGAAGCAGATTTTTTTCGTTTTCTATCGCAGTTTTCAGTTTTCAACTTATAATTCTTTCAAGAATTCAATAATTTGCCGTAACTTTGCAGCCCTATTTTTTGAGAAATGAAAAAACACATCCTGATTTTTGCCGTATGCCTGCTGTTCGGGTCGCTCACACTTTCCGCACAGCGCAAAGCCGACATTGAGTTGAAATACAACGCCATCGACACCTCCACGTTGATGGTGTGGACCGGAGCCAATTTCGCCGTCCAGTTCCCGTTCGGTACGCTGAGAGAAACGTTCAAAACCAATATGAACATTGGCTTTGATGTCACCCTCAAGACTGCATCCAATTGGACTTACAGCTTTGATTTCAATTATCTTTTCGGTTCCAAAATCCGCGACCAGAAAGCGGTTCTGGGCGAAGACCTGCTCTCCACCAGCGTGAATGACTTCATTTTGATCGACGGCAACGGAAAGGAGGCCACCATCTATTTTGAAGGCCGCTACTGGAATATCAGTCTGGGCATTGGCAAAATCATCCCCTTTGGCAAATGGCGCAATTCGGGGCTTTGGCTTCGTTTGAACGCTGGCTATTTCGAACACAAAATCCGTATCAACGACTTCGACAACCAGATTCCGCAGCTCTCCGGCGATTACAAAAAGGGTTACGACCAACGTGCGGGCGGCTTCTGCCTGACGCAGTTCGTGGGTTATGTGTTTATGCGCAAGGTGCGCGTCGCCAGTTTTTACGCAGGACTTGAGGTTTCCGAAATCTGGACCAAGAGCAATCGCAATTTCAATTTCCTCCTGATGAAAAAAGACGAAAGCAAGAAGTTCAGTGTTCTCGTCGGCCCCAAAATCGGCTGGATCATCCCCCTCTACGAACGCCGAAAAATCCAAACCCTTTACCGGTTTTAAATTCAGGAATTCAATCCAGTCGCTTCAAAAAATAACCGCATCACCGTATAACCCAAGCAATGTACACGCTCTTTATCCACCTTTACTCCCTTGGCATCGCCATCGCTTCCTTATTCAGCAACAAAGCCAAATTATTGCATAGCGGACGCAAAAAATCGCTCTCCGTCTTACGAGAGAAATGTGCCGGAAAACAGGTCGTATGGCTGCACGCAGCATCGTTGGGAGAGTATGAGCAGGGCAAGCCGTTGATTCAAAAATTAAAAGCAAGTCATCCTGAATATACCTTTTTGGTGACTTTTTTTTCACCTTCTGGATATGAAATCAAGAAGAATGATGCCGACATCGACGTGGCAGCTTATCTTCCGGCCGACACGCCGCGCAACGTTCGCGAGTTCTTGGACATCGTGCAGCCCAAGGCGGCCTATTTCGTGAAATACGAGTACTGGTATAATTTTATTAAAGGATTGAGTGATAGGAAAATACCATTTTATTTCGTTTCTGCTATTTATCGTCCTTCACAGTATTTTTTCAAACCTTATGGCAAATGGTTTGTGAAACAATTGAGAAAATGCACGCACTTCTTTGTGCAAAACGAAACTTCTCAAAAGCTTTTGCAAAGTGTTGGCATTAATCAGGTTACGATAACAGGCGACACTCGTTTCGATCGTGTTTATGCCATCGCACAAAAAAAGGAAGAACTTCCTTTCGTGGCTGAATTTAAAGGAAAGCATCCTTTATTGGTTGCTGGCAGCACTTGGCAACCCGATGAGCAAGTTCTGTATTCGGTTTTTTCTTCTATCAAAGCAAAAGGTTACAAGCTGATTCTTGCGCCTCACGTCATTGATAAAGAGCACATTCAACAGATATTGAAACTTTTTCATAATGAAAAGGTGGTCTGCTATTCTGAAAGAAGTGGCAAGAATTTGGCAGAGTACGACGTGCTGGTTATTGACGCAATCGGTTTTTTGAGCAAGGTTTATCGGTACGCCGATATGGCGCACATTGGCGGTGCCTTCGCCACCGGCTTGCACAATACGTTGGAGGCCGCTGTTTTTGGAATCCCGCTCTTTTTCGGCCCGATTTATCATAAATTCAACGAGGCAGTTGAGCTGGTGGCCCGCAAAGGCGCTTTCTCGGTTCATTCTGCTGAAGAAATGCAAAATATTATCAATCAATTAATTGAATCTGAAGATTTTTATAATCATACTTGCCGCATTTGTGCCGATTATGTGCAACAGAATCTTGGGGCTTGCGATAAAATTCTTTCTCAAATCGATTAATCAACTGTCACTCATAAACTTCCTACGCCGTGGAAACTTATTTCGCCGACATTCTGCTTCCTCTTCCTTTGCGCGGAACTTTTACTTACCGCGTGCCTCAAGCGATGAATGGACAACTCCGTTTTGGAATCCGCGTGGTGGTGCCGTTCGGGAAAAACAAACTCATCTCCGGATTGGTTACCCATATCCATCAGAATGTTCCTAACCAAGTTAATATCAAGTACATACTTGATATTGTCGATCAATTTCCAATTATTTCTGAACGTCAGTTCGCGCTCTGGAAATGGATTGCCGACTACTATCTTTGCACGTTGGGCGAAGTAATGTCGAGTGCTCTTCCTTCTGCGCTCAAACTTGCGGGTGAGACACAAATCCATCTTCATCCCGATTTTGATGGCGACCTTTCCGCACTTAGCGAACTCGAAGTCCGCATTGCAGAGGTTGTTTCCCACCGTCAAAGCATTACCATTACGGAACTTACCAAGTTGCTTCAGGTGGCAAAAGTAATCCCTTACGTCAAATCGCTGGTCGAAAAACAGGTTCTGGTGACGGACGAAGAGATACGCAATCGCTACAAACCCAAAACCGAGACCTATATCGCTTTCGCGGCTGAATATCAAAAGCAGGAAAATCTGTACCGCCTCCTTGACGAATTGGAACAAAAGAAAACCACTGCCAAGCAAGCTCAAGTCGTGCTGGCTATGCTGGTTACTATGCAGAAAAATGGCATTAATAATGATTTTGCATTCCCTATAAAAAAAGCACAACTTCTTGAGAATGAAAAAATTTCTCTGAGTTCATTTCAAAAGTTAGTAGAAAAAGGCGTTATAGAAATTCTCACGAAAGTGCAAAGCCGGTTAGATACATTTGATGCCCAATCGGATGCGTCGCAAATCGTTTTATCGGATGCGCAGCAGACGGCTTTTACTGAAATCAGGAACCAGTTTGCGACTTTCCCAGTGGCTTTGTTGCACGGTGTTACGGGAAGCGGGAAAACGGAAATCTATATCAAACTGATTGATGAGGTTTTGAAACAGGGCAAGCAGGTGCTTTACTTGCTGCCGGAAATCGCGCTCACATCGCAGATTGTCAATCGGTTGCGTAAGTATTTTGGCGACAAGGTGGGTGTTTATCATTCCCGTTTTAGCGAGTATGAGCGAGTGGAAATCTGGAACCGTGTTTTGCAAAACGATGCGGATATCAGTGGAAAGTACCAGTTGATATTAGGAGCGCGCTCAGCTTTGCTGCTGCCATTCACTAACTTGGGCTTGATTATTGTGGACGAGGAGCACGACAATTCGTACAAACAGTTGGATCCCGCACCTCGTTATCACGCCCGCGACTGTGCCATTATTTTGTCTCATCTCCATCAAGGAAAAACACTTTTAGGAACAGCAACTCCTTCATTGGAAACATTTTACAATGTTCAATACAAAAAGTATGGATACATTCCGCTCACGCAACGCTATGCGAAAAGCGTGCTTCCTCAAGTGTGGGTGGTAGATATGGTGCAGACGGTAAGACAGCGCAAACAGAAAGGCGTGTTTTCACAATTTTTAATAGACAAAATGGCAGAGGCGCTGGAGCGAAAAGAACAGATCATCCTTTTCCAGAATCGTCGCGGCTACTCTTTGCGGCTGTTTTGCAACACTTGCCAGACGGCTCCCACCTGCCAGTATTGCGATGTGACACTGACCTATCACAAGCGCAGCAACCTGCTGAAATGCCATTACTGCGGGTATGCGATAGAGGTGCCTCGCCAATGTCCGACCTGCCATAGCACTGATGTGGAAATGAAAGGTTTTGGCACAGAGAAGATTGAGGACGAACTGGCGGAATTGTTTCCTGAGGCCGTGGTACAGCGTATGGACTTGGACACTACGCGCTCCAAAACGGCTTATCAGCAAATCATTACCGACTTTGAGCAGCATAAGACCGACATCTTGGTGGGCACGCAGATGGTGACGAAGGGTTTGGACTTTGACCGTGTGTCGGTGGTGGGTGTGCTGTCGGCTGACAACCTGCTCAGTTATCCCGATTTTCGCTCTTTTGAGAGAACGTTCCAGATTATTTCGCAAGTGAGTGGTAGGGCGGGCCGCAAGGATGTTCCCGGCAAGGTGGTGATACAGACCTACCAGCCCGACCATCCCGCACTTAAGTTTGTGGTGGCCAACGACTACCGTTCGATGTACAACACGCAGATTGCCGAGCGCCGACAATTCAACTATCCCCCTGTGTATCGGTTGATTAAGTTAACCTTAAAGCACAAAGAGGAGGAATTCCTGAACGAGGCGGCGAAAGCGTTGGCCAACAATTTACGACAACTTTTTCCTGGACAGGTGCTGGGACCGGAGTTCCCGCTGGTGTCGCGCATACAAAACTATTTTATGAAAGATATTTGGGTGAAATTCCCGAAAGACGAAACGCTGGTGCAGCGCAAGAATACACTCAATGATGCGATTTGGCAGTTCCGTACCGAAACAGCGTACAAGTCGGTACACGTTGTGGTGAATGTGGATGCGTAGTGGAAACTAAATGTTGCGCATATTCTGGTCCACGTGGAGGTCCTCCTCGATTTGCCATAGCATAAAGCCCGACTGTTGCTGCATATAAGTCAGAATGTCGGCTTTCATATTGAGGTCGCGAATGTTCCCGATTTCCTGAAGAATCTCGTCTATCTTGATTTTCAAATTGTTATCCATAATCTTGAGCCCATTTTTGAAAGTGCAAAGTTACGAAAAAAAAGGCAAAAACAAGTCGTTTTTTATTTTTATAAATTTTATAGGACAACGTGGTATTAATTCAAAAAATAATGATAATTTTGCAACGCTAAAAAGCAATACCATAAATTAATCATATCAACAACTTAAAAAAAGTTATACTATGGAAGTTAAAAAAATCATGGCTAACCTGGAAGCCAAACATCCCGGTGAAAAAGAGTATTTGCAGGCAGTAGAAGAAGTCCTCGTAACTATCGAAGACGTTTACAACCAGCATCCTGAATTCGAAAAGGCAAAAATCATCGAAAGATTGGTTGAACCCGATCGTATTTTCACCTTCCGCGTTACTTGGGTTGACGACAATGGCGAAGTTCAGAACAACATTGGTTACCGTGTACAATACAATGCAGCTCTCGGCGCATACAAAGGCGGTCTCCGTTTCCACCCCGCAGTTAACGTTTCAATGTTGAAATTCTTAGGTTTCGAACAGATTTTCAAAAACAGCTTGACCAACCTGCCCCTCGGCGGTGGTAAGGGTGGTGCTGACTTCGATCCCACTGGAAAATCAGACGCTGAAATTATGCGTTTCTGCCAGGCCTTTATGTATGAATTGTGGCGCAACATCGGCGCTGACCAAGACAGCCCTGCTGGCGACGTAGGCGTTGGTGGTCGTGAAATCGGTTACCTCTATGGTGCTTACAAAAAACTCGCTCGCGAACACAGCACCGGCGCTCTCACTGGTAAGAGCTACGGTTGGGGTGGTTCTTTGATCCGTCCCGAAGCTACCGGTTTCGGCGCAATGTACTATGTTGACCGTATGGTTCACCAGAAAGGCGAAACTATGGAAGGTAAGAGAGTTGCTCTCTCTGGCTTCGGCAACGTAGCTTGGGGTGCTGCTACTAAAGCTACCGAACTCGGTGCTAAGGTTGTCGCTCTCTCTGGTCCCGACGGCGTTTGCGAACTCCCGAACGGTATCGACAAAGAAATGATCGACTATATGCTCGTTATGCGTGACTCACGTCGTAACAAAGTTGAAGATATGGCTACCAAATTCCCCGGCAAAGCCAAATTCACTGCTGGTAAGAAAGCTTGGAGCGTAAAATGTGACATCGCTTGTCCTTCAGCATTCCAGAACGAAATGAGCGAAGAAGACGCTAAGGAACTTCTCGCAAACGGCGTTCAGTATGTTGCTGAAATCTCCAATATGGGTTGCCAACCTGGCGCTATCGCTGCTATCCAGAACGCTGGCATTCCGTTCGCTCCTGGTAAAGCTGTCAACGCTGGTGGTGTTGCTACCCCTGGTCTCGAAATCTGACAGAACGCTGGTCACATCAACTGGACTGCTCCCGAAGTTGACGCTAAATTGCACAAGATAATGAACGACATCTATGATATGTGCGTTGAATACGGTAAACAAGCTGACGGTAGCATCAACTACGTTAAGGGTGCTAACATCGCTGGTTTCATGCGCGTTGCTAAAGCTATGCTCGCTCAGGGCATCATCTAATCGAACCTTTTTTCGATTGCATAAGAAAACGCCTTCCTTCGGGAGGGCGTTTTTTTTGTTGGAATAATGGAGACTTGCGACTTTTGAAATCGGAATTGGAAATATGATGACAAATCCATTCGTAATTCATAATTTATAATTCATAATGCATAATTGTCTCAACAAGTCCTAAGTCTCAAGTCTGTTATAATCCTGATTTTTTTCAATATTATGCAAAATGCGTAATATTTTCGGAATTATCCCCTTTCATCTTGTAAAAGCAGCAGCGCATTGTGCGATGTTCGCATAATGGGAATTATGAGACGTGGAAACGGTTAACGTCGGTTAAACGGTTAATTGGATGAATGGACGAAGGGACGAATGCCGCCTGCGGCGTGATAGAGGAAATGCGCAGGAAATTTCAAGGAAATTATCAGGAAATTTTTCTTTTTCTCAAGAAAAAAAGAAAGAGGAATTGCTGTGAACTGACAATTCGGGATTTGCGATGTGTTGAGCGAGAATTCCGCAGTGCGGATAATTCCCATTATCGGAAGATCCTAAAATTTTTCGGCGTACAAATCAACAAGACTAAAAGTGATAATTCTGATATTTTTTACCCCTTCAGCCACTTGTATTTTGCCACGGAATAAATCGGCACACAAGGCAAGAGAATGGGTGTTTTGCGGATGTATGCCTGAAATTCAGGATCATTGCCATAGTTGGCGGCTTGGCGCAGCTCGATGCGCCGCGTGCCGCTGAACATCACATATACGATGCCGATGTAGCCGAATAAGGCAAGCACCCAGTGCCACCAGAATTGATAACAGCCAATGCCGCTCACAAAAACGCCTGTCCAAAGCAGAATTTCGCCAAAATAGTTCGGGCAGCGCACGATTTTGTAAAGTCCGCTATCAACGAATCGCTTGGGATTCAGTTTCTTAGCATTGTTTTTCTGTTTATCGGCAATGGCTTCAATAGCCACGCCCAATGCAGCGATAACCAGTCCGGCGATGCCCGTTCCTGGCGCCACCGTCACATCTGGTGCCACCGCGCGAACCACGGCCGGCGTCATTTCGCCCACGTAAAGCAGCGCGCAGCTCACCCACACGGCAATCACCACTCCGATGGGATAGTCGGCTTTGTGTTTCACGTCCAAATCAACGGTTTTGACGTAGGCACGGTTTTTGAGTTCGCGTACCAGCAGATAAGTTGAGAGGCGCACTCCGTATAGCGCCAGCAAGAGCAGCATCAGTCCGGAAATCCAGTTGAGGGTGGGCCAGGCGATGATGGCCGTGGCAACTGACAGCGCAGTGATGCTGTAGCCGTAACCGACAGAGAAAAACCATACGAAACGGGCCCAGCCAATGGCGGAAACGCCCAGCGCAAGCGCAAAAAGAATCAGGAATTGGGTAATCATAATTTTATTTTTTTTTGATTTTGTCAGAAATTGATATTCAATAAGAAGTGCTTGTATTCTGCGGCTAACTGCCACCGATATAATGATAACAGCATTCCGCGGCAAACTGTTCAATCCTCAACAAAATTTATCAGAATTATGTTCCTAAATAATTTCCTCAAAATTTTCTGCGCGTTACCTGTTTCCCGTCGCAGGCAGCGTCAATCCATTCCACCATTCGTTCATTCCACCGCATAACCGTTACAAGACGAAAAGAGTTCATTCCGTTTTGTCTTAAATTGGGAAACAAAATGAAGCAATTATTTCATATCCTGCCCATTTCACAAAACATTGTTGTATTTTTGCATCATTATTAATCAAATCTTATCATTATGTTCAAAGGACATCCGAAAGGCCTTTACGCCCTGGCCTTGGCAAATACGGGCGAACGTTTTGGCTACTACACGATGCTGGCCATCTTTCTGCTGTTTTTGCAGGCGAAGTTCGGTTTCAGCGCCGCTACTGCCGGACAGTTGTACGCTGGTTTTCTGGCGCTGGTTTACTTCCTTCCCGTTTTGGGCGGCTGGCTGGCCGACAAAATCGGCTACGGCAAATGCGTCGTGACGGGCGTGTGTGTTATGTTCATCGGCTATCTCTGTCTGGCCGTGCCTACGCCCGCCAGCACCGCCAGCTTGATCTTTATGATCGGAGCACTCGTGCTGATTGCATTAGGCACCGGACTTTTTAAAGGCAACCTGCAAGTGCTTGTCGGCAATCTCTACGACGACTCGCAATACTCTGCCCGTCGTGATGCCGGTTTCAGCTTGTTCTATATGGCCATCAATGTGGGTTCAATGTTTGCTCCGGCTGCCGCAACCGCTATCACCAACAAGCATTTGGCCAGCGCCGGACTGATTTACAAGGCCGACGTACCCGCACTTGCGCACCAATTTCTGGATGGCAACATCACCGGCGACAACCTTGCCAAACTGCAAGACCTCGCTGCTGGAATGGGCTGCGCATCCGCTGATGGGCTCCAATCGTTCTGTCAAACCTACCTCGACCAGTTGGCTACCGCTTACAATCTCGGCTTTGGCGTGGCTTGCCTGTCGCTGATTCTCTCCATCGGTATCTACCTCAGTTGCCGCAAGATGTTCAAGCACGCTGATGTCAACACAAAACAAGCGGCCGCTAACAACGCGCCCGTTGTGGAACTCACTCCCAAGCAGACCAAAGACCGTATGGTGGCGCTGTTCCTCGTTTTCGCTGTCGTGATTTTCTTCTGGATGGCATTCCATCAGAATGGTTCTTCGCTTACCTATTTTGCTCGCGACTACACGCAGGATACCGTTCACGGATTCACTCGTATCGGTTTCAATATCTGGTCTTTAGCTCTGATTGCCGCTTCCGTTTACACACTTTTCTCTGTTTTTCAATCGGAAAGCCGCAAAACGAAACTCATTTGCGGAATCATCACTTTGTGCTTGTGGGGAGGAGCCGCCGCGCTGTACCTGAGTATGGATGCCAATGTCTCCATTCTTCCTCAACAATTCCAGCAGTTTAATCCGTTCTTCGTAGTGGCGCTGACGCCGGTTTCAATGGCTTTGTTCGGCGCATTAGCCCGCAAAGGGAAAGAGCCGTCGGCTCCCCGCAAAATCGCATTGGGTATGCTGGTAGCCGCCATCGGCTACGTCATTATGCTGCTCGCATCCTACGGACAGCCGGCACCAAGCGTACTTGATGGCAAGGTGTCACCCGATCCGGTCGTTCCTACCTATCTGATTTCCACTTATTTGGTGCTTACTTTTGCCGAACTTCTCCTCTCTCCGATGGGCATTTCTTTCGTATCGAAAGTGGCTCCGCCAAAATACAAGGGCTTGATGATGGGTATGTGGTTCGCTGCCACCGCTGTCGGGAACTATCTCAGCTCCATCCCGTCGATGTTGTGGAATAATGTGCCGCTGTGGGTGAATTGGACCGTGTTGATGTCGCTGTGCGTTATTTCCGCCATTTTTATGGTCTCAATGATGAAAAAATTGGAAGCCGCAACCAACTAACTTTCGCTTAAAAAATAGGAAGAGACGGAGTTGTCCGTCTCTTTTTTTTTACGGAATGATCCCTTTCCAGAAAACCTACCGTTGTACGGCAACTTTCCTCAGACAGCAAGAAAAAGAAAAATTTCCTTTTAATTTCCTCAAAATTTCCTGCGCATTTCGTGTCTCCGCCGTCAGGCGGCATTCATCCATTTAACCGTTTCACCGCATAACCGTTTCACCGTTATCAGCAACATCTCGCACAATGCGCGGCTGCATTTACAGGATTAATGGCGATAATTCCGATAATTATTGCAAACTTCAAGTTTCTGCTCCGAGCCAGCGTGACTGCATAATTCCGTAAAAAATCGTACTTTTGCACGTTAATATTCACGCATATAAATTAATGTTCTATCCTCAGACTTTTGAAGAAAAAATTGGATTCGGCCAGATTCGCCAGCATCTCGAAATGCGTTGCGTGAGCGATATGGGCCGTTCTGAAGTGGAAAAACTTGCCTACAGCATTGATCAACTTGAAATCAATCGCACCTTATTGGAAACCAATGAGTTCCGTAACGTTTTGCTTTTCGACGACCCTTTCCCGGCCCAGGATTATTGTAATCTGCTGCCCGTTTTGTCGCGCATTTCCATTGATGGTACTCACATCGAATTAGACGAGTTGGCCGACTTGCGAAACCTGGTGCGCGCCGTGGTAAATGCTGTGGTCTATTTTCGGGCAAAACACGATGATGGTAAATATCCCAACTTGTGGGCTATTTGCGAGAACGTGCTGTTGGAAAAGGACTTGCTATCTTCCATCAATCGCATTCTGGATCCGAAAGGCAATCTCCGTGATGATGCTTCCGAAGAGTTGAAACGCATCAAAACCACCATCATTCGCATCTCCAATGAGGCCGACAAGCGCATCCGCAAGTTGCTGGTTAGCGCCAAGCAGGAGGGAATTGCAAAGGAGGATGCCGAGATGACTATTCGCAACGGCCGCCTCTGTATTCCCGTGCAGGCACAGTTCAAGCGCCGTTTGCAAGGTTTCATCCACGATGAGTCGGCGACCGGGCAGACTGTTTTTATTGAGCCGACGGAGGTTTTCGCTGCTAACAACGAACTCAAAGACCTCCTCAACGCTGAGAAACGCGAAATCATTAAGATTTTAACCGCCATCAGCAACGAAATCCGTGCCGCCATCCCCAATCTGCGCGATTACCACCGTTTTATTGGAAAAATCGACTTTATCCGCGCCAAAGCGCGTTTCGCCATTGATATCAATGCGGGAATGCCCCATCTTATGGAAGAGCAAACCGTGCATCTCCATAAAGCAGTTCATCCTCTTTTATTCTTGAAATTCAAAGAGTTAGACAAAACCGTGCAGCCGCTCTCCTTGGAATTGCGTCCCGAACAGCGCATCCTGATCATTTCCGGACCCAATGCGGGTGGCAAGTCGGTGTGCCTAAAAACCATTGGTCTGCTGCAATATATGTTGCAATGCGGCTTGCTCATTCCAGCGGACGAGACTTCCGAAATGAGCGTCTTTTCTCACTTTTTCATTGATATGGGCGATGAGCAATCCATTGAAAATGACTTGAGTACCTATAGCTCGCATCTTCGCAACCTCAAGATGATGTTGGAGAATCTGGATGCGCGTTCGCTCTTTTTAATTGATGAGTTTGGTTCGGGAACGGAGCCAACGTTGGGCGCCGCGATGGCTGAAGCCGCTTTGGAAGCTTTCTACGCCACGGGAGCGTTTGGTGTGGTGACCACGCATTATGGAAACCTGAAGATGTTCCCCGATCATTATCCTGAATCGGTGAATGGTGCTATGTTGTTTGATACCAATCAGTTGCGACCATTATTTATGCTAAAAGTCGGAAATCCGGGGAGCTCGTTCACTTACGAAATCGCTCGGCAAATTGGTTTCCCTGAAGAGATAATACAGAATGCCATTCAGAAATCGGGAACAGCGCAAATTGACTACGAACGGAAACTGGAAGAAATTGAGGTGGCGCGGTTAGAGGCGGAAGAAAAGTTGAAGTTAGTGACTTCCGCCGACGAGCAGTTGGCGAAAATGATTGCGGAATATGGCGAGAAATTCAATGATTTGGAGAAACATCGCAAAGAGATTCTGCAAAAGGCCAAAAATCAGGCCACGGCCATTATCGACGGCGCTAACAAAGTGATAGAAAAAACGATACGCGACATCAAAGAGGCGCAGGCGGACCCAGTGAAGACGCGCGCCATCCGCAGATTGGCGGAAGAGGCGAAAGAAAAAATGCGCAATGAAATTGACGAGTTTGAAAAGACGGAGGGCCCCAAGCCGGTGGTGCCTTTAAAATACGCCAAGCCAGCGCAGAATACTGCGCCAAAAGAGGTGCTTGATCCCACTATTCACGTCGGCGACTCCGTTTTTATGATTGATATTCAAACAGTTGGTGAAGTCGTTTCCATCAATGGAAATGATGTCGCCGTATCTTTTAACTCGGTGATCTTTCGTACCAATTTGAAAAAACTGACGAAAATCAGCAAGCGTGAGGCCAAGGATGTGCGCAAGCACGGCGTTCGCACCGATGGCGGCTCCATTAGCGATTTGATGAACCAAAAAGTGGCTGACTTCAACACCATACTTGACATCCGTGGCGTGCGTGCGGAGGAGGCAATTTCAATTTTGGAAACTTACATCGACGAGGCGGTTCTGCTTAGTATTCACCAAGTTAAGATTATTCACGGAAAAGGGAACGGCATATTGCGCAATGTGGTTCGCCAGCAGTTATCGCACCGTCGCGAAGTGATTTCTTTCGCTGATGAGGACATCCAGCTGGGCGGCTACGGCGTCACCATTGCGAATCTATAGAATGCAGGCAACATTTTTTTCACATCATTGTATTACGTTCAAAGCGATTCTGTTGAAATGGTAAGCGACAGCGAGTTGATGAAGCAGTGCAGAATGGGGAATCCGAAGTATCAGGAAATGCTGTACCAGCGGTTTTCGCCCACTCTTTTTGCTGTAGCACTCCGCTACGCCCGCAACTACGACGATGCTCAGGATATACTGCACGATGCTTTTGTGAAGATTTTGACCAATTTAGACAGTTTCAATGAAAACGGCTCTTTGGAAGGTTGGATGCACGCCATTGTCGTGAATACCGCAATCAATGCCTACCATAAAAAGCAAAAAACGGGCGTGGCGGTCAGTATCGACGACTTGGGCGAACAGATTGGCGACGTGACCATCCAGCAGAAGGATTTTCTATCGGAAAATATTCTGCTACAGTTTGTTAACGAACTGCCCGATGGCTATCGCACCATTTTCAATCTTTTTGAGATTGATGGTTATTCGCACAAAGAAATTTCTGAAATGACAGGAAGTTCTTACACCACTGTTCGCACGCAGCTTTTCAAGGCAAAGCGTGCATTGAAGAAGAAAATTGAAGAATTTTTTAAGTCTTCTCCTGATGAAATTCCAATCAGTATTAATAAGGAAAATGACAAAAAATAGCTGAAATTCGCAGCATAATAAAATGAAAGAAGAAGAAATTGGTAAGGTTTTTAGCGAGAAATTGGCGAATTATCGTCAACTTCCTCCGGAAGGTCTCTGGGCCGACATCCAAAACGATGCCGCTCTTCTGAAATTCAATCGCACTCGTCGGTTACGCAAAATCGCTTTCCGCACTGCCGTTTCAGTCGCAGTTATCGCTATCGTCGCTATTG
The DNA here is from genome assembly GCA_045627805.1 of Bacteroidales bacterium. Lineage (GTDB taxonomy): Bacteria > Bacteroidota > Bacteroidia > Bacteroidales > WCHB1-69 > UBA1756. The sequence continues at coordinate 27,599 of JAZQOJ010000166.1, forward strand.
GACTCTTTGTTTTTCTTCATAAAGATAATGAAAATACGGATAATCAATTGGTTAATAAAATTGAAAAATCCGAAAATATGCCAAATGGCAGCATAGTACTGACTGAAAAAGAGAGTCCCAAAACCACTTCTTCGTCGTACAATGCAGTTCCTGAACAGACTGCTGTGGCTCCAACGGAAAGCCCACTCGTTCTCAATCCGGGACAATCCGTGTTGGATGAAGCGCCTGCTTTGCGTAGCGAAGAAGTCAAGCCGCTACCGATTGAGGTTTCGCCCGTTGTTCAGCCGATGGCGAGCACCCCAACGGCTCCATCAATGGCGATGCCTGCGACTCAATATCCTATCACTCCATCAGTTGCCTCTAATCATCATAGTCGTGGTGACGAGTGGACATCACCAAGTATGACACCTGATAATCGGTTGAAAACCAGCGAGCTGAGACATAGCAGAGACACAATGGTTTGCAGAAACTCAAAAGTGGTGCTGTTTGTGGAAAATGCTTTGGATGTGCGTTGGAGTACTGGCCATTTTGGCAACACAATCGAAATATATCCAGAAGAATCGGTTCAACTTTACGCCGATCTGACTCGGTACGATAAAACCGACACCACCATTTATCTCCGCATTGACGTTTACGATTGCGATGTGTTTGTGCCCAGCGCTTTCACCCCCAACGGTGATGGCCTGAACGACGAATTCATTGTGCACGCTCCAATGGATATTACTGGTTTTGAATTAGTTATATTCGATAAAATGAGCCGAGTGCTGTTCCAAACCAAGTCAATTTACCAGGGTTGGGATGGTACGTTTGAAGGCAAAGTACTGCCGCAGGGCGCCTATTTCTATGTGATTTCCTATCGCGATTCGCTCAACGAAAAGCATTTGAAAAAGGGCCAAATCGTGCTGGTACGCTAAGTCGTTTCTTAAATCTGAATTGTGGGAATTGCGTCAATTAGATGGCGCGTGTAATCGGTTTCCGGATGTGCGTAAACCGCATCGGCTTCGTTCAACTCAACGATTTCTCCGTTTTGCATAACTGCCATTCTATCAGACATATACTTTACAACGGAAAGGTCGTGTGAAATAAATATGTAGGTAAAATGGAACTCTTGTTTGAGTTCGTTGAGAAGGTTGAGCACTTGTGCCTGCACCGAAACATCAAGAGCGGAGACCGATTCGTCGCAGATGATGAAGCGGGGATTGACGGCGAGGGCGCGTGCGATGGAAATGCGCTGCCGCTGTCCGCCGGAAAACTCGTGAGGATAGCGATAAAAATGGCTTTCATCAAGACCGACCCGTTCCAAAAGTTGGATAGCGCGTTGGCGGCGGGCTTGGTTGTTGGCCTCCAGATGATGCACTTGCATTGGCTCCATAATGGTGTCGCCAACCGTAAGCCGTTGATTCAATGATGAGTAGGGATCTTGCAAGATGATTTGCAAATCCTTGCGCAGATGGCGCATTTTATGTTGGGAAAGATGGGTGATGTCTTGCCCTTTATAAAAGATCCTGCCATTATCTGGCTCAATCAGGCGGAGAAGTGTGCGACCGAGAGTGGTTTTTCCGCAGCCCGATTCGCCTACAAGTCCGAGCGTTTCGCCTTCATAAATATCGAGATTGATATTTTTCAAGGCGTAAACATATTCACGGTGTGCGAAGAGATGCTCTTTGCGGAGGGGATAACGCTTGCAAAGTCCCTCCACGCGGATGAGGGGTTCCCCTTGATACAATTGTTGGTGGCGTTGCTGGCGCATCTCATTGGTGATTTCAGCAAAAGAGTCCAATGGGTTTGGGGCGCCTGTGCGGTGGGCATCCAGAAAGTCAACCACGGTGGGTAATTTTTCCAGCCGTTTGTCTAAAGTAGGCCTGCAAGCAATAAGTCCTTGAGTATAAGGGTGTTTTGGATTACTGAAAATCTCTTTTACGGTTCCGGTTTCCACTACATCGCCTTTGAAAAGCACGGTGACATCGTCGGCGATTTGCGCCACCACGCCGAGGTCGTGCGTGATGAAAATGACGCTGGTTCCGTATTCGCGCTGAAGTTTTTGAATCAGTTCCAAAATTCCCTTTTGCACCGTAACATCAAGCGCCGTAGTCGGCTCATCGGCAATGAGGATGTCGGGATTGCAACTGAGCGCCATTGCAATCATCACGCGCTGTTTCTGCCCGCCCGAGAGTTCGTGCGGATACGACGAAAAAATCTTTTCGGGGCGAGGCAGCATCACCTCGTTAAACAGCTCAATGGTGCGTGTTTTGGCCTGTTGCTTAGTAAGTTGCGTGTGCAGCAGTAGGTTTTCGGTGATTTGTTCTCCGCATTGAAGAACGGGGTTGAGCGAGGTCATCGGTTCCTGAAAAATCATTGCGATGCGATTGCCGCGGAGATGGCGCAACTCTTTTTCTGACAATGCCAATAAATTGCATTCCTTATCGGTTTTAGAATCCGTGTAAACGATTTTCCCGCTGTTCACGCGCACAATGTCGGGATTGAGTAACTGCATAACAGACAGCGCGGTAACGGATTTTCCGGAACCCGATTCGCCCACGATTCCCAATGTGCGACCGCGTTGCAGCCGCAATGAAACGTGATGCAAAATGGAGCGCCATTCTCCATCATTTTTCAAATCCAAAGAGAAATCGTCAATGCGTAAGGTATCCATAATTGAAAAACAGTCGGCAAAGTTACATTATTTTCGGCAAATGGAAAATCATAAATTATATTTTTTGTGTATCTTTGCACCCCTAAAATGGACTATTATGTACGAAAAAGAATTTATGGAGGAAGCGATACGTTTATCGCAAAAATGTTTGGAGACTGGTAAGGGCGGTCCGTTTGGAGCCGTTGTCGTGAAAGATGGAGAAATAGTGGGACGTGGCAACAATAGTGTGACGCTGAACAATGATCCCACGGCGCACGCAGAAGTGATGGCTATCCGCGACGCCTGCAAGAACTTGAACACGTTTCAGTTGACTAATTGCGAAATCTATACCAGTTGCGAACCCTGTCCGATGTGCTTGGGCGCCATTTACTGGGCTCGTCCGAAACACGTTTATTATGCTGCTAATCAGGAAGATGCGGCGAAAGCTGGTTTCGATGACTCTTTTATTTATGATGAGATTGCATTAGACGCGCCGCAAAGAAAGATTCCAGCCACGCAACACGACCGCGAAAAAGCAGTTGTTACATTTGAGAAATGGGTTGACTGCGAGCAGAAAATTGACTATTAACGATAGTTTTGTAAATTTGCTGACTTAATTTCTTTCATTATGAAGCTGAACAGGATTTTTGACATTCTTGATAATTTGAAGGAAAAATACGGGAATAACAAAGACGTTCTCGCAAAACGCGACAGTTCAGGCAAATGGAAAAAATACACCATTGACGAATATGTTGAGCACTCGTATGCTTTGTCGGCCGCTTTTTTGGAAATGGGATTCAAGAAGGGCGACAAAGTGGCGACCATTATGCAGAACCGTCCCGAATGGAATTTTCTGGATATGGGCATCACGATGGCGGGGCTCGTTCACGTTCCCGTTTATCCCACGCTCAACGAGAACGATTACCGTTACATTCTCAATCATTGCGATGCGCGCTGCATTGTGATTGGCGTGGAGCAGATTTTCCGCCGCGTGGAGCCGTCGATTCCCGACTTACAGCTTCATCCCCAGATTTTCACCATTGCCTCCATCGAAGGACAGCGTTCCTTTGATGAATTGCTGGCTTTGGGGCGTGCAAATGTTGAGAAATGGCGCGGAGAAATTGAACGCATCAAAGAGGAAACTTCGCCTGAAGACATTGCGACGCTCATCTATACTTCGGGCACAACCGGCAACCCGAAGGGCGTGCTGCTGCGCCATAAAAGTATGGTCATCAACGCGGCGCAAGTCGCCAGTATGAACACGCACGATTTCCACGCCACTGTGCTGAGTTTCCTGCCGCTTTGCCACGTTTACGAACGTGTTTGCAACTATATGTACCAGATTTTGGGCGGCACTATCTACTACGCTAACAGTCTGGCAACCATTGCGAAAGACCTCAAAGACATTCACGCGATGGGGTTTTGCGCCGTGCCGCGCGTGTTGGAAATGATGTTCACGAAATTCCAGGCGGCGGGCAAGGATTTGAAAGGCATTAAACGAAGCATTTACCACTGGGCTTTCCGAATTGCGCAGGTTTACGATAACGAAAATACCAACTGGTTTTACCGCAAGAAATACGAAATCGCCGACGCACTCGTCTATTCCAAATGGCGTGAGCAAATGGGCGGAAACCCGATGATTATTGTGTCGGGCGGCTCTTCCATCCAGGAAAGAATCATCCGCCTGTTTACAGCAGCACAAATGTATGTATTTGAAGGATATGGACTTACGGAGACTTCGCCCGTCATTTCGGTCAACAATCCCAAATACAAGGAACTGCATCCTGGCACGGTTGGCCCTATTCTGCCGTGTGTGGAATTCAAGCTCGCCGACGACGGCGAAATCCTGACGCGCGGCGACTGCCTGATGATTGGCTATTATAAAGATGAGGCGAACACGCGGGCGGTCATTGATGAGGAAGGATGGTTCCACACGGGCGACATTGGCGAACTCGTAGATGGCTATTTGAAAATCACCGACCGCAAAAAGGAGATTTTCAAGCTTTCAACGGGAAAATACGTTGCTCCGCAAGTGCTTGAAAATAAGCTGAAAGAGTCGTATTTCATCGAGCAAGCGATGGTGATTGGAGAAAACGAGAAGATTGCCGCCGCCATCATTGTGCCCAACTTCGACTCCTTGCATTTCTGGTGTGCGAAACACAAGATTCATTTCCAAACGGATGCTGACATTGTGGCGAATGCCGACGTGGTGAAACGAATTCAGCGGGAGATTTCCAAAATGAACGACACGCTGGCGGAACACGAGCAGATTCGCAAATTCCGCCTCGTGGCTGACACTTGGTCGCCGCAAACTGGCGAACTCTCGCAAACACTCAAGTTGCGCCGAGCCGCACTTTACAAAAAGTACGATGCCCTTTGCCGCGACATTTACCAATACGACAAAAAAGAACAAAGCGAAGGCGAATAGTTGGCCGCTAAATCTTAGTCAGCTATTTTGAGAATGCCATTTTTTGCGTAATTTTGCAACTGCAAAATTTGATTTTATCGTGAAAAAAGCAATCCTCCTTCTTATTTTTTGCTTGGCTTTTCGAGCGCTTTCTTATGCGCAGAAACCCATCGTATTTTCGCAGAATGACGACTATGTGATCGTTCTTTCGGAAAACAAATTGGCTTCCGAGCATCACGCCGCCTGCGAACTCCAGTCTTTTTTAGACCGGATTTTTGAGCGGAAATACGAAATCGTTTCTGACCAGAATTTCAAGGGGACGCACGCCATTTCAATCGGACGCAACAAGCTTTCCGAAAAACTGTACCGCAAATATGGCACGCAAATTTTGCACGATGGATTTCTCATTTATACCGATGGAAACAACCTTTACATTTTGGGAGGCGACACGGCGAAATCGAATTTGTACGGCGTTTATCATTTTTTAGAAAACTATCTCGGATGCACATATACTTGTGCCAATCATATTCATTACGAAAAACTTTCCGATGAAATAGTATTGAATATCAATGATTTGCAAAATCCTTCTTTTCAATATAGAGAAACGCTCCACCTCATTCCGAATATGGATCAGAAGTATGCTGACTGGCACAAACTGCACAACCGCACCGATTTCAACCGCGATTGGGGGCTGTTTGTACACACTTTCCGGACTTTGGTCCCGGTTGAGACCTATTTTGCACAACATCCGGAATGGTTTTCCGAAATTCACGGGCAGCGCGTGCGCGACGGACAACTCTGCCTCAGCAATCCGGAAGTATTGGAAGAACTTTGTAAGAATTTGGAAATCAAGATGAAAGAAAATCCGGGAAAGCAGATTTGGTCGGTTTCGCAAAACGACAACGAGTCGTCGTGCACCTGCGAGCATTGCCGTCATCTTGACTCGCTTTATGGTGGACCCACTGGCACGATGATTTGGTTTGTGAACCAGGTGGCCGCCCGTTTTCCCGACAAGACGATTTCCACACTTGCCTACCAGCAGACGCGCCGGCCTCCGCAGAACATTAAACCCGCTGACAATGTGAATATTATGTTTTGCTCTATTGAATGTCAGCGCACCTATCCGATTGAGTCGGCGGAGCATTCGTTTCAGGCGGATATGGAGGGCTGGACCGCGCTTACGCACAATATTTTCCTGTGGGATTACGTGGTTCAGTTCCGCAATTATTTCGATCCGTTTCCGAATTTGCACGTTCTTCAGCCCAATTTGCAAAATTTTCAGCGGCACAACATCCCAATGATTTTTGAGCAGGGTTCGGGCACCAATGTCACTGAAAATTACGAGTGGCGCACTTTTCTTTTAGCGCACTTGCTTTGGAATGTGGATGTGAATGTGGACGAGTTGCGCGACCGCTTTCTGGATGCTCATTATGGTGAAAACCGCTCCATTTTTGTAAAGCAGTATCTTGACGTGATGCAGCAGGCGCTACTTGATTCGAAGCAGCGGCTCAACATTTACGGCTATCCGATCAATGCGAAGGATGGATATTTGTCGCCCGAGAAAGTGAAGTATTATCAGTCGTTGTTTGCTGCGGCTTACAAGGAAGTGCCGACAGAGGAGTGCTCGAAAGCCGACCGCCAGATGTACGACGATCGGCTGCGGCTCTTGGAATTGTCGCTTGACTTTGCTGTTTTGGAACTTTCAATGAGTAATCTCACTCCCGATTTATCCTATTTAACGAAAGATGAAAATGGGAAAAAAATGGTTCGCCCGGAAATGGTTGCTTTGGCCGACCGTTTTGTAGAAGACTGCAATAGATTGGGAGTGAAGCGATTAGATGAAATTAAATACACTCCGGAGCAGTTCCGTTCCAATATTGCCAATTACATTGCCAAAAGCACGCAGCCCAACATCGCCTGCGGCAAAAAGGTGACCTGTGCCACTGAATGGAGCAATTTGTACGATGTGGGCGGTCCGCAAGCCCTCACCGACGGCAATCTCGGCATTATGAACTACAATTTCAACTGGCTTGGTTTTTGGGGGCACGATATGGACGTGGTAATTGACCTGGATAGTGTGCAAAACATCAACGAAATCAGCGCTGACTTTTTGTTTTATCCGCTTTCCTGGATTTTCACGCCCAAAAAAGTGACGTGTTATATTTCTGATAATCAAGTTGATTGGAAAGAGGTGGCCTCAAAAAGTTATGTCAACGAAGAGTCGTTGGCGGAATGTAAGATTGTGGGATTCCCGTTTACTAATCTGCGGGCACGCGGACGCTATGTGCGGATGAAAGCGGAATCGTTACTGACCAATCCGGACTGGCATCGTGGTGTGGGACAGCCCTGCTGGATTTTCTGTGACGAAATCATCGTGCGATAAACGGTTATGCGTTTAAACGGTGGAATAGACGAATGCCGCCTGCGCAAATGCGCTGCTACATTTACAAGATTAAAGGGGGTAATTCTGAACAAAAAGAGACGGTAGTTACCGTCTCTTTTGTCACTTTGAAATTATTTTGTTTTCTCAAAGAAATCGATTTCTTTTTGCAAGTTTTTCGGAAGATTTTCCACGCAATGATGACATTTCATCTCAAGCGTGTACATACGGCCGATGCAGTAGTTGGAGTGCTTGCAGCCGCTGCGGGTACACTCGCCGGAAGCCAGTTTATTTACAAAGTCGGTGTCGTGAACCAAAGCGCGGGCCATCTGCAAGCCATCAAAGCCGGCATCCAGCACTTCTTCCATTTTTTCTTTAGAAATCAAGCCGCCCACATAAACAAGAGGGAGTTTCAGTGCGGCGCGGAATTTCTTTGCATCTTCCAGGAAATAGGCCTCCTTGAAGGGAACTTCGGGGATGATGATCTTGCCAAACATTCGCACGCCCATTTTCAGCCACCAGAATTTCCACGGATTCATATAGTGAGTGAGCGTTTTGTAGGGCATACAGCCGCGCATTACCGCCATCGGGGCCTTGCTTACGAAACCCGCCGTGAGGATGAGCGCGTGCACGCCCAGACTTTCCAGCTCTTTCGCCACCGTGATGCACTCGTCAATGCCCAGGCCGCCCTTGAAACCGTCGTACATATTGGTTTTCACGAAAACAGCCATATCGTCGCCTGCCGCCTTCATCACTTCCTTGATTACCAAGCGCATAAAGTTCATACGCTTGTCCATTGTGCCACCGAAATTGTCTTTGCGGTGATTTGTGTAAGGTGAGAGGAACTGGCTGATGAGGTAACCGTGGCCCGCGTGAATCTCCACTGCGTCGAAACCGGCCTCGCGTGCCAGATTGACGGCTTTGCCAAAATCTTTCACCAAGTCGTAAATTTCCTGTTCTTTCAGCTTGCGCATAAAGGTGGGAGAATAAAGGTTGAAGCCGCCAGAAGCGCCAACGGGCATCTGACCGCAAGTGCTGCGGTGCGTCATATTGCCACAGTGGCCCAGTTGGATGGAGGCCTTCGCACCTTCCGCGTGAATGGCGTCGGTCAGCTTTTTCAGGTCGGGAATGATTTCCTCGCGCATCCATAGCTGTCCATCAAACGACACGCCGCTGCGATTCACGGAAGCGTAAGCAATGGTGGTCATTCCGATGCCACCTTTCGCAACTGCAGTGTGATAATTGAAAAGGTCTTGCGAGGGTTTGTTGCCGTAACACATATTCTCAAATGCGGCAGAACGAATGGTGCGGTTTCTCAAGGTGAGCGGCCCAAACGTTACAGGAGTAAAGATTTTGGAATCAGACATAATTTATGTTTTTATAATTTCTATGCTAAATATTGGCACTGTCGTGCAAGGTTCGCACATTGTTCAAAAGGGAGGGCAAAATTACAATTTTTTTGCATACTATTCATCTTTTGTAGGTGAAAACATTGAGTTTGAGATTTCAAGCGATTCCCTTTATCATTTAACTCTTTCCGCAGTATGAGAACATCTTGACCAAGTTTTGCTGGATTTGCAAGAGGGTAGGGGCATTCCGTAATTGATTGAAAAAATGCGGATTTTTGACAGATTTTGTCAAAAAAGCACCGTACTTTTATTGCGCAAAAAAATGAGCAGAGAATGTCATTTTTTGTTGCAAAATATGTAAATTTGCACCGCTAACCGAATTATTAACAAAAAACAAGAAGAAGAGAAAAAGACACAAGACGTAACTATTTCATATAAAAGGCATTAGCTTTTGTCCGACCCTCAAAAAATCTGGAAAATTTACGACTAAGGACAATAGTAAATGCTCACGTTGGAACGTGGGCTTACATTGTTTGGTCGATTGGTTACTCCAGATTTCCGTGAGGGCAAACATATTAGTTAAGTCCGCGTTTTTTTTGTGCTGAGCGGGAAAAATAAAAATCTTCTGCAATTGTGGGGAAAGGGGAGTCTAAAAAAAACTTTCTTATAGGATTGGTTGATGCCGATTTGCTTGATGGTGGAACACGTCATCCCAATTTGGCACTATTAAAAATCGCTGGATATTTACGCGATCATAATATCCCATATGAACTAATTGCCGACCATAATGCCGATTTGAAAAAATACCAGTTCATATACATTTCCAGAGTTTTTTCTTTTACAAAGTTACCTGATTTCTATACAAATGCTTCGCCTTCTGTAAAAAAAAGAAAATTTAGAATTGGAGGTACGGGGTTTTATATGGGGTCAAATGAATCGTCATCGTTTATTCAAGAGCGCGCCGATGACTTGCAAAGGTTGGAACAAGATCCTAACCTTCCAGGATTTTGCATGAGAAGCCAAATGCCTGATTATCATCTTTACGAAGGTTTCGTGGCTAAGCAAATTGAACGTGGAATCAAGCCAAACCACTATAAAGATTATCTCCACTATTCCATTGGTTTTTTGACAAGAGGATGTTTTAGAAAATGCCCCTTTTGTGTGAATAGATTTGAAACAAAGTCCCAAGCCTATTCACAATTAAAAGATTTTGTAGATCCAACTAGGCCATACATTTACTTATGGGATGATAATTTTTTGGCATCTCCCTATTCTGTTTGGAAACCAGCATTACAAAAACTGATAGAAATGAACAAACCATTTCAATTCCGTCAAGGACTGGATGAACGTATGATAGCACAAAGTCCTTATGGTGAAGAAATGGCTAAGATGCTATCTAAATCAAAATACCATGGGGATTTCATATTTGCTTTTGATAATTGGGAAGATAGACCAATTATTGAAAAGGCGCTGAAAATATGGAAAAAGTATAACCCTACGAAAGGGACAAAATTCTATTTGTTTTGTGGTTTCAAGCAAAATTCAGCTGACACACAACTATTTTATAAAGATATCTGTGAGATTTTCAAAAGGATCAAAGTACTAATGCAATATAAATGCGTTGGTTATATAATGAGGCATGAAGATTATCATCAAGCGCCCATTCCAAATTTCTATGTACAAGTCGCACGTTGGTGCAATCAGCAAGCCTTTTACAAAAAGATGTCTTTTTGGGAATTTTGTTACCGAAATCAAACTTATTGGGAAGAAAAGACACTGGGAATTACTGGGAGACCACAATTGAAATCTTTTGAGGAATTCGAGAAAGATTTACACCAAGGGTATTACAATAAAAATGGTTTAAAAGTCTCTAGACCTCTTCAAACTGTTCTTGGCGTATTGGAATTGTTTCCTACGCACAGGGAAGAATTAATTGAAATGTTTAATTATAAAATGACAAACATAGTTGACACATCATTGTGGCAACTCAATAACAATCATCCAATTAAATAATTAGCAACAAAATCTTATGAAACCTCAATTTTTAGAGCTGGACATTAACGTCGTTGAATTGGATCTTAACAACCCAAGAATCAAGCGCTACTTGGAAATTTTTACTGGAGACTTAAGTGCAGAAGGCATTGCATTGGCATTGCACAGCAGTGAATCAGAAGGCACTAATTCATTTTCATCGCTAAAAGAATCCATTCGAGTTAATGGTGGAATTATCAATCCTATCATAGTCAATCATACCAAAGAAGGTAAATATATAGTTATTGAAGGCAATACCCGCCTCCAAATCTATAAAGATTTCGCAAAAAATGATCCAAGTGGGAATTGGAATCTCATTCGTTCTGTCGTTTATGAAGACTTGTCTATGGCAGACATTGATTCAATAAGGTTACAAGCGCATCTGGTTGGGCCTAGGGAATGGGATAGATATTCAAAAGCGATGTATCTTCACCATCTCAGCACAGTGGACTATCTCCCGATGGAAGCCATTATATCATACTGTGGAAACAAAAAAGGGGAAATCATCAATCTAATTGACTCTTTTCAATTTATGCAAGAATATTATTCAAAAAGAGTGGACTATTTTGATGAGGAATTTAATCCTCGTGACTTTTCAAAATTTGAAGAATTTGTCAAAAATACCGAATTAAGGAAAACTGTAATTGCACAAGGATTTTCCAATCAAGATTTTGCTGATTGGGTTATTCAAGGCAATGTTGATACCGCCCAAAATGTACGTAAATTGACTGCCGTATTGAAATCTCCAGAAGCGAAAAAAGAGTTTCTAAAATCTAATATTTCAAATGCCGTCAAAAAAATTGATGTAGTAGAATCTTCTATAGACTTATCAAAGGAGAAATACGAGAATTTGGCTGCAGAACTAGTTAAGAGAATCAATACCATCCCATTTCCTGAGGTACAAGCACTAAAAAAAGGCGAGGATCAAGCCGCTATCGACAGAAGAGAGACATTACTAGATTTGCAATCAGCATTATCAGATTTTTTAATCTTTATTGCGCCAGAATAATGCCTGAATCTTCTGCTCATATGGATTTTGTTCAAAAATGCGGGGACTATATTTGCGACCATATTGTCCCTTCTGCATACTCTTCTTTTGTATTGTATGATACGCCAGACAGCATTCAGAAGCCACCTGCGGTAGAAGGAGGAGTCCATCCAGACATATATTACAATCACGCGGGATTACTTGTCATAGGGGAGGCGAAAACCATTAACGATATTGATAATCTCCATAGCAGAAAACAATATGAATATTATTTCAAAGAATGCGAACAACATACCGGGAATTGCTTCATTGTCATTTGCTCGACCTGGAGCGTTGCGCCGCAATTGTGGAAAATAGTTAAGCATATTAAAAAGAACAACAATTACAAGGCTCAAATTATTGTAACATATGAACTGGGGGTATATAAAGCACTTTGATTATGGGGAAAATAAAATTTTCAAAGACAGTTGATTTTTCTGCAAAAAAAGAGGCATTTCCTTATCAAAAAGAGGCCTTTGACGCAGTTAAAGATTTGCCATATTCCGCAATATTTCATGAGCAAGGACTTGGAAAAACCAAGATTGCTATTGATTTAATCTTATATTGGATTGAGAAAAAGGATATTGACACAATAATAGTTGTCACTAAAAAACAACTTGTTCAAAACTGGATTGGGGAGTTTGACTCTCACACCCATATTAAACCAAAAGTACTCTCAAGTAATAAACAGGAAAACCATTTCATACTCACGAGTGCCGTCCGCGTAATTATCACCAATTTTGAAGTATTCTCTTCAGATAAAGAAAGACTAATGTTATTCCTTAAATCACGGAATGTCGCTGTCGTAATTGATGAATCAACAAAAATCAAGAACCCCGAATCTAAACTTGCTCAAGACTTTTTTGATTTATCACCATTCTTCAAGATAAAAACTATTATGACAGGGACTCCTATCGCCAATAGACCTTATGATATATGGTCTCAAATATATTTCTTGGATAAAGGAATGAGCCTTGGAGAAGATTTTGCTTCATTCAAAAAGCAAACTAATCTTTCCAATGATTTAGGCGATGACACGAGAAAACGAATTATATTTGAAGAATCTGTATCTTCAATATTTGATAAGATAAAGAAATTCACAGTTCGAGAGACAAAGAACAGTGGCATCATCACCCTACCTGACAAAAAATACATGTCAATCTATTGTGATATGGACTCTTTGCAGAGAGATATGTATGAACAAGTTCGGGAAGATATGAAATTAGAAATAAAGCACGGGGACGTCAGCTTGTTAGATGAGTCCCAATCATCATTAAAAAGGCTATTGCGTCTTGTACAAATTGCTTCTAATCCCAAATTAGTAGATGATTCTTACAATCGTATCTCAGGGAAAGAATCCAGACTGGATGATATTCTTAAGGATATCATTGATTATGGCGAAAAAGTGATAGTTTGGTCTTCTTTCATAGAAAACATCAATTATTTTTATCGTAAATATAAAAAGTATTCACCGACCAGGATTCATGGAAGATTATCTATTGAAGAGAGAAATGAATCTGTAAAGAAATTCAAGTCAGGAGAGAGCAGCGTGCTTTTTGCAACGCCACAAGCCGCTAAAGAGGGTTTGACCCTCACTACTGCAAATAACGTTATATTTTATGATAGAGGTTTCAGCTTAGATGATTATCTTCAAGCACAAGATAGAATCCATAGAATCTCACAATCCAAGACTTGCTACATATATAATTTTATTGCCATAAATAGTATTGACAAGTGGGTTGACCTATTACTTCAGGCGAAACAAAATGCAGCATTTTTAGCACAAGGAGATAGTAAATTATACAAATTTAGAGAAAATATGGATTACAGTTTTGGCAACCTCGTAAAAGAAATTCTTAATATTCAATAATATGGCTACTACAACCCTGAGTATCGCAGGAAAAAATTACCAAGTGGAACAGGTTGAAATTGATCAATCTGAATTGCTTTTTTATGTTGACAATCCTAGAGTGTACAGCGTACTTCGTCTTGATGGAGAGGAACCAACACAAGATGAAATAGAAAGACAAATGAAAAAGCAAGAACACGTCAAGAAACTTCGTTTGGCAATTGAGACCAACGGCGGTCTAATTGACCCTCTGATTGTCCGAAAAAAAGATAAAGTAGTTTTAGAAGGTAATAGTCGTTTAGCTGCCTACCGGATTCTCTGTGAAAAAAATCCAATGGCTTGGGGGAAAGTGAAATGTGTTCTTCTTCCCGATGATGTTGATGACAATGCTATATTTGCATTATTAGGGCAATATCATATTGTCGGAAGAAAAGATTGGAGCCCATATGAACAAGCTGGATACCTATACAGAAGAAGACAACAGACAAAATTACCCGTAGAAGCAATGGCAAAAGAACTGGGTATTGCTATAGGTGAAGCTAAAAGATATTTTCAAGTATACGAATTTATGCGTCAACAAGGTGTACTTGATCCAGAAAAATGGAGTTACTATGACGAGTTACTAAAGAATAGAGGCATAAAGAATCGGGTAAAGAAAGACCCGAAATTTTTAGAAAAAGTTTCAAAAAAAATCGAGACTGGTAAAATTGAAACTGCACAAGACATTAGAAAACTCGGAGAAATTGTTGCTTCCGATGACAAACAAGCGGATGTGCTTACCAAGAGTTTTATGGAAGGGGAAATTTCCCTTGAAAAAGCTCATGTTACTCTTAAAGAAAACGGCATCCTCAATGATGATGTTGAGAAATTGACAAAATTTCGAGCGCTTATTGGAGATAATGATTACGTAAAAAAAATTCAGGAAAGCAGTGACGCGGCTAAAGTAAGAATTACTTTCGAATTGAGCCAGATTAGCAATATCATCAAAAATATTTTGCAAAAAATCAACTGAGATGTTTGAAATCGAACTCGAATCTTTTTTTGATAGGGCTTTCGAATGTTTTCTTAACGAAAAATTGTTCTATCGAGACTTTCAGCTTGACAAAAAGAAAATGGCTGAATATACTGACACTTTGGTTTCCATTCCGATAAATACCTATATTCAATATATGGTCAACCATATACTACCTTGCCGTCCTTCCCCGCAAGATGTAGTGCAATTCAGTTCTCTTAACGATGCTACTTGTAAATTGTGTTCCAAATTAATTGAGGTTGGAGACGAAGGCCTCCGATTTGTACAAATTGGCAGATTGCTATTAGATGATGGTAAAGAACGTAAAAAGGGAGCACTAACTAAATATGGTGAGAACCACGCAAAAACCGCATTAGAATTCGGTTTAGTTCAAAACAGCTACGATTATATTTATCTCTCTTGTTTAGGCAAAGTTTTCAATGACTATGATTCCAATAAACAGCGCCAACTTCTTAAGAGGCTCATCCTACGCAACCGATTCTTCCAAAAATTAGCAATTCAATCTCAAAAAGGGCCAGTCAACTTGAATATTGAGATGGATTTTCTTTCAGATTCTACGATAAGGCGACGTCGTTCAAACATTCGAACATTGTTTTATCTTTTTGATCATGAAGAACAGCAACAATATTTTAGCAATATTACTGGCTTACATTCATCAAATACTATAGTTGAGCAATAGGGAATTCTAATATCAGACCTAACAAAATTTTCACAATAGTACTTTTGCAGCGTCAAAAGTGCCAATGTTCACAAGCTGTACGTTTGCACTTAAAAATGGACTTGTGGATACTCTATACGAGTATCTTTTTTTATCTGAGCAAAATGAAATTAGCTTCCACCATACAAGAACAAATCCAGTTACTTCAAAATACAGGAATGGGAATCGCTGAAAATATGGGCTTTGCGAAATGGAAGCCGGCGTAACCCACCTTGTATAGGGCACATTCTCGCTATATCCATTATCTCATCACACAATTTATTAAAAAAACTTGATGAATATGTCGTTTTGTCATTATTTGTCAAAAATATATCCTATTTTTGCAGTCTCATTAAAAACAAGTTAGTATGAAAAAATTGTTATCCTTTGTTTGCTTCGTCATCTTCGTAGTTGGCGCTTTTGCCCAGTCGCAACACCTTGCTTTTAAAGGCGTCCCCATCGACGGAACCCTGAAATCCTATACCCAGAAGATGGTGGAAAAGGGTTTCGTTTATGAAGGCACTCAGGACGGTATCGCCCTGCTGTCAGGTGATTTCGCAGGACAGAAAAAATGCTATGTGGCGGTCTCAACCCTCAAAGGCAACGATTTGGTGAATATGATTGCCGTCCTCTTCAATTCCTACGAGACGTGGTCCGCCGTCCTCGGACAATACGAGCAGCTTAAGGAGATGCTGACCGAAAAATACGGTGAACCGGAAAATATACGCGAAGAGTTTACTACACGTGTCTATGATGACTCGGACAAATTACACGCCATTCATTCAGGCGAGTATGTCTGGGCTACAACGTTCAGTACCGACAAAGGCGATATAGAACTGTCCATTGTGGAAGGAGAAAAGTATAGTTCCGGTCGTGTGATGCTCCGTTATTTCGACAAGCTGAATTCCGAGAAGGTCCGCCAGTCAGCCATTGATGACCTGTAGGGCAACTAAAACCCGTATTGGAACTTAACACCTTCTTCCGGGTAATCTTTTTTATGATTTTCAACTCCCAGAGACTTCCGACTTGGTTTTCTCACCTATTTCACAAAGAGAATGATAACAAAATTTCATTTTTTGCGTTAAAGTTGGTTTTGATTTTCCTATGTAGTGATAACGAGTTTCAAGAATGACTACTCTCGCACCTATGTTTCTATTTCTTCTTCTCTTCGTCGTTACAGTGGTCACTATCATCCGTCTTCCCGCTATTCGAGGAAAACAAGGTGAGGCCGTTGTCGCAATGCGATTGAAAGAGTTGCCAAAGTCGGAATATGCCGTTTTCAACAATCTGCTCATTCAACGTGGCGAGTATTCTTCGCAAATCGATCACGTTGTCGTTTCCGAATATGGCATTTTTGTTATTGAAACCAAGAATTATAAAGGATGGATTTACGGAGGCGAGTACAGTGAACATTGGACACAAAATATCTGGGGAAACAAGTATCAACTTTACAATCCCATTTTACAAAACCAAGGACACGTCAATGCGTTGAAATATTATTTGAACAGGCGCGATTTACCTCTCTTTCCTGTAGTGACCTTTTCTTCCAGGGCAAATGTTATGGTTCGCACGAAAGAAAATCCAGTTTTGTATTATTTTGATATTAAAGATTTTATATTATCGAAAAAAAACGTGCTCCTATCGGACGCTGACAAACAAGCCGTTGTCCAGATGCTAAGCCGCCTGCCAAAGTTCACTCGCAAGGATGGGCGCAAACACGCACAACAAGTCAGGTATCGAACCTTTAAAAGTCAGATGGCAGTTTGCAATCTCAAATGTCCGAAATGCGGTGGAAACCTGGTCCAAAGAACGGGCAAATATGGCTCATTTCACGGATGCTCCAACTATCCTAATTGCAAGTTCACCACAAAATAGTGATGTTTTTGGGGCTTAGTTCGCCAATTTCTCCCCCCACCTTACATCTCTATTTCCAGCCCGACCGGGCAGTGGTCGCTGCCGAAGATTTCGCTGTGGATGGTGGCCGCTTCGATTTGCGGGGCCACGCGCGATGAGCAGATGAAGTAGTCGATGCGCCAACCCGTGTTCTTTTCGCGGGCGTGAAAACGATACGACCACCACGAGTACGCATCGGTGAGCGTGGGGTACAGATGGCGGAACGTGTCGGTGAAGCCCGAAGCGAGCAGAGCGGTCATCTCGCCGCGCTCCTCGTCGGAAAAGCCAGGATTCTGATGGTTGGTTTTCGGGTTTTTCAGGTCGATTTCCTGATGCGCCACGTTGAGGTCGCCGCAATAAAGCACGGGCTTCTGCGCATCCAGCTGCATCAGGTACTGCCGCAGACAACCTTCCCATTTCAGCCGGAAATCCAAGCGCTTGAGTTCGTCTTGGGCGTTGGGCGTGTAGCAATTCACCAAGAAGAATTTGTCAAATTCGAGCGCCACAATCCGCCCCTCGTTGCCAGGGAAAACCTCGGAATCCAGCACGGGCACGTCGAGGCGACGGAGCGGCCGTATGCGCGTGAAAACCGCCGTGCCCGAATAGCCCTTCTTTTCGGCAAACGACCAATAACTTTCGTATCCCTCAAAATTCACCTCTAACTGCCCCTCCTGCATTTTCGTCTCCTGAAGACAGAAAATGTCGGCATCGAGTAACTCGAAATTTTTGACGAAATCCTTCTGATAAACGGCTCTTAGGCCATTGACGTTCCAACTGATGAGTTTCATTGAATAAGAATTATTGGATTGATTTTGTGAACTCTAATTTACTTTTATCGCAGCATCACTTCCACCATCTCGTCCACGCTCACATTGCTTAAATATTCGCTTAAGTTGATGCTGCTGAGTAGTTTGCGTAGATTTTCCTCTTCGTATTCCTGCCCGATGAAGCGCGTTTCGAAGTCTTCGATTCCTTTTTGCGAAAAGAAGTCACCGTAAATTTTGAATTGCGTGATTCTGCCTTTCGTCACCGAAAGCGTCACCTCGATATTGCCGCCCGCCGTGCGCATCTGCTTGCTGTAGTCAAAATGTGGCGAGGTGCCGAAATTCCAGTCCCAGGTGGCATATTTTTCATTTTTTAATTTATTGATAATCAATAAATCATCTTCGGAAAAGTTGTACAACTGCACGTCGGGAAGGTGCGTGGTGATATATTGCGTGACCGTTTCCATAAATTCAGTCACCGACATAGGGGAGGGGAGGTGCTCGCTGATGTTGGTGACTCGCTTGCGGACTGATTTCACTGCTTTGTCTTTGAATTTCAGTGGGTTAACTTTCAGCGCCGCAGTCAGATTCGCCATTTCCGATGCAAAAAGCAGCGTTCCGTGGTGCAAAATGCGATTCTGATAAACGCATTGCGCATTGCCCGAGAACTTCTGTCCGTTGATGGTCAGGTCGTTGCGCCCTTCAAATTTTGCAGGAACGTCTAATGAATTGAGTACCTGTAAGATAGGTTTCGAAAAAGTGCGAAAGTCGCCCGATCCTTTGGGCGCGATGAAGGTGTAGTTGATGTTGCCGAGGTCGTGAAACACGGCGCCACCACCCGTCTGCCGGCGCACCACTTTGATGTGGTGTTCTTTCACAAAGTCAATATTGATTTCGGCCGCCGTATTCTGGTATTTTCCAATGATGATGGAATTGTCGTTACGCCACAGCATAAAGATGTCGTCGGTGAAGTTTTTGAGGAGGTGTTCCTCGGCCGCTAAATTGAAGTAGGGGTCGGTGCAAGAGTTGATGATACAGCGCATTTTTTTATATAATTATTTGATAAATAATATTTTAGCGACTTTTTTCTGCTTTCCGCTTTCGCTGGATGCGAATACGAAATAGACGCCTGTGGCAGGGCGGTTTCCGTAGAAATCGTGCCCGTCCCAGGCCAGCGTGCCTCCGTGTGCATAGCCCTGCCACACGAGGTTTCCTGTCGCATCTGCAATCTTGCAAAAAGAGTTTTCCATCAGGCCGCTCACCGCAATTGTGCCGTGGTAACTTTCGCGTACCGGATTGGGAAACACTTTCACTTCTGAATAGTCTTCTCTGCCTGCGGTCGCAGTGCTGCGATACGAAATCAGCCCTTTCGAAGTGCAGAAAAACACTTCGCCATTTTCTCTGTTGATGCAGATGTGACTGATTTTGTTAGCCAATAGCGGCGAGTTCTCTTCAGTGAAGTGAAGCAGCTGCTCGCTTCCGTCAGCGGAAATGAGGAAAACTCCCGACTTGGCCGTGCCCACCCATTTACGGTTGGCATCGTCCACGGCAATACTTGTAACTTCTTCAAATTCAAATAGATTTTGAACATAATTGATTTGTTCCACCAGCACGTTTTGCGGGTAAACTCCGCCTTTGAAAATCTGACCGGGCGTGTAAATCACCTTGATTCCGAGGTTGCATCCAATCCAAATCTGCCCGTTTTTGTCTTCCACAATGCAGTTTACACCAGAGGTTTCAATGTTGGCCGCGGCATTCATATTGACCATCATCGTCTCATCATCGCTGTGGTCGTCGATGGTGCCGTTGTCATTGAGCACGATAATCGTGTTGTCGCGTGGTTTGATGATCCACTTGAAACCTCTTGAGTCAATCAATATGTCGCCAAATGCGGTGGAATATCCTGATACATAGGATGATAGTGGAAACGATTGCCAGGTTCCGTCGGCTTTGAGCACGTTGAGCGGCAGCGCGGAGTGGCTGCACGAAATCCACAGGTTTCCGTGAGCATCAAAACGCATCCCCCCGATGTGCCCTTCTGTGGTGTCGTTCGACTGGAGCGGACTGTTGGCGCGGTTGTAGGCGGCAACCACTTTGTCGGCATCGCATTTCACCATTCCGCTCCAATAAGTTCCAACGAAGAATTCGCTGGTGTTGCGCGGATTGATGGCCACCGCGGTGATGTCGTAAGTGTCTTGCAATTCCGGATTGTCTCTTCGCAAAATATTGTGCCACTGATTGTTAGTAAAATAACTGAAATTGGCTGCCTGCCAATTATTTCCCCAAACCGCATTCACGCCGCCAGGAGCCAGCGCCATTACGCCATTCACATAGTCCATTTGGTAAGCGGTCGGCGCAAAAGGTCCGTTGAGGTTGAGCAGTTCGCTATTGCCCCATTCGCGTTGGTGTCGGAGCAGGCCGTTGTGCTCGTCGGCAATCCAGATGGTGCTCCCGTCGAAAGCCGCGTCGCGCACATTGGCCCAATCGTAGGAATCGTCGCTCAGTACAAAGCAAATGCCCTCCATTTCGCGATTATAAGTTTGGATATAATTCCAAGTCGCCACCAACAGTTCGTCGTCATTCGCTTTCAATGCTCGAATGAGCGAAATGCCACAATCCACGTTGTGCCAGGTGCCTTCTTCGTAGCAGAGCAGGGTGTCGTTTTCGTCATCAATATGTTTGGTAATGAATAACTTATTGTCGAAAATGCACGAAAAAAGATACTCATCGTCGGCTAAGGCCGTTTCTTTCTGCCAAGAAGAAAAATCTGCTATCGTATTTTGATTGATGGGCGTGTGGTAAACACCTTTATTCGTGGTTATAAAGAATTGATTTTGAAATACTTGTATTGAATTTACTTGACATCTTGTTTCTTCGGTCTGCGTGTACCAGGTGTCGCGGATTAAAAGTGTGTTCAAGTCAATCGAAACGATGCCAAACGAGCAAGCAAGGTACAGCACTCCGTTGTGAATGTAGAAATTGTTGATTCGCTTTTCGCCCGTGAGCGCCTTTTCTTTGATTTCGGGCAGGTTGGTAAGTTTTCCGTCGCGTACGAAGTCCAAATTGGCACTTTTGTATGCAATTATCAGATAATCAGAATTTTTGTCGTAAAAAAGATGGTCAATGTCGCTTTCTGATAGTCCGTCCACTTTCGACCAGGCGTTCAGACTCTGCTCTTTTTTGTCATAGTAAACGAGACCGCTTTCGGCCGCTGCATAAACCACGTCGTCGCTAACGGCAATGCTGTGCGTGCCGAAGTAGGAGAGGTGTGTGCGAAACGAACCGATAGGAATTTGTGCTATGCAGAAAAATTGCATAGTAAAACTTAAAATGAAAAACAGAATAATATTTAATCCTTTGATTTTCATTGTTTTATATTATTTTGTATATGGATTTTCCGAGAAGGAATGATGGATACAAGTAAACTGATGAGGAAGATGGTGGCGAAAACAATGAGGAAGTCGGCAAGCTCCATTTTTACGGGATAGTAGCCGATGAGGGCGTTTTCAAGGGCAATGAGGTGAAAGGTTTGCTGGAGCCAGCAAACGAGTGCCCCCAGCAGCATTCCCACCAGGCCCCCAATGAAAGAGATGAGCATTCCTTCGTACAGAAAAATGGTGCGGATGAGTTTGTGGTCAGCTCCTATGTAATTGAGTATCAGAATGTCGTCTTTTTTCTCAATAATGATCATAGCCAGCGTTCCGATGATATTGAAGATGGCGATGAGCAAAATGAAGGCGAGAATAACGAAGATGATGAGTTTTTCGGATTGGATGGTTTTGAAAAGTAGCGCTTCTTGTTGGTAACGGTTTTGCACAACAAATGTGTCGCCCACAATGGCTTCGATTTGTTTTTGTATTGTGCTGATTTCCTTTTCGTTACGGATGAAAATTTCAATAGCTGTAACCTGATTTTCGTAGTTCATCAGGTTCCTTGCAAAGTCGAGCGAGCAGATGAGGAATTTCTCGTCGTATTCAGTGTAGGATGCGAAGATGCCGACGGGTTTGAGGTAACGGGTTTGGAAAGCATCGGTTGGGTTGCCGAGATTTTTCCGTAAACGTTTGGGGTAGTACACTTTAATATAGTCGGCCCCTTGCAGATTCAGTTGCAACGTTCCGGCTGCAAGGGCTCCCATTACGCCGCCGTCTTCTCCTGCGGGTTGCAGGTTGAAGTCTCCCGCCAGAAGTAGCGTGTCAAAGCCGCTTTCTTGAATGTAGGTTTTGCTAATTCCCTTTAGCTCAATTAGATGCTGCTTGTCTTCGTATTCCAATAAAACCAAATCGGAAACCACTTCCTCTACCGATTTCACGCCCGCAATCTGCCGGATTTTTTCACAGGGAAACGAGTCCGTCTCAAACGATTTTCCCTCTTTTAAGGTGATGCGGAAATCGGGATTGAAGGAGTTGAACGAATCAACTACCAGTTCTTCCATTCCGTTGAAAACCGACAGCACAATGACCAATGCGGCGGTCCCAGTGAGCACTCCTATCGCGGAAATAATCGCGATGATGTTCACTAAGCTATGCTTCTTTTTGGAAAAAAGATGCCGCCACGCGATGAACAGCGCCGTTTTGAATCTTTGGTTCGCCATTGTCGGTTTTCGTCTAAAATTATTCTTTTAAGAGCCGCTCAATGTTCTCGATGTAGTCGAGCGAGTCGTCAATGAAGAATTCCAGTTGCGGAATCACGCGAATCTGGTTGTGGATTTTTTGTCCCAAACGGAAGCGAATATCTTTTATGTTATTACGCACTGTTTTGATAACCAAATCGTTATCTTCAGCATTGAAGATGCTGAGATATGAGCGCGCAATGGAAAGATCTTTCGTGACCGTGGTTTTGGTCACGGTAATCATACAATCGTAAACGTTCGGTCCGTCAAAAAGGAAGATTTCGGCCAACTCTTTCTTGATAAGGTTGGCGGTTTTCTGTTGTCTAATTGTATCCATATTGAATGGTTAAGTTTTTGAGATTATTTCTTTATGATTTTGGAGGTTCCGAATACTTTGCCATCATTGAGCATTCGGATAAAGTAAATTCCTGATTGATAGTTGGTAACGTCAATCTTGGCTTGACTTTCAACCACATTTTTCGTGGCAATCAATTTGCCATTCCCATCGTAAATTTCAACTTGTGCGTTGCGCAGGGTGGCAGGCAGATTGTGAATGGTGAATTGCGTGGTAACCGGATTCGGGGTGATAACCAGGTTTTGTAACTCTAAGTTCTCAATGCCGATGTGGGTGTCAAAAAGTGAGTCAATGGCGAATGTGGTGTCGGTCGTGAGTGAGCATTCTTCTTCGTCAACTAAGCGCACGCCAATGGTTTGAGCACTGGGGAAATTGAGTTCGAGTGAGTACGTCTCATCTTCCATTTCGATTTCTTCTTCGTTGTAAGTGAGGTAGTAGGTGTAGAAGTCGTCGTAGTTTTCAATATAAATAGTGGCCGAGATGGTGCCAGTTCCTGGCATATCGGCATTGTAGGTGGTGTCGGCAAAGATGACGCTGAGAATGGGGGCTTCTTCTACGCATTGGATTTCGAAGCAGCCGAGATCAATGAGCCCGCCATTGATACGAGCTTCACCGTAAAGGTCCTCTTCCGGGAATTGGTAGCCGGAAAGGTCAATGGTAGCGGTGTTGCCTGCATCTTTGCAGACGGATTGTCCCGTCATAGTGTAGTCGGCATCCAAAATGAGCTCAATGTCGCCTTCATTGTCGGGAATGCCCACAATGAGACAGGGATCGTAGAAATGGAACTCGTCGGTGCTGGCATTGATATTTCCTGTGCCAGGGAATTGCACCCCTTCCGCAGCCGTGTATTTTTTCACGACAGCGCTGGGCATCATATTGCCAGTGTCGTTGCCATTGTTCCAAAGAACGCAGTTGTAAACGGTGTAGCTGTTGCCACCGTTGAGTACTGTGTTAGCGGGCGCATCATTGCCAACGAAAGTGCAGTTCACGCTGCGGCAACTGCTTCCACTGATGCTGATACAGCCGGCATCGTTACTTGCTATATTATTGCTGAACAGGCAGTTGGAAGTGAGTAAGCTGGAAGAAGTGTTGCCGAAAATGGCACCGCCCACGCTGGCGGAGTTCAAATAAAAGATGCAATTCTCAAACTTGTTGCCAATTCCGCAGTAGATGCCGCCTCCTGGGTTGGTGCACTGGTTGCCAATGAAAACACAATAATTAAACTCGCAACTATTGCCAGAGCATACGCCACCTCCGCCGTAACGGCTGGAAGCAGAGACAGTTGTAGTGGCGGGACAATAGTTGCTGCTGAAAACGCAGTAATTTGCTACCACAGTGGAAAAAGCGAAGTTGTCGAAGTAAACGCCGCCGCCTGCCGAGTTGCTTGCTACCGTGGCATTGTTCTCTATGAGGCAGTTGCTTAAGGTGCAGGTCTTGGGAAGATATGCGCCACCTCCTTGTTGAAATGCTGTATTGTTGGAAATGATGCAGTTGCGGATCTCAATGTTGGAAGAAGCGGAACTGGTGGTGGCACCAAGGTAGATGCCGGCCCCCTTTTGGTCGTCCATATATCCTTGTCGGTCGCCGTAACCTCCCGCGATAGTGAATCCGTCAATCACAATGTTGCTTACGCTTTTCCCGTAAACCACGTGGTAGGAGTTGTCGGTTGCCACGTCGGGCGTATGATTGATGTCGCCGCTGAGGGTAGTGGTGTTCCCGAATTCCCAGTCTCCATCGGAATCGCGTTCATTGATGTCGTTTTCGGTGCCTTCAAAGCCGCCGTACAACGACACGCCTGTCTTCAAAATGAAAGACTTACAGCGGTTATCGTTCCCGGAAGGGAAGCGAGTGGAGGGGAGGTAAGTGCCGGCTGCCACCCAGATTTGGTCGCCTTCCAGCGCGGCGTCAATCGCGCTTTGCAGATCGGAATATACGCCTTCGCGGCCGCTCCAGGCATTGCTCGCCTCATCGGGCTTGACGTAGAGTGTGTCTTGTGAAAAAAGGTTGGCAGTGCATAAAATCGCTAAAGTAAAAATAGAGATGATTTTTTTCATTGATATTTTGAATTTTTCGTATTCTCGTTTCTCGTTGTTCTCGTTTTTTTCTCGTCTTTCTCTTTGAAATAAAGTGTTTTAACACAGGGAGAGAGGATTATATTTCAATGCTTTCTCTGAAATCGGGAACGTAATTCCGTTTGAATCCGGCTTCCGTAAGATGCTGCGAGTAGGCGTGGCGCGACGAGTCTTCGCCGTGTACGACGAAGATGTTTTTCAGTTTTTTCTTGTCTTGACACGAAAGGTATTGAATCAGTTCCTGATAGTCGGCGTGGCCGGAAAACGCTTCGATGGAGGCGAGTGTGGCTTTCACTTTGTACATCATTCCGAAGATGGAAACTTCCTTGTCGCCCCTCATAATGCGGGCGCCCAAAGTGGTAGGTGAACAATAGCCGACCGACAGGATTGTGGTTTTGGGATTTTCTATATTGTTGGCTAAATGATGTTTAACACGTCCGGCTTCCATCATTCCCGAGGCGGAAATGATGACGCACGGGCGGTTGTATGAGTTGAGGCGCTTGGAGTCGTCGATGCTGCGAATGTAGTGCAGGTTCTGGAATCCGAACGGGTCGGGGTCGGTTTTGATGTATTCCTGCATTTCCTCGTTGAAGCAGTCGCTGTGCAGGCGGAAAATGTCGGTGGCGGAAACGGCCAGCGGGCTGTCCACGAAAATCTCAACGGATGGCAAGTTGCCGTTTTGCTGAAGACGTTGCAGTGCGTACACGATTTCCTGCGTTCTGCCGATGGCGAAGGAGGGGATGATCAGCTTCCCTTTTCGCTGGGCGCAGGCATCCTTGATGACCATCATCAGGTCGTGCTCGGCCTGGTCAATGCTGGTGTGGAGCCGGTCGCCGTAAGTGGATTCGGTGATGACGTAGTCGGCTTGCGGAAATGGTTCGGGATCGGGAAGGATGGTCTTCTCATAGCGTCCGATGTCGCCGGTGTAGCAGAGGGTTTTCTTTTTGCGGCCCTCTTTGAAGGTGATGTGGATGGCACCGCTGCCCAGCATATGCCCCGTATTGACGAATCTCACGGTGAAGTCGGGCGTGATGGAGAAAGGCAAATCGTAGGGCACACTCACGAAATGGCGCATACAGTTCACCGCGTCTTTCATTGTGTAAAGCGGTTCAACGGGCTCCAACTTCTGTTTGGCACGCTTTTTATTGAACTGAATGGTATCGGTTTCCTGAATGCGTCCGGAATCGGGAAGCATAATGGAGCAGAGGTCGCGGGTGGCCGGCGTGCAGAAGACGGTTCCCTTGAATCCGCGCTTCACGATGTAGGGGATGAGCCCCGAGTGGTCGATGTGCGCGTGCGAAAGCAATACAAAGTCGATGTCTTCAGGATTGAAACCCAAGTCACGGTTCATTCGGTCGGTCTCCAGACCCTTTCCCTGATACATACCGCAATCCAGAAGAATGCGGGCACCTTTTACTGTTGTAAGTAAAAATTTACTTCCAGTAACTTCCGTGGTTGCACCCAAAAAATCAATTTTCATAGTAAGGTATTTATTTATAATTAATTACAAAATATTTGTTTGCATTAAAATAACTTGCAAAGTTATAGAAAATTATTCAAAATAACAAATTGGTTTCCTTGTTAAAAAGTGAGGTAGGTTAATGATTTTTTAGTACCTTTGCAGCCGATTTTTTGAGATGCGTTTTTTTAAGAAAGAAAATTTTGCTAAGCTGCGGACGGTATGGCGTAAAATACGTCAGAACTGGAAGATGAAGTACCGTTTGATCATTCGCAACGAATCTGAGAATCACGACAGTTTCTCGTTGCGGCTGAGCCCTCGCAATATTTTTGTGGTGGTGACTACGTCGGCGGTAGTGCTGATTGTGCTGACCGCTATGTTGATCGCATTCACTCCGCTGCGCGTATATGTGCCGGGTTATACCAGCCCCGATGAGTTCCGTAAATATCGCGAGGCAGCTCGCCGTGTGGACTCTGTGGAATTGCTTCTCGCTCAGAATCAGCAGTATATACGGAATTTTTATCGCATTCTGAACGATGAGGTGATGCCCGACGAGATGTCGTCAGGGCCAACGGCTGAAACGCCGACGGGGGGAGACGCACTCGCCGCCGCCGCTGAACACTCGCAGTCGGAGATGGACTTGCGCGACGAAGCGGACGATCTCATCCGCACCATTGCTCTTCGCGACGAAGTGAACACGGAACAAACTGTGAATCAGCGTGCCGACATTCGCAATCTCTTCCTTCAGCCGCCCACTACGGGCACCATCGTCGGTTATTTTAGCATTTCGCAGAACCGTTATGGCATAGATGTGGCCAATCGCGCGGGCACACTCGTCACCTCTGCCGGCACTGGTATGGTCGTGTTCGCTGGATACGAAGCCAATGCGGGAAATGTTGTCATTGTGCAGCACGCTGGCAATGTGCTCTCTGTTTACAAACACAATCGCAAGTTGTTGAAATCAAAAGGCGATTTTGTTGAGGTTGGCGAACCCATCGCCGAAATGGGACATACCGGAATCTCCCCCAACGGCAATTGCCTCCGCCTTGAACTTTGGCACAATGGTCTCCCTATAGACCCTCTTAATTACTTGACTTTAAGATAATTAATAAATTGTAATAATATTTTATGGAAACTGATCATTCTAACATTTGTAATCTTTTAATTCAAAAAGGCGAACTGAAACAACAAATCTATTCTGCCACTTTGGAAACAATGGAGTTGTTCAAAGAATGCGCCAAGGAGTTTGAAACCTATTATGAAGACAATTACGCAGAGCAACATCCGCGCGTGAGCGTTGATTATTCCAATAAGAATCTTCACGAATTCAAATTGCGATTTGCTGGAGATGTGCTCATCTTTTTGATGCATACCAATATTTTTGAATTTCCTCGCGATCACGAAGTGATGAAAACTCCTTACATAAAGGAAGATAAGTCGCGTTCTTATTGCGGTGTCATCTTCATTTTCAACTTTCTTGCCGATTCGTTCCGCTACAATCGCATCAACGATGCCGGTTATCTTATCGGAAGAATTTTCGTTAATAAGGACAAACACTATTTTGTGGAAGGAAAAAGAGAATTGGCGCAGGTGCTCAACAACTTCAACACTCGTGAATTGAATCGCGAAGCCGTGGTCGAAATACTACAGCGCGCCATCCAATATACTGTCAATTTCGACCTTTTAGTCCCACAATATTCCAATATGGTGGAGGTTTCGGTCAATGATATGCTTCAAATTGAGGACCAAAATATGATTTTGAAAACTGGTAAACGCCTGGGTTTCAGGTTTGAACCGGACAAAGATGAACAATAATAAAAAATTTTTCAAAGTTTGTGTTTTGTATTGAAAAATGTTGTAATTTTGCAATCTCAAACGATGAGAAATGCTGGATTCGTCTAGTGGCCTAGGACGTCAGGTTTTCATCCTGAAGATCGGGGGTTCGACTCCCCCATCCAGTACAAAAAAGAGGTGCTTTACAGTACCTCTTTTTTGTTTTATTCTCAATCTTGCAACTGAACAAGAGCTCGAAATAGTGACATTCGCTTGCTGTTATTGATTTTGTATTGATGCCAGTTCTTCTATACTCAGCCCTGTCGCATCTGAAACATCCTTGATGGATAAACCCATTTTCAAAAAATTTTTCGCTGTATTCCGAAGAATTTCCAATCCTTTCTCCAATCCTTTCTCCAATCCTGCCTGCAATCCTTTTTCCATACCTTTTTCCATACCTTTTTCCATACCCTTTTCCATACCCTTTTCCATACCTTTTTTTATCCCCTTTTCCAGTCCCTGTTTCAATCCCTTTTCCATACCTTCGGCAAATCCCTCTTTGGCGGCGTATTCTTTTGCGTAGGCGATGGCGTCTTGCACGTCCTCGTACTCTAAAACACTCTTGTAATACTTCTCTTTTTCCATCTTGTCCAATTTTGAAATTCT
>JAZQOJ010000167.1:0-11300 GCA_045627805.1 Bacteroidales bacterium
GTTGAACGAGGTGAAACACTGGGAGATCAACGACGCGACGGGGCTGTGGGAGCGGAAATAGACTTGGGACTTGAGACTTGGGACTTGGGACGAATGCCGCCTGCGGCGTGATATAGGAAATGCGCAGGAAATTTCGAGGAAATGATCAGGAAATTTTTCTTTTTCTTGCTGTTTCATAATGAAATAACAATGGAAAAGATTGTCTGGCTGCGGCCATCAATCGTTTTTCACAATGAAGTGGTTGCGCCGCAGTCACATCCAGGAAGGATGTGACATCTATAACCCCACATAAGGACGAAGTCCGCGATGTGGGGTGAGCGAGCGTGTCCCACACCCGGCATCTCGGAGAGATGCTACTAAGCAGTGTCGCACATCTCCGAGGTGCCTTTCCCCAGTGCTGCTCTCATCCCCCAGATTGCGCTGCGCTTATCTGGGGTTATAGGAATTCAACCTCTCTGAGGTTGTGCTCGCTGCAAGACAAAATGATGCAGCTCCGTTTTCTTTTAATGAGCAACTTTCTTTTTCTCAAGAAAAAAAGAAAGAGGGATTGCTGTGAACTGACAATTCGGGATTTGCGATGTGTTGAGCGGTAATTCCGCAGTGCGGATCATTCCCATTATGCGAACATCCCGCACGATGCGCTGCTGCATTTACAAGATTAAAAGGGATAATTCCGTTTTTAGTCACATACCAAGGAAATAATATGTAACTTTGCAAACATTTTTATAAAATTTTGCTTATCTATGAAAAATTTCATCTTAACTTTGTTTTTCACGGTTGCGTGTTTTTTCTCTTTTGCCCAAGGTGTTTCCTTAACTTTCAGTGGATATGATATTTACAACAATCCTTGTCAGCTAAGTCGGGTAGTCATTACAAATATCTCTCAGGGCTGGCAGGATACATTGTCGGGTGAGGATATGACATTAGAGATAACAAATGTGACGGAAAGCGCGATTGTGGAAAATCCGTTTCAAGCAGAATTCGGCCTTTCGCAGAACACGCCCAATCCATTTAGCGGAACTACCGAGGCAACGCTGACGGTTGCGAAGCCCGGAATTGTGTTGCTGAATGTTGCCGATGTGAATGGGCGAAATGTCGCGGCCCAGTCGTTCTCTTTGCAGCCAGGAGGTTATCAGGTCCGGCTCCATATTGCCCGGCCAGGCGTATATTTGCTGACTGCCAGCCAAAATGGGCAGAATAGTGCCATCAAGATGATTTGTAATGGCGGCTCGAAAAATGGAATCGAGCTGATGGGCTCGTTCTCATTGAAAAATGGTTTCCGTGACGGAACCGACAACGAGTCGTCGTATGGAGACCAGATGGAATATGTGGGTTATGCTGACCTTGGCAATGGCGAGGAGGAAAGCAATGTCACGGTGTCGTCGCTGGATTCGTCGCAAACGATTCCGTTGACATTTGGAACGGCTCTCGAAGGAGTCCCCTCCGTGGCCACATCGCCTGCTACTGAGCTCACCCGCACGAGCGCCACGCTGGGCGGAAGCGTGCTGGACCTTGGCAACGACTCTGTCGTGACTTGCGGCATTTGTTATGCAACCTCTCCGGCTCCGGAAGTCTCCGACAACTGCGTGGGCATCGCAAACGACAGTATTGGACTCTTCTCTCAACACATTACGGGCTTGGCTCCCAACACGACCTACTATGTGAGGGCTTTCGCCCGGAACAATGTGGGCGTGGCCTATGGCGAGGAAATCAGCTTCAATACACTTGCCTCCACTTTCGCTTTTGGGGTGGACTCCGTTATGTTCATTCCCGATGGGCCAATGTGTGAGCAAGCTTGCTTGACTTCATCCAGCGTTTGCAATCTCTCGCCCGATTCGGCTGTCATCAATTCGGTTACAGATGTGTTGTCGGTGCGCCTGAATCTGGAGCAATCTTTTGCGGGCGACCTCAACATTACGCTCATCTGTCCTAACGGACAGTCCGTCTTGTTGCAACCCGACCATTTCGAAGGAACAAATATGATTCACTTCGGAATGCCGTATGAACTGGATGATGAGGTAGCGAGTCATTGCAACCCCGACTCGTGTGTTCCTGGCATCGGTTGGAATTATTGTTGGAGCGAGGACAGCACCTATGCACAGATTAACGGATATTGCTTCCACCCGGATAATTACGGGCATTACCAGAATGGGTCGATTGACCATTCCACTCTTGCCCAGGGATTTCCCGGCGAACAGGGCTTCGTTCAAGGAGTACAGTACTATATGCCGTTTGAGTCGTTCAGCAATCTGATTGGCTGCCCTGTGAATGGTCAGTGGCAGGTACAGGTTTGCGATGTGTGGACGAGCGACAATGGCTTTGTATTCGCCTGGGAAGTCATTCTGAACCCGGCTATTTTGTCGCATTAATTGTGGCATACGATTTTTGACATACCGCTATCGGTGAATTGTTGTGGGGGCTGCATTCGAAAATGTAGCTCGCAAGAATGGTAAAAAAAGTTTTCAACAATTTATTAACAGTTTCCGTCTGTCGTTTTCTGTACCCAGAATGCTGTTTTTGGTGCGGAAGATGCTGTTTCTCCCTGCTTTTTTCCGCTCCGCAATCCCTCCGGTCCTCCCTCTTGAAATCGCCTCCGTTTTGCAGTATATTTGCATAACCTTTGATAAGGCAACTAACCGAATTACTAACCAATCTAATTTACTAATTATGAGTGATTTGACTTTTAACAACAAAGGAGCACAAGCGAGCGGACAGAACAGGGGGAACAACATTTTTATGGTGCCCGTCACCGATTTCACTTTCAAGAAGATTTTCGCCACGGAGAGGAACAAGCATTTCCTGATTGATTTTCTCAACG
The DNA here is from genome assembly GCA_045627805.1 of Bacteroidales bacterium. GTDB lineage: Bacteria > Bacteroidota > Bacteroidia > Bacteroidales > WCHB1-69 > UBA1756. The sequence goes on from JAZQOJ010000167.1 coordinate 2,819, forward strand.
CCGCCGTGTCGAAGTATGTGGGCGAGATCGCCGACCTCACCTACCTTCCGACGGAGAAGTACGGCCTGCTGCCCGGCGAGAAGCGTGTGGTCTTCGACATCGCGTGCACGGACACGCAGGGGCGTGAGTTCATCATCGAGATGCAGCACGCGCGTCAGCCGGAGTTCGTCGACCGCTCCATCTTCTACCTGTGCCGCTCCATCAGCGGGGGGATGAAGTCAGGTATCCGGCGGTACCGCATCGTGCCCACCTACTCGGTGAACCTGCTCGACTTCGAGCTGCCGGAGCAGCGGCACAGCGGCAAGTGTTTCCAAGCGATTTTCCTCAAGAACCAGAACAATCAGATTTTAACAAAAAAGGTGGGCGTGTTTTACCTGAATTTGTGTAATTTTGCAGCGCAGCAGGAAGATGTTCCGCAGGAGCTCCGACAGTGGCTGTACGTGCTGCGGAATATGCAGGATTTCGACGAGGCGGACTACGAGAGACAGGAGGGCATCTTCCGGAATCTGCTTGACGAATGTAGAATTTCAAAAATGAACAAGATGGAAAAGGAGAACTACGAGAAGAGCATCCTGGAGTACGAGGACGTGCAGGAGGCGATTGCCTACGCGAGGGAGCTCGCCGCCAAAGAAGCGTATGGAAAGGGGGTAAAGGAAGGACGGGAAGAAGGGATGCAGAAAGGACGGGCGGACGCCGTAGCGTCGTTTGTTAGAAATATGTTGGGAAAGGGTATGGATCCCGCAACCATTTCAAGTGTTACGGGGCTGACCGAAGAGGAGATCTGCAAGCTAATGGAATAATTGTTTTCACAATTCACTCAGAAAAATAACGAGATAACCCATAAGACATCTCGTTATGACTCACGCTAATCCCGTTTTTGTAGCGATATCGTAGCAGAAACGGGGTAATGATCCGACACCTTCAATTGCGTAGCCACTTTGTAACCAAACGACAAATAGCGTTTATCATGCAAAATATGGTCGATACGATATTGCGGCATACGTTTCCCGTGATAAGTATAGCCAAAACCCTTCCCACTCTCGCGGAAAGAATCCTTGAGCGTACGGGCGACCTTGTTGTAACTATAACTTGCTGGCGTGTCGTTGAAGTCACCGCACAAAATGATGGGATAGCGGCACGAGTCCATATTGGCGCGCAAAATGTCAACCTGCTTCTGGCGCTTTTCAGCCGCTGCCGACAATTTTTTCAGCAAACGTTTCGTGTTCTGGTTGAGCGTCGGGTCGGTGGCGAGCTGTTGACTGGTTGCGTAATCGTCGGCCGACATATGCAACGAGGTGAGGTGGACATTGTAAACACGAATCGTATCGCCACGATACTTGATATCCACAAATGCAATGGCGTTGGAAGAACTGTCGGTAATAACGGGCTCCGCATTCACAATGCGATAGCGGCTGAAAATGGCCAAACCGTAATACCTTCCTTTCGTAGTGTCAGTAAAATATTGATAATAATGTTCTTCTGAGTCTTCCAGATTAAGTGCCGCCAAAATCTCGTCGGTAGTGTGAAAATTGAGCGACTCGCCCTTGTCCCAGAAAAACTCCTGAAAACAGGCAATGGCGGGCTGCTCTTCCCTCAGGAAATCCATAATCTGCTGTTTTTCTGAAACGCGGCGCACCATATCGTCGTCCTTGTATAAGCCAAAGAGCTGAGTATTGTAAGTCAGAACCTTCACGCAGTTGGGCGCCGTTTCGGGAACCTCTCTCCCGTGAAATTGAAAATGTTTATCTATCGTATTGACATTAAGTAAGATAAGAAAAGCGGAAATCAAACAGAAACGATAGTCGAGAATGAGCCACAGCACTAAAAACAGGAAATTGACAATCAGAATATAGCGGAAACCCAATCCTGCGAAAAATGCAAGATGTCCGAATGACGGATGCACATAGCCAGCAAAAAAGGCCAGCAAAAGCGGAAAAGCGAACAAGACATTGGAGATTATCAATATCCAGAAAAAAATGGAACTAAATTTGGGTGACTGCGACATTGTTGATGGGTTGAACTGTTGATTGGTTGAAGATATTATCGTTGAACCGATTCGGCTAGCCTCTGTATCGGTAAAGGAACTCGCGTTCTTCGGCTGTGAGTCCGTCGTAACCACTTTTAGAAATCTTGCCTAAAATCTCATCAAGGCGCATTTCATCGGCGTGTTTCTTAGCATTGAACTCATAGTCAGACATTGGGCGTTGCGATTGAGTAGAAGTGTAATATTTAAACTTTTTTCTTTTGGCTTTATGAGGGAAATGCCATTGACTGCCGTAGCGCAATCCAAGTGCGTACAGCGAACCGAAAATGGCACCGCCCAGATGGGCGAAATGGCCGCCCGCATTCGCTCCTTTGGAAATTCCGAGCATATCTATCACCACGAAAATCAAAGCAATCCACTTCAGCGCAATGCCCTTTGAAGTAACAAAAGGCCAGATTTGCAAGCGATAGTTGGGCTGATTAATCAGCAGCGAAAACATAATAGCCATAATTGCTCCCGACGCACCCACGCAAGACGACTGCGGAATATAAGGTGCAAAAACGGGGAAAATATGATAGCAAGTGATATACACCAGATTGCCCACAATGCCACCTATCAAATAGATTACCAACAATTTACGACCGCTGAAATGGCGTAGAAACATCACTCCGATACAGTACAGCATCAGCATATTGAAAAGCAGGTGCCAAAACCCGGCGTGCACGAAAACACTCGTCAGCAAAGTCCACGGACGGAGAGCCAGTAGCGTCCAGTCGGCAGGGCACGCCAGCCAAGGCAGCACGTGTTCGCCCACACTAAAACTCCCCTCCATCAGGAAAGCCACCGTTTTGCCAACCAGCGAGATAACTAAGAGCAACAGTGAGATGCCAATGTTGACGATCAGCAGATTGCGGAGCACACCATTGTTGCGAAAGAACATTTTGATCCGCTCCTTCCAACCATACGGTGCGTAGCCATAATTCCAAGGGTTGTTCATAATTTATTGATTATTAATATATTTAGTTCCCTTAAATTGATTTTGCGATTTCAGATTGGCCAGTAAAATTATTTTTAATGAGATGAAGAACCTTTTTCTCAATATTCTCGTTTCATAAGCTTTATCACAATCATTCAGAATTTCCTTCGTAATAATCCCAAACGTTGTTGCGGGAATTCATTCTGTCTTTTCTTTTCCAAATCAGGATGAGGATGAGACCGAAGAGCATACCGCCGAGATGTGCGAAATGGGCCACTCCATCGGAGGTGAGAAAAACGCCGTACACGATTTCGGCCACACCACAGAAAATCACGAACCACATTGCCTTAATGGGGATGAGGAAATAGAGGTAAATGCGGGAGTCGGGGAAGAGCATACCGAAAGCGAGCATCACTCCGAACACGGCACCCGATGCGCCGATGATATTATGCGCATTCAGGAAAAATTCGCGATAATCAGAAACCGCCGCTGTCAACTGATTGAGTGCCTGAACATTAGACGCATCTGTTTGCAGTTGCAACAAGGCGTTTTGCATAGCGCTCAAAGTTGCCGAGCCATCTGAAAGCAGAAACTGATGCCCCGCAACCAATTGCGACAACGTATCGGGGCAAGGGGAAGCGAGATAGCCATCAATGAGTTGCAAGGCGGGCTGGATGGTGAAGAACAGCACGAGATAGTGGACCAATCCGGCGCCCAATCCCGTAATGAAATAGTAGATGAGGAAACGCTTGCTTCCCCAATAGTTCTCCACGGGAGAACCGAACATCCACAAAGCGAACATATTGAAGAAGATGTGCTCGAAATCGCCGTGCATAAACATATAGGTAACGGGCTGCCAAATATGGAAATCACTGGCAAGATAATAATGCAGTCCCAGCCACTTATCCATATCAATCCCGTACTTGGCAAACACAAATTTGGCTGCGAAAAACAGCACATTCAAAATAAGCAGGTTCTTAACCACTGGCGGTAAAACACTGAATCCGCCCATTCTCACTTCATCGCTCATAATCGTTTGCTTTTATCCTGCAAAAATACAACAAATCTACGGAATCAACAATATTTCACCCACTTTTTCGTTATGAAAACTTATAACCTAACCTTTACTCCCGCTTTTATGAAGAAAATCGGTATTTTTTTTGTTTGTTTAGCATTTACATTCGTTTATGGACAACATAAAACGGTTATTGATACTTTAAAAACAAAAGATAGATTCAAGGTTGTGGTTCTGTATAGCGATCGGACGTGGGCTTATGTAGAATTGCCACGTCCCATCTTAGACAACGAGGACCTGTCAGACCATTGGACTTCGGAAAGCATTCACGCATATAAGGATGTGGCCCTCAACGAGATTAAAGAAAGTATTGATTTACAATTAGTTGATAATAAGCACAAATACTGTTTACCCATCAAGGGGGCCTTGTCATCGTACTATGGGATGCGGCACAATCGTCCACACCGCGGCATTGACATTCCTCTCACCACGGGCGACACGATACGCGCGGCCTTCGACGGAATCGTGCGCATTTCGGAGGTTCCAGAAAACACCGGCGGCTACGGCAACCTGGTGGTCATACGTCACCTTAACGGCTTGGAAACATATTACGGCCACTTATCAAAACTCTTAGTAATTGAGAATGAATCGGTTAGGGCTGGCGACGTGATTGGCTTGGGCGGAAGCACGGGCCACAGCACAGGACCGCACCTTCATTTTGAGACCCGCTACAAAGGGAAGGCATTCGACCCGGAGCGCGTGGTCAATTTTGAGACGGGAGAACTGCGCGAGGAGAATTTCACCCTGAAACGCGCCTATTTGGACATCAATTCCCATTTCCAACAGCGCGCAGCCGTTGCAAGCACATCATCATCAAAGCCCAGTGGAGCAACTTATTACACGGTTAAGGCGGGCGACACATTGACCAAAATCGCCAAGAAATATCACACCAGCGTGAATCAGTTGTGCAAACTCAACAAACTGAAACCCACTTCCATTTTATCATTAGGAAAAAAATTGAGAGTACGGTAATTGCGAAGTTCGGAGATGAGAATTCATCCCCTTTCGTTTCTCACACTCCCAAACGAATCAAACGTGATGGTAGGGTTCGCCTTTTAAAATGGTGAACGCACGGTAAAGTTGTTCGGCGAAAATCAAACGGGTAAGGATGTGTGGGAAAGTCATTTGCGAAAGCGAGATTTTATAATTACCGCGCTGGTAAACCTCCTCCGAAAAGCCGTAAGCGCCGCCAATCAAAAACACCAGCCGCTTGGTTCCCCGCAACATTTGCTGTTGCAGAAATTGTGAAAAAGCAACCGAGGTCATTTCTTTTCCGTGCTCGTCAAGAAGCACTACGAAGTCGGAGCTTTCCAATTTTTTGAGAAACAATTGTCCCTCCTGCTTTTTCTGCTCTTCAACACTGAGTTTCGTGTTTTTCAAATAAGGGATTGCCTCGACTTCATACGGAATGTAGAACTTGATTTTATTCTGGTAATTCTGCACCGCGGCAGTCACTTCGGCGGCATCTTCTTTTCCGATATAAAGAAGTTTGATTTTCATTTACCGCAAAATTATTTGAGTATTCCGTCAAGAAGTGCGTGAAATTCAGGGAAATACATTTTTGCATCGCGTTCAATGATGATGGTTTTCAAGCCGGCGTAGGGACGAAGGCGGGCCTCCACTTCATTGAGGTCGGCATCGGGGCCGAAGTACTCCGTAGCGAAGTGGCGCCAGAATTCGTGCGCGGTTTCGTTTTTCATATGGAAAACCTCTTCCACGAACTCGTCGGAATCGTACATACAGCATAAGAGCACCATACCCAGATCGAAAAGCGGATTGCCATAGCAGAAGTCGCCAAGGTCGATGAAATAGGAGTGGGTGCCGTCGGTGATGGCGTTGCTGAACTGGAGGTCGCCGTGGATGGCCGTGTAGGTTTCGGGCGTCTGGTCGATGAACGCTTCGATTTTCGCTTTTTCGTCAGCGGTAAAATAGGGATTGTCTTTCAGGTCACGCTTGTAGGCATCCTTCACGCTGTCGAACTGGTCGGCAGGGCATTTGGTGGCGTGCAGCTGTTTGCACATCTTCGCGAATTCGCGGGCATAAAAAGCGACCTGCGACGGGTCGTCACCGACTGCGCGGGAGAAGGATTTCTTGTTGAGCACGCGCTCGAAGCGGATTCCGTAGCGTTCGCCATCGGTAACCAGGACACCCGGCTTCGGCGACGGGATTCCGAGGTCGTACACCTTTTGCGCACGTTCCAGCTCGGAAGTGATGAAACTCAGCGGTTTCGTAGTATTGTACAACTTGAGCATATAACGGGCATCCGTCTTGTGGTTGTAACTTGCGCCGTTGGCGCCTTCTCCTGAATAATCGTAATCGTTAAGGTCGATTCTTTCTGCTTGCATAATTTTTAGATTTTTCGGTGCAAAATTACGAAAAAAAACACGATGTTTCCGTGAAAAATCGTATTTTTGCATTCTTTATCACTTGAAAAAAAAATCCAAACTTCAACTATGAAAAAACTTTTCAATCCGATCAAGGATAAAAGTGCTGAAATCATTGAGTTTCTGATGGCATCTCCCGATATGCCAGCCGACGAGGGTTTGCAATTCAAAATCCGACTTTCCATTGAGGAAGCTGTGGAAAACGTGGTCCGCTACGCTTACGAAGACAGCGTGGGCTGGATGGAAGTGGGCACCAACCTGAGCGCTGACACCCTGCTGCTGACCATCACGCTCAAAGACGCAGGAGTCCAGTTCAATCCCCTGGAAAAGCCGGACCCCGACATCACGCTGTCGGCAGAAGACCGGCAAATCGGCGGACTGGGAATCTTCCTTTGCAAGCAACTGATGGACGAAGTGAGCTACCGCTACGACGATGGCTGCAACATCCTCACTATGAAGAAAAACATCTCCCAAGTTTAGTATATGACCGCCTCTAAATCACGCTCGTTTTCCACCCGATTGAGTCTCAACATCTTGTTGATCGTCTCAATATTGTTTATTATTGCCCTGGCGATTGTGGCCATTTCGTCGCACATTCTAATGTCGCAGGAAGCCCAAAAAAGCGCTGCCAGCATTCTCGACGCCAACATTTCCAAGATAGAACTGACACTGAACAGTGTGGAAGTGAACGTGCAGAATGCCAGCTGGACGCTGGAGAGCAGCTCCAAGAATGACGCATTCTGTTACGACATCACCCGGAAATTGGTGGAGGAGAATCCGTTCATTGTGGGCAGCACCATCGCCTTTGACTCCGCGTACCGCGCCGACCACCGCTTTTTCTCGCCGTATTCCTATCGCGACAGCAGCGGAAAGATTGTGCAGAAGCGATTGGGCGAGGAAGGTGTGGCCTCGTTTGAAGCGGAATGGTACCAAGTGCCGTTCCATTCGGGTGAGCCGCACTGGAGCGAACCCTACTTCGACGAGGGCGGCGGCGAAGTGATGATGTCAACCTACAGTTTGCCCTTGAAAAACGAAAAAGGCGAGGTTTATGCCATCATCACGGCCGACATCGCACTGGACTGGCTCGACCAGCTGGCGAAATCCATCAAGCCGTATGAGAACGCCTTTGCCACGCTGGCCTCGGCCAAAGGCCATTACCTGATTACCAGTTCGCAAATCGACCTCACGAAGGAGACGCTTTACAGCACAGCCAAACGAGTGAAAGACCCTCGTGCGACGCAACTGGTAGATTCGATGCTGGCAGGAAAAACAGGCAGCATCATTTTCAGGCACCACAACAACACCAGTTTCGCCGTTTACGGACCGATGAAAAACGGCTGGTGTATGTCCATCACCTGCCGATACGACGAAGTGCTGGCACGCAACTCGAAAATGCATATGGTGCTTTTCCTGGTAGGGCTTCTCGGCCTGCTCATTATGTTCATCATCTGCTACCGAACCATCCGGCATCTCACCCAGCCGCTCACGGAGTTCTCCGTGTCGGCGCTCAATATGGCGAAAGGCAATTTCCAAGCGCAACTGCCCCGCATTCAGTCAAGAGACGAGATGCTGCGCCTGCACGACTCGTTCGCCTATATGCAGAAATCCATCAACACTTACATCCGCGAGTTGCGCAGCACGACTTCTGCCAACGAGAGAATGGAGAGCGAGTTGAACATTGCGCGCGCCATTCAGTTAGGAATGCTGCCAAAGGATTTCCCGCACACCGACCGCTGCGAGCTGTCCGCACTGCTGAATCCGGCCAAAGAGGTGGGCGGCGACTTGTACGACTTTCAGGCGAAAAACGACTCGCTCTACTTCGCAGTCGGTGACGTTTCCGGCAAGGGCGTTCCCGCGGCCCTCGTGATGGCCATTACCCGTGCCGCGTGCCGCTTCTTTGCAGGAATGGGACTTTCAATGGACAAGGTGGCCTACCAACTCAACAACAGCGTGGCCGACGGCAACGACGCCAATATGTTCGCCACGCTCTTCCTCGCCCGCATCGACCTCAAAACCTACCAGATGTCGTTCTGCAACGCGGGCCACAACCCCATCATCATCAT
>JAZQOJ010000168.1:0-13148 GCA_045627805.1 Bacteroidales bacterium
CGGGCTGGTGCGCGACGTGAACACGACTTTTGCGCCCTGTGCAGCGAAAACTTCTACAATAGCACGACCAATCCCACGACTACCACCCGTAACAATTGCGACTTTATTTTTTAGCATAGATAATTAATAATTAATAATTTATGATAAAATAATTCTTATTTTCAGTTTTTCGTAGTTGATGAAAGAGACGGTGAAGCACACCGTCTCTTCGTTTAACAAACATCAAGTAATTGCGTTCGCATTAAGCGTTTCAACTATTATTTCAAACCACGGTTTTTCAAAAGAGGTTCGATAGAAGGTTCCTGGCCGCGGTAATTCTTGTAAAGCGTCATCGACTCTTCGGTATTGCCTTTTTCAAGAATATTGCTTCTGAAGGAATGCGACACCTCGGTATTGAAAATTCCCTTTTCCTTGAACGGCTCGAAAGCGTCGTTGTCAAGCACGGCAGCCCAGGTATAGCTGTAGTAGCCAGCATCATAGCCAGTAGTAAAGACGTGCTGGAAGTAAGTGCTCTTGTAACGGGAAATGATTGACGGGATGAGGCCGATCTTGTTCATTGCCTGGCTTTCGAATTCAGCCACGTTGATGTCGGTGGGTTCAGTGATAGTGTAATAAGCCATATCGAGGAACGAAGCGGCGAGGAGCTCGGTATTGATGAAGCCCTGTCCGTAAGTACCTGCCGCAGAAATCTTTTCAATTAATGAATCGGGAATGACCTCTCCCGTTTTGTAATGTTTGCAGAACATTTTCATTACTTCGGGTTCGGTTGCCCAGTGCTCGTAGAACTGAGAGGGAAGTTCCACGAAGTCGCGGGACACGTTGGTGCCGGAGAGCGAGCGGTAAGTGCATTTTGAGAACACGCTGTGCAAACCGTGTCCGAATTCGTGGAAGAAGGTTTCGGTCTCGTCGAAATTGAGCAGAGAGGGTTTGTCGCCCGTGGGCTTGGTGAAGTTGAACACGAGAGAAATGATGGGGATGATGTTCTTGCCATCTTTCACTTCCTGTTCGCGGAAATTGGTCATCCAAGCGCCGCTGCGCTTGCTCTCGCGCGGGAAGAAGTCCATAAAGACGACAGCTATAACTTCGTTATTCTCAACAACTTCGTAAGGAACGGCATCCTTGTGGTATGTGGGAATATCTTTGTTTTCACGGAAAGTGACGCCGTACAATTTCTCAGTGATGGTGAAGATTTCCTTCTTCACGCTATCAAGTGCGAAATACGGGCGAATGAGGTCGTCGTCGAGAGCGTATTTCTCTTTGCGGAGTTTCTCGCTGTAGTAGCGCCAGTCGTAGGGCTGGAGTTCCTCGTTGATGCCATCGGCAGTGAGCATTTTCTGGTAAGCGGCGGCCTCTTCCTTTGCCTTTGCGAGAGCGGGAGTCCACACCTGCATCAGCAAGTCGTTGACGGCCTCGGGCGTTTTGGCCATACAATCGTCGAGCACGTAAGCAGCGTGAGTGGGATAACCGAACATCTGTGCGCGTTCAAGACGGAGATTGGCTATTTGATTGATAATCTGACTGTTGTCAGTTTCTCCAGAAGTACAGCGAGTAGCGTAGGCGGTCCAGAGTTCTTTGCGGAGTTCGCGATTTTCGCAGTTCATCAGGAAGGGTTCCATACTGGGCACCTGGGTGTTGAACACGTATTTGCCCTTGGTGGCTTTGTCGGCATTGCCGAGTTCGAGGGCGGCATCGAGCTGGCTCTGCGGCATTCCGGCGAGCTGGTTCACGTCGTCAACCACGAGTTTGTAATCGTTAGTGGCTTTGAGCACGTTGTTGCCAAACTTGAGAGTGAGGCCGGCGAGCCTTTCATTGATTTCGCGGAAACGGGCCTGCTTTTCAGCGGGAATGTTGGCGCCACCGCGCACGAATCCCTTGTAGGTTTCCTCCAAAAGGCGGAGCTGCTCAGGATTCAGCTTGAGCGATTCGCGCTTGTCGTAAACGGCCTTCACGCGTTTGAAAAGGTCGGAATTGAGGTTGATGTTGTCGCTATGCTGCGACACTTTCGGATAAATCTCTTCAGCGATTTTCTCCATTTCAGGACTGTTCATACACTCAGTGAGATTGAAGAAGATGCCAGCAACCTTGTTCAGGAGCGCGCCACTGTTTTCAAGCGCGAGGATGGTGTTGTCGAAAGTGGGTTCCTCCGTGTTCTCCACAATCGCCTTGATTTCGGCCTCCTGCTGCTTCATACCCTCCTCGAAAGCGGGAATGTAGTGCTCGGGCTTGATTTTGTCGAACGGGGCTACTCCATACGGAGTGTCCCATTCCTGCATAAATGGGTTGTCTGACTGGATGGTCTTGTCCTTTTTGTTACAGCCGCACAGAACGACTGTGGCGATGGCCATAATGGTAAGCATTTTTTTCATAATTGAATAAATTATTTGATATGATTTGGTTTCAAAAAAAGCTTGCAAATATACGACTTTTTAGGATGGGAACTTGTTAAGCAAGAAAAAAACGCCCTCCCCTACTGTTTGATCAACTTGAGCGCTTCCGACCAGCCCAGCGCCCCTTTCGCCAACAGCAAGTACATTCCGCAAGGCCAGTTTTCGGTGTTAATCGTGTCAACAGATTCTGGTGAGATTGTTCTTGACAGCATCATTTTGCCGCTCATATCAAAAACGACATACGCCTTGGTTTCCGGCGACAAGTTGCTGACATTGAGCTGTCCGTGAAACGGATTCGGGAAGGCACTCACGTCGCGCAAGAGCTGACTTTCGGAAATGCCGTCCGTGGTGTCGCGGTTTTCCAAATAGGCGCGGTAAAAATCCGGGATTCCATAGCCCATCAGTGTGTCGGGAGCAGTGTAGATGTGTCCCGCCTCGCGAATCATCTGCATAATTTCCAACGAGTTGAACTGCGGCAAGGCCTGCCACAGGCAAGCGGCCAACCCTGCCAAACAAGGCGTGGCGAACGAAGTGCCCGAGCCATTGGACACATCCGTGAAAACAAACATAGTGTCCTCACCCGTTTCCCAATGAGTAAACCCGTAGCATTCCGCGCTCACGTATGTGGTCATATCGCCAACCGAGGCGACATCGGGTTTCACGCGACCGTCAAAACTGGGTCCCACCCCCGTGAAAGGGGCGGGAATGCTGTCCACACTGACTGCGCCCACCGCCAACACGTCCTCGGCGTCCGACGGACGCGAAATGCGATGCCACTCGTTATAGCCCTCATTGCCCGCCGCAATGCAGACCACCATCCCCTTGTGGGCGGCTTTCGTGGCCGCAAGCGACGCCAGACTGCTGCGGCCGTCGAGCGTGCTGTGACTCGACGCGATCTCGGGATAGTCGAAACCGGTGTAGCCCAGCGATGACGAGAGGACGTCGGTGCCCAAACTGTCGGCAAGCTCAGCGCCCGCCACCCAAAAGTCCTCCTCCATCAACTCCTCAAGTGCGCCATACTCCGTGCGCACGAAAACCGCACTCGCGTTGGGCGCAGTGCCCACGAAAGTCTCGTACGACGAGCCGACCCGCCGGCTCACGTTCGACAGGATGATGGACGCGCAGGCGGCACCGTGCGAATGCCCCCAGTAAACATCGCTCTGCCCGGGTATGAAATTATAGGTTCCCAAAATCTGCCCGTTTTCGTAAAGGTTGGCGAAATAGGGATTGCGGTCGAAAGCGAGCCAGCCCGCATCCAACATCGTAATGAGCATCCCTTCTCCCTTAAATCCCTCATTGTGAAGCAAATGACCATTATGAACGGCAATCTGCGCCATACCTCGGCCGTATTGCAAAGAATCGGTTTCGGGCTCCAGCACCTCTGTGTCGTCCAACCGGATTTCAGGCGCTTCCGACTGCTCGCTCACGTCGGCGAGGAAGCCCACCTCCCAAACGCTGTCAACAAATGCGAGGTCGCGGATGACCGCCAACGCTGCGGAATCGGGACACCGCACCGTTACCGTGTTGAACCAGCGCGAAGTAGCCATCACCAGCACGTCGGCGCCGGCCGCGCGGATGGATTGCAGGTAGCCAGGATTCACCGGGAAATCCTCTTCTGTGACGGCGATACTGAAGCGTTCGCGCTTCGCAATGGCGCGGTCAGACAGGAACGCCCGCGGATTGTTAACTGAATACGGCGAGTCCGCCTTGTCGTGAAGATAAATGCGATAACAGTTTATCTGCGCTTGACCCATCAGCGCCGCCATCGCTAAAAGAAGAAAAAGTGCTAATCTTTTCATAAATCATTCATTTTCAATAGAAGGCAACACCGAGATTGCCAATCGTGAATTTCAATTTCAGAAAGCAAAATTATAACAATATTTCGTAATCTCAACCTCGCAACCGTTTTTTTTGCTAATTATGCACACTCAAATCCTGTAATGGCTCGCACAGATACGGAGATATTTTATTTCAATCTTTAGGAAACTTCTAATTAAAACTTATTGATTGTCAGTAATATATAACATAAAATCGCGCGATTCCCGTCATCGTTTTTCCTATTTTGTTAAAATAAGATCAATTTGACAGAATCAATATTTTCGAGCCGATTTCAACTCAAAACACCGCAAGATTGGACTCACTTGGCAACCCCCTGAAGAAATTGGCGAAAGTGGTTGACTTCGAGATGTTTGGAGAAACCCTTGAAGCAGGGCTTTATAAAGAAAAACTCTCGAATGTCGGAGCAAAACCTTACGATTACGTGCTTATGTTCAAGATTCTCGTGCTGCAGCGAATGTACAACTTGAGCGACAAACAGACTGGAGAGTCTGGTTTACAATATGTTGCGATATGAGCAAATTCAAAGATTGGGAATAAACTAATTTATATAGCACACTGAAAATCAATAAATTACCACATAAGATTTTCATAAAAATACGGAATCATCCCCTTTCATCTTGTAAATGCCACAATGATGGGAGCGAGATGTTCACATAATGGGAATTATCCGCACTGGGGAATTACCGCTCAACACATCGCAACTCCCGAATTGTCAGTTCACAGCAATTCCTCTTTCTTTTTTTCTTGAGAAAAAGAAAGAGGCAAAGAAAACTCGCTTTGCCGCTGCTGCCTCGCTTCCCAACAAAAACGGTCGCTGCTGCGCTGTGCGAGCCCAAACTTGCAAAACGGATGCTTGGCCGCAATCCGTTTTGCTTCGGACAAGGCCTCGCACGGCCGCTCCGCATCTCCTCGTTTTTGTAAGGAAACCGAGCCAAAGGCGGCCGCAGTCGGACTATTTTCTCCATTGTTATTTCATTATGAAACAGCAAGGAAAAGAAAAATTTCCTGATAATTTCCTGATAATTTCCTCAAAATTTCCTGCGCATTTCCTATATCACGCCGAAGGCGGCATTCGTCCATTCCACCATTCGCCCATTCGTCCCTTCGTCCATTCATCCCATTAACCGTTTAACCGACGTTAACCGTTTCCACGTCTCATAATTCCCATTATCGGAAGATCCTAAAATTTTCAGCGTATCAATCAACAAGACGAAAAGGGATCATTCTGTAAAAATATCATCAATCTATTGGAAATGAGAAAATAATATGTATATTTGCAGCGTCGTTTTCTTTTTGATTTTTGTTTAACGGACTTCGCAAAATTTAGAAGGACGGCGCGAAATGACTAAAAATAGAAGTCCCCATTAATTTTATAAAAAAATGAAAAAGACGACACTTTTCATCTTCGCAATGCTTTTATTCATCGCCGGTTTTTCACAGGAAGTCACACTTACTTTTGTGGGGCGCGACGTGAACACGAATGATCCCGTTAGCTTATCTAAAATCCTCATTGCCAATGAAACGCAGGGTTGGACCGACACGCTGATGGCTTCCGACACTGTCGCCGTTATGAATGTGGCATTGGGCATCGAAGAGAACCTGAACGCAGGCACTTTCGGCCTTTCCCAGAACAATCCCAATCCGTTCAACGGCGCCACGACGGTATATTTGAGGACGGCGAAATCGGATCCCGTCGCATTGGTCGTCACCGATATGAATGGGAAAACGGTTTCCGCACTGCGAACCGCATCTTTGCAACCCGGCCTTCACCAATTTCGCATCAGTGTTGCCAATGCCGGCACTTATGCGCTGACGGCCCGTCAGAATGGTGAGACTTCCTCCATTAAGATGTTGAGCAACAGCGGCACGGTCAGCGGTATCGAATATGCGGGCACGGCATCACCGACGGCCGATATCGTGCTGAAAAACGGCAGCCGCAATCATACTTGCTCCCTTGGCGACGCGCTGACTTTTAGAGGATTTGCCGATAGATACGGAGTGCTCATCGTTGGAGAAACCGTTCAAATCATCCTGAACGGCTCCGAGACCATCGTTCTGCCGCTGGAGTACGTCATCAGCCCCAATCCGAACGACGGCCAGCCCTGTATCGGCGCGCCAACCGTTACCGACAGTGATGGCAATGTTTACAACACCGTTGAACTGGGCAACCAATGCTGGCTGAAAGAGAATTTGAGAACCACTTCTGCCATTGGCGACACTTATGCCCCGTATGGCGAGGCAGCCCATATCGCCACATACGGACGTTTGTACACCTGGGAAGCCGCTATGCAGGGTGCCTCATCCAGCGAAGCCAATCCGAGCGGCGTACGCGGCATCTGCCCCGAGGGCTGGCATCTGCCGAGCGTGATGGAATGGGAACAGTTGGTGGGCTATGTGATGTGCCAGAGTTCATTCTGGTGCGATGAGAATCCCAACAACATTTTGAAAGCGCTGGCCGCTCAAACCGGCTGGGAAGACAGTGATGTGGCTTGCAGTCCGGGCAACGATATGAGCAGCAACAATGCGGCCGGTCTCAGCATCATTCCCGCTGGCGACTATATGTCCGGTGGCTACAACAGCTTCCAATTCCGCGCCGACTATTGGACCTGCACCGAAGAACCTTATCCGACAAACTATTCCTATATGAGATCCGGAACCGCTCAAATCAAAACGTTTGCGCATCTTCGTTGCGACCAAGCCGACGGGATTTCGGTGCGTTGCCTCAAAGATTAAGGGGAGGTTCGTATTAAAAAACAGAATCATTCCTTTTAGTCTTGTTCTCGTCGTTCTCATATCGGTTCACTTAAAAGTAAAATTTTTTCATTATGGAAGAACAACCATCAAAAAGTAAACTTTACGTGGCGATTTTCGCCATTTGCGTCATTGTAGCGGGCATCTTCGCAATGTTCGGCATCGCTCTCGGCACAACGCGCGACGTGCTCAACGGATACACACAATGCGGCGAGTCCGTTTACCGTTCATTTGAGAATGCCGACCGGAATGTGCAATCACAGTACGCCACCTTCTTTCAAAATGCCACCGACACGGTCAGCATCGCAAAAGCCCAACAACTGCAACAACTCACTGAAGAGCTCGTGACGCAAATCCAGAAACTGCGCTACGACGTCATCACCTTCTCCTGCGGAGAAAGCGGCTTGAACGTGGACAACGGGAATCCGGCTGTGATGCACATTGCAGCCCGTGACATCACGGCAAAGGACAACTTCGACCAGCCGACGTATTACCTGCTGATTGATAAGAGCGACAAGGCGCCCCGTGCCACAATCCTCAAAACGGCCATCGACCAATACAAGAAAGCGGTCGTGGAACTGCTTCCCGCTGAAAGCCAATCTGCCGCAGAGGCCGAAATTGGCTTTCTGAACACCAACGACGACGGCACGGCAAGCTGGGAAGTGCGCAACTTCGATCACGCGCTCCTTTGCAGCGTTGCCACCACCCTTGACGCCTTCACCTGCGATGTCAAGAATGCGGAATTCATTGTTTTAAGCTATTTATCAAAATAAAATATTATGAGAAAATTGAAAGTATTCATCTGTGTTTGGGCCGCTATCACCTTCATCTTTATGGATTTGGGACTGCTTTTCAAGATTATGCACTACCCGGGGTCGGGCATATTGCTGCTGCTCTCAATGGGAGTGATGATGCCCGTGCTCATCGTGCTCACGGCCGTTTTCCTGTCGTCAAAGAACTAACCGGCCAGAATGCCCAACTAAAAAAGGTCCCGTTCATTGGAGCGGGACCTTTTTATTTCATTTTCAATGATTTACAAAATCAGCATCGCATCACCGAAGGTGAGGAAGCGGTATTTCTCAGCAACGGCCTGCTTGTACGCCTCCATTACGAACTCGTAACCGCCGAATGCGGCCACCATCATCAGCATCGGGCTCTGCGACGGATGGAAGTTCGTGACCATCGCATCGGGAACCATAAAGCTGTAGGGCGGGAAGATGAACTTGTTGGTCCATCCTTCGTAAGGTTTCACGTGCCCATTGGTATAGGTTGACGATTCCATTGCCTTGGTAGTGGTAGTGCCCACCGCCACAATCTTGTGTCCCGCATCCTTGGTGGCATTGATCTTCTGCGAAGTCGCCTCCGGAATCATCATATATTCGGAATCCGTTTTGTGCTTGGTTAAATCCTCCACGTCAATATCTCTGAAATTTCCCAAACCGGCGTGCAAGGTGAGTTGCGTGAAATCAATTCCCTTGATTTCCATACGTTTCAACAGCATTTTGCTAAAATGGAAGCCAGCTGAAGGAGCAGCCACACCGCCCTCGCAACTTGCGTAAATGGTTTGATAGTCTTCCTCGTCCTCAGGCACGACATCGCGGAGACGCTGCAAGTCCTCAGGAATCAGGGTTGCGCCCAGCGACCGCAGTTTGGCCTTGAAAGCGTCGTGGTTGTCGTCGAACAGGAAACGCAAGGTACGTCCGCGGGAAGTGGTATTGTCGATGACTTCCGCAACCAAGTCGCTGTTTTCTCCGAAATAGAGCTTGTTGCCGATGCGGATTTTGCGGGCGGGATCCACGAGCACGTCCCACAAGCGGCTTTCCTCGTCGAGTTCGCGAAGCAAAGAAACACGGATTTTCGCTCCGGTTTTTTCCTTTTCGCCGTACAACAGCGAAGGGAAGACCTTAGTGTTGTTCACGACAAACAAATCGCCATCGTCGAAATAATCAATAATATCCTTAAATAACTTGTGTTCAATAGTTTGAGTTTTTCTATTGAGCACCATTAAACGGGCCTCGTCACGTTCTGGAACCGGATGCAAGGCAATCTGTTCCTGAGGCAAAAAATACTTAAATTGTGATAGTTTCATTCTTCTCCTACTATTCTAAAATTCGCGTTGCAAAGATACGACAACAAAAGCCGTTTGTCAATAGCTTTTGTCATTTTTTTATAAAAAAGAACACAAAATGCGAACCTTTTGTTCAATTATGTACGAAAAAAAACTCAATTAAGGACGGAAGTGTCCATTGGGTCGAACGTATATATCTGTAAATCAGGTGTTAGAAAATACATAATGCCGTGTTCGTTTCCGCGTACATAATAGTAGGCGCAAACGTAATAGAAAAGGATTTTCGGGTCGTTTTCCGCATATTTCGCCATACAATCCGCATAATAATCGCAAGTTTTTGACACGTCGGCAAGAGTTTTGCGACAATTTTTAGCGGTAATGCTGTCGCCAGCTGCCACCGCCTCGGCGCATTGCGCCTCCAAATTCGACTCCGACTGCTGTAAAAAGCCCAGAGCCGCTGAAGCATAGCGGTATTTGTTAATCGTGTCCACGCTGAAAATGCTCACGCTATCCACTTTGCTCATCTTCATTTCCGATCGGACATACTCCTTCGTAATATCGGGAAGTTGCTGTTCCAATGATTGTTCACCTACTTTTTTTGAAGTACAAGATGAAGCAATCACCCATCCGAGAACAAAACAGAATGCGAATGAAAGAAACTTTTTCATAATTAATAAACAAATGCGAATTTTTCAATTTCAAACGAGTCGTTTCCCAATGGAAGTATCTCAATATCACCTAATTGATAAAGATTGAGCGTTCCCAGCGGCTGAATCATCTGGCTTCCGCAATAGATAGATACTTCAGCAGCGCACGCTTGACGAATACGGTAGCCATTCTGCTTTTTATACTTTTTGCTGGATTGAGTTTTTGACTGAAAATCTGTGCATTTTTGCACTTTTTTCAAAGGATTTACCACTAAATAATAATTCTCATCGTCACGTTGTGAAGAAGCAGTGGTGCAAACGCCATCGGCCAAAGTGAACATAAACTGTTTTCCGCTGGGCTGTCCTTTGGCAGGAACCTGCGGCACAACAGGGAAAGAGTAGTCAACCTCTTCTTCAACCACAACTCCAACAAAAAGCTGTATGTAGTTTTGTTCCAGCTTGTTCAACTCGTCAACCATTTTGGATATGGCTTCAGCGGAATAAGGCACTTCCTGCGAACCCGCGAGCAATGCATAACGGTCTTCGCGAATCTTAGCGATGAAGTCAGCTGCCTCCTGCGCCTTCTGCTCGCTTGAGCGCGCCACTTTCGACACTTTGCTCGCCGGCACTTGGCGCACTACTCCATCCACAATCTGCGTCTCCACATAACTGCTCTCCTTTTCCGCGTATGCCAAATCAGCATAATACCGGAAAAAATCGGGGATGCGCGCCACAGCCATCTCCTTTTGTGGCAGCGACTTGTCGGCCCCCGCAGCGGCACGCGCCACACTCAGTTTCGTGAGCAGTCCTTTCGACACCTGCTTGCACGACGGCTCCACCACAAACACATTGTTGGTGTCGGGTACTGAAATCTGCTCCACCTGGATGCTTTTCAGCGAATAAGCAACCTCGTCGCGCTTCACCACATTCGACAAGCCCAGTAGTTTTTCAGCATAGTCGGCATACACTCCACGGTAAGCGTGCGAGCGAGTCACCTTGACATTAACCTGGAAAGCCGTCTGCGGGAGGGCATAGCAGAAGTAGTTTTTCCCAAAGACATAGGTGCTGTCAACAGGCAACTGGGTGACACGTTTTTGGGCCGATAAAGGAAGAAGGGTAAGCAAAAGCATACCCCCCATAATAAATATTTTTCTCATAAATTCACTATAATGAATTAAATTTCAATAAATTATGGAAGTGGAACGAGATTAGCGAAGCCCATAAAGGCCATAGCAAGGATGCCCGCCGTAATCAGTGCGATCGGCACACCCTCCATTGACTTCGGTACACGCGAGATTTCCAGTTGTTCGCGCAAACCAGCAAAAATGCAGATGGCGACCGCAAAACCGAGAGCCGTGCAAGCCGTGTAAATCACACTATCAAGCAGGTAAGTGCCAGCAGTGATGTCAAACTTCTGGGTCACTGAGATGGCAACGCCCAGCACGGCGCAGTTCGTCGTAATCAAAGGAAGGAAGATGCCCAGCGCCTGATAAAGCGAGGGACTGATCTTTTTCAGCACGATTTCAAGCATCTGCACCAGCGCAGCGATAATCAGGATGAACGCTATGGTCTGCAAAAACTCAACTCCCATTGGCACAAGCACATAAACGTGCACCAGCGAGGTGACCAACGTAGCCAGCGTCATCACAAAAATAACCGCCACACCCATACCGAGGGCGGTACTTAACTTATTGGAAACGCCCAGAAACGGGCAGATGCCCAGGAATTGCGACAAAATGATATTGTTCACAAAGACGCAAGCGATAATCATTAAAATATATTCCATAAGTACAATTTTTATCGGTTAAAACAGGATTATTTAGAACTCTGGAGTTTGCGTATAAGTGCCATCAGGAAACCCAGCACGAAGAAGGCGCCCGGTGCGAGCACGAAAATGAGAATATTGGCAGTTGAGGGCAGAAACTGGTAGCCGAAAATGGAGCCACTTCCGAGGATTTCGCGCACAGCCCCAATCAGCGTCAAGCTGCAAGTGAAACCGAGCCCCATACCGATGCCGTCGAGAATGGAGTCGAAAACACTATTCTTGGATGCGAAGGCCTCTGCGCGCCCCAGCACAATGCAGTTCACCACAATCAACGGGATGAAGAGTCCCAGACTCTCGGCCAGCGCGGGAACGTAGCCCTGAATCAGCAGGTCAACAATGGAAACGAAGGTCGCAATCACTACGATGAACGCGGGAATACGCACCTTGTCGGGAATGAAATTCTTAAGCAGTGAAATCAGTGCGTTGGACATAAGCAGTACGAAAGTGGTTGCAATGCCCATTCCGAACCCATTGAATGCGGAGGTAGTGACGCCCAGCGTGGGGCACATACCCAATACCAGTACAAACGTCGGGTTCTCCTTAAGAATGCCGTTAAACAAGATTTTCAGTTTTTTCATTCGTTGCCTCCTTTCATTTCAATGGCCTTAGCGTATGCTTTCGATGCGCGGTTGATGGCATCGCAATATGCTCTGGATGAGATGGTTGCAGCCGTGATGGCATCAACCTCTCCCCCATCCTTCTTGACTTTCAGTTCATAATTCGACTTCGAGGGATTCATTCCGGGGAACTGGCTGCGGAAACTCCCTTCGCCCTCGGACTTGATTTTCTCACCGAGCCCAGGGGTCTCCGATGCGGCAATCACTTCCGAGCCCAGCACGTTGCCATCCTTGTCGAAACCCACCATAACGGAGAAACTGCCACTGAAGGCCTTATTGGTAAAGGTCTCTACGGCAGCCCCAAATAATTGTCCATCAGACAGATATGCCAAATGAACGCGCACAGTGTCGGACTTGGAGGCATCCTTGTCGTTCGGGACTGGAACGGGAACGTCCGTAATGGTGTTCGTTTTTAGATCGAATCCGGGCAGCACCTTTTCAAGGGCGGCCGACTTTTTTGCCTCCTTCTGCTGATCAATGGAGGGCTTTGACAGCAGATAGACCGCTGCCAGCGCGCCCGCCGCCACTACGGCGATCAGCGTCAGCGACAGAATCATATTGGGAAGTGTGGATTGTTTTTTACTCATAATTATAATATATGTATGTCAATCAAAATTAAGCTGCGAATTTTTTCGGCTTGAAGGCCTTGTCGATGAGGGGAACGAGAGCGTTCATAATCAGGATGGAGAAAGAGACTCCTTCCGGATAAGCGCCGAACATTCTGATTATCATAGTGATAAGGCCGCATCCGGCGCCGAACACGAGCATTCCGCGCGGCGAAGTGGGCGAAGTCACCATATCGGTAGCCATAAAGCAGGCGCCGAGCATCATACCGCCCGTCACGAGGTGGAAGAACGGATTGGCGAACTGCGTGGGGTCAACCAGCCAGAAAATGCCAGCGAAGACGAAAGCCGTAAGCAGGAAAGATACGGGAATGTGCCAGGAAATCACTTTTCGGAAGAGCAGATAAAGCGCGCCTATCAGGATGGCGATGGCGGAAACCTCGCCGAAGCT
>JAZQOJ010000169.1:0-5460 GCA_045627805.1 Bacteroidales bacterium
GGAGTTCAGTTGAACCACTTTCCAGCAAGCTTCCTTGAAGAGCTCGTCCGGAACCTTGGCAAGCATAATGGCCTCTGCAGAGCTTTGCAGACGCTTGCAGTTTTCCTGCCATCTGAAAATGCGCACCTTGCCATCCTTGCCGCGATAGCATTTCAAACCCTCGAATGCGGCCTGTCCGTAGTGCAAGCAGGTTGCTGCCATATGCATCGTGACATCTTCTGATGAGGAAATTTCCAATTTGCCCCATTTGCCGTTTCTGTAGTAGCAACGAACATTGTAGTTCGTCTTAACGTAACCAAAGCATAATTTGCTCCAATCAATGTTTTCCATAAATCTAAAGTTTTATTTGGTTGATTTATAAATTGTTATTCTGAAATCAGGGCCACCACGTCATTGGCGGCGGTCAACTTCTCGCGGCCGTTGAGGAAGGCGATTTCCATCAGGAACATCACTCCGACGTAGGTGGGGGCGAAATGGTTGACCAGGTTGATGGCTGCTGAGGCAGTGCCGCCAGTGGCCAGAATGTCGTCGAAAATAAGCACGCGCTGACCGTTCTTCATCGCGTCCGTGTGGATTTCAATGCTCTCGTCGCCGTATTCCAGGTGATAAGTCTCTTTGTAAGTCGTGTAGGGGAGTTTTCCCGCCTTCCGCACGGGCACGAACGGGATGTTCAGCGCCAAGGCCAGCGAGGGGCCGAAGAAGAAGCCACGCGATTCCAATGCCACGATCACGTCGGGCTGCATTTTCTTGGCGGCAGCCAGCATCTCATCAAAAACACTGCGGAATAGTTCTGCATCATTCATCACCGTCGTGATGTCGAAAAACTTGATGCCTTTCTTAGGAAAGTCTGGAACAATACGAATTTTACTCGTGTCAATCATAGTAGTTTGCTATTCTAAAAACAAGTTGCAAAGTTACATATTTTTTTTGAATCCCTGCACCCTTATACATATTTTAATTTAAAGATTATTTCATTCCGCGGGCCTTCTTGATGCGGTCGTAGGCGTCGCTCAACTTGGCGAACTTCTCCTCCGCTTGCTTGCGCATATCGTCGCCCAAGTGGGCCACCCTGTCGGGATGGTACTTCTTGGCAAGCGTCCGGTAGGCCTTCTTCACCTCGTCGTCGGTGGCGTTCGCACTGACTTCCAGTATCTTGTAGTCGTCATCCAGCGTGTGGCTCCGGTAGCCCGTGCCGCCTCCGGTGTTGGAACCGGAGTGCGAGCTCTCCGCCCGCGAATAACCGCCCGTGTACATTGTCCGCATTGACTCGAAATCGTTGCGGGTAATGCCCATCCAAATGCTAATTCTTTCTATTTCAGCATTCTCCAATGTGTGAATGTAGCCGTCCGCCAGTGCCAGCCCGAAAAGGAACTGCACAATCAGCAGCCGTTCCGAGTAACTGGCCGCATTCCTCAGCTGGTAACAGACCGACTGCACATTATAGTTCTCTTCCAGGATTTCCTTCAGCCGGAAAAGTGCTTCGCTGGCTTCATCGGGACCGAGCGAGCGCACCAGGTAACTCTTGATGTAGTTCATTTCCGATTTCGCGAAAGAGCCGTCAATCTTAACGATGTCGGCCGTGAGAATCAGCAGTGAGTCCAGGAAGTCGTTGCGCGTGGAGCGCTGGGTGTGCACCTTCACTTTCGGGGAGAATAGGCCGTCAAGCCACGAACCGATGAAATAACCGATGAGGCCGCCGAAGAATCTGCCGCTCAAAATACCCCCGATTATTGCTCCTAATATTCTAAATAACAATGTCTTATCTAAATTTTATGTCCGTATAAGTCAAATCGGTCAGCACGGTCTATCAGCACGGGATAGAATTCCCCGATTTGCAGTTTCTCGCTTTTTTCAATCAGAACCGAATCGTCAACTTCCGGCGAGTCGAACTCGCTTCGGCCGATGTAATATTTTTCGTCCTCGTCATCCACCATCACTTTCAGCACGCTGCCGATTTTCTTTTGGTTTAGGTCCAAGGATATTTCTTCCTGAAGGGCGATCAGCTCTTCCAGTCGGCGGTTCTTTTCCCTTTCCTTGATCGGGTCGCCGAGCGGATAGGCGGGCGTTCCTTCTTCCTGCGAATAGGAGAAGAATCCGAGCCGGTCGAAGCGGATGTCGCTCACGAATTTCAGCAGTTCCTTGTGCTGCTCGCGCGTTTCTGTCGGGTAGCTGGAAATCAGTGTGCTTCGCAGCGCAATGCCGGGCACCTTTTCGCGGATGCGCTCGATGAGTTTGTAAATCTGCGCCGGCGTGCCTCCGCGCCCCATACTGCGCAAAATCTCCTCGCTGATGTGCTGCAATGGCATATCCAAATACCTGCAAATGTTTGAGTATTCGTTCATTACATCAAGTATCTCGTAGGGGAAGTTGATGGGGTACGCGTAATGCAGGCGTATCCATTCAATGCCCTTTACTTGCGCCAGCTTGCGCAAAAGCCGTTCCAGGTCGCGGCGCTTGTACAGGTCCATCCCGTAGTAGGTGAGGTCCTGCGCAATCAGCATTATCTCCTTCACTCCCTTCTCGGCCAGCGTTTCCGCCTCCCTCACCAGCATTTCTACGGGTTTCGACACCTGCTTCCCTCTGATGAGCGGGATCGCGCAGTAGGAACACTGGCGGTCGCAGCCCTCCGATATCTTCATATAGGCGTAGTAGGGGGGCGTCGAGAGTATTCGCTCCGACTGGCAAAGCAGGTCGAACGTGGTCTCTTCCAGCAGTTCGTTGAGCTTCGCGAAGGGAAAAATCCCGTCCACTTCGGGAAACGACTCTCTCAGGTCGGCTTCGTAACGCTGCGCCAGACAGCCGATGATGTAAACCTTTTTAATGAGGCCTCGCTTCTTCCGCTCAATCTGGAACAGGATCTCGTCGATGGCCTGCGACTTGGCGTCCTGAATGAAGGAACAGGTGTTGATGACTACCGCGTCAAATCCCTTTTCCTTTTCCGAATTGTGGAATACCGTGTGCCCCTTGCGTTGAAATTGTGCCGCCAGCACTTCCGAATCCACGTTGTTTTTGGAGCAGCCGAGTGTGACAATGTTGATTTTCATTAATCTTCTTTTGAAAAAAAAGAAAAGTTTATAAAGTACTCGGTATCAAAATTTTACACTTATACCTTATAAACTTTTCTTAGGGTTTATGAATGATTATTCACCTTTGTAGAAGGGCATCTTCACGGTAACGGCTTTCACCAGTTTCTCGCGGATCTTGATGTAGATCTCGGTGCCTGTCTTTGCGAATTCGGCCTTTACCCAGGCGGTGCCGACCGACTTGTTGATGGACGGGCCGTGGGTGCCGGAGCGCACGATGCCGATGTTGTTGCCTTCAGCGTCGCAAACCTCGTATTCCAGACGCGGGATGCCGCGGTCAATCATTTCAAAGCCAACGAGTTTGCGCTTGAGACCCTCGGCTTTCAAATTCAGCATATACTCTTTGTCGATGAAGTCCTTGTCGTCTTTGAACTTGGTGATCCAGCCCAGGCCTGCTTCGATAGGACAGATGGTGTCGTCGATTTCGTGTCCGTAAAGGCAGAATCCCATTTCGAGACGAAGGGTGTCGCGTGCGCCCAGACCGATGGGCTTGATGTCGAATTCCTTGCCGGCTTCAAAAACGGCGTCCCAGATCTTGAGGGCGTCTTCGTTCTTGAAATAGATTTCGCAGCCGCCAGCGCCTGTGTAGCCGGTGGTGGAGAAAATCACGTTCGGAATGCCTGCGAAGGTGACAGTCTTGGTGGTGTAGTATTCCATATCCACGACGGGAGTGTCAGTCAGCTTCTGCATCGCCTTGAGTGCCAGAGGCCCTTGGATGGCCAGCTGGGAAATGTTTTCGGAAATGTTGGCGATTTCGGCACCGAACTTCTCGTTCTGCTTGCTTACCCAAGCCCAGTCCTTGTCGATGTTGGCCGCGTTCACAACCAGCAGGTAGTCGTTCTCCGCGATGTTGTAAACCAAAAGGTCGTCCACGATGCCGCCCTTGCCATTCGGGAAGCAGGAGTACTGAACCTTTCCAGGGTAAAGAGCCGCCACATCGTTGGATGTGATGTACTGCAGAAGTGCCAGCGCCTTAGGACCTTTCACCGTGAATTCTCCCATATGCGATACGTCGAAAACGCCCACCTTGCTGCGAACGTGGAGGTGCTCAACGCTCAGCCCCTCGTATTGTACGGGCATCCAATAACCTGCGAATTCTACCATCTTGGCGCCTAATTTCTCGTGCGTCTCTCTAAAAACTGTCTGTTTCATAGTTCTGTTTTATATTTAATTAATGTTGTTTTGAATTTTCAAATCTGGTGCAAAATTACGCTTTTTTTTCGATATTTTAAGAGTATTTCAAAAATATAATGTATTTTTGCACGTTATTTGATTGTCAATTTAAAATTTATAAAAATGAAGAAAATCACTTTACTCCTTGTGGCCTTTTTGCTCCTCGCAACAAGCGCATTGAACGCACAGAAAGAATTCGCTGGCATCATCAAGTCTAAAATGACCGTTTCCGGCACCACCGACCCCAATATTATGAACAGCATCCCTGACGAGATCGTGCAGTACGCGCTCGGCAATGTGTCAAAAGTGGTTCAGGCCAGCCCCGGCATCAACGTGATTGTCATCACCAATGGCAACACCAAAACCTTATACACTGTTTTCGACATTACCGGAATGGGGCAGTATTATATGGCCACCACTGAAGCGGACATCACCAAATCACTTGAGAATATCAAGCAGGATCTGGTTTACACGGGCGAAAAGGAAACCATCGCGGGCTACTCCTGCGAAAAAGTTCTCTGCAAGACGGTTGACCTGGAAACCGACGAGGAAAAAGTCACTACGCTTTATGTCTCCAAGGACTTCAATTCCGATCCTTCCATCAATTTCGCCAGCTATCCCGGCCTCGTCGGCTTCGTGATGAAAAACACGATTGAGAGAGACATTCAGGGCACCCAGGTCACTATTACGACTGAAGTTACCGAAATCACGCCCAGCAAGAAGGTGAAACCCGTTGATTTCGCACTCCCGTCTGGCGCTAAGGAAGTTAAGGACGAAAATGAACTGATGAAGATTCTCGGTGTGGGCGGCGATGATGACGAAGATGAAGAGTAGTATTATTCCGAAATATTGTGAAGAGAACGTATCCTAACGTTCTCTTTTTTTTAGTTAAATCATTATGAATAAAGAAGTTTACACAAAAATCCTGAACGAGATTCCACAGAGCGTGCAACTCATCGCGGTTTCAAAAACAAAGCCCGAATCGGAGGTGATGGAAGCGTACCAGCTTGGTCAGCGCCACTTCGGTGAGAACTGGGTGCAGGAATTGAAGCTTAAGTACGAAAATCTGCCCAAGGATATTTGCTGGCATTTCATCGGTCATTTGCAGACCAACAAGGTAAAATTTGTTGTAGGCAAGGTGGACATGATCGAGTCCATTGACTCTGTTCACCTGATGGACGCCGTGGAAAAACAGGCCGCTAAA
>JAZQOJ010000170.1:0-13428 GCA_045627805.1 Bacteroidales bacterium
AAAACCACCGGATTCTTCTTGGGAAAATATTGCTCAATCTTAGATTCGGTGGCATTATAGAAAATTATATTCGTTTGATTATGAAGAATATAGGAACCAACAAAAACGGCTACAAACAACAATGTGAGCGGAATCCGGAACCGAAGACCGAAATTCGCCAACTTCTCGGTGGGAATCGGCAGCACCTTTTTGGCTGACTTGTAGATGCCCTTTTCCCCCATCAGGATGAGGGCGGGAAGAACCGTGAAATTGCAAATCAAGCTGCACAAAACGCCTTTCGAGAGCACCACGCCCAAGTCGGCGCCGATTTTCAACTTCATAAAAACCAGCATAATAAGACCGACAATCGTGGTCAGGGCGCTGCTGATGATGGGCGCTGAGGCGCGGCGAACCGCTTTGCGCATCGCTTCCGCACTGTCGCTGGTGAGGGCCTTGTCTTGCCGGAAATGGTTGAGCAGGATGATGGAATAGTCCATCGAGAGCACCAGCTGGAGCACCGCCACGATAGAGTGTGTGGTAACAGAAACACTGGGTAGCAGCGCGTTAGTTCCCACATTGAGCACGACCGCGATGCCGGTTGAGGCAAGAAATAGCACAGGTTCCAGCCAGGAACGGCACATCGAGAATAGGATGACGAGCAAAAGCAGAACGGCGCCAATCAACATCGGGCCACCCGCGGCCGCACCGTCCTGACTGGTTTCCACCGCTTCGGCATTGCCGAACTGCTCGCAAATCTCTTCGCCCAGCGCCACTTGGTCAACAGAGTTGGAAACGCCCAGCTCAAACAGCGTCCGCGTGCCGTTCTCCTGCGTGATGACACTGTTAACATCCTCTATTTCACGCAGTTTCGACTTTATATCGTTCTTTTGCTCTTCCGACAATTGGTTGAACATAACCCGTATGCCACCGCCGTTATTTTCAGCCAGATCGCCGAATTCGTCGCTCATTATTTCAATACCCGCCCGCATTTTGGAGTCGTCGGGAAGGTATTTCGACATATCGGTGTTGATGTTGACACGGAAAATTAGCACCGCACACAGCGCAGAAAGCGCAAGCGTGATGCCGAGAAACCAGTGTCTATATTTTATTAAAATATTGGTCATTAAACAGTTAGGCTCATTTTGGCATAATGTGCATCTTGCCAAATTAAGGGTGCAAATGTACGAAAAATTTGTCTAATATAACCATATTTCCAACTCGCGGAACCTGAATGATCAATGGACCGGCACGCCGGGCGGCTCTGATAAAAAAATCCCCGCGGCAACACGCTGCGGGGATTCGTTTTATTTCAAGGGAAAGAAGGTTATTTTTTAACGTAATAACCATCGAGGTAAATTTCGTCACCATCTTCAACGCCATCATTGCAATTGCAAGCAGTTTCACGGTTATCGTCATATCCGTAGATCTCTCCGGTCCATTCATCCACCGTGGGGACATATTGCCATTTGGCATTGGTGCCTTGGGACATAGTTGCTTCGGTAAGCGGACGCGGCAGGCCACGAACGTGTTCTTTCATATCTCTGAGCTCCCAACCATCGTTGTAATCAGTGGTGTACATAAAGTAAAGGTGCGATTTGGTGCCACAACCAGTGTTCAATTCCCCATCATATTGTAGTCGGTCATACCACTTTGCCATTTTGTAAACTCGTCCTTGGTAGGTGTAAGTGAAATCTTGCGGGTGAGAATCTTTGTGTGAATAAAGAACAATCATATCGGTGACGGGATCCGAATTCTGTGTGGGATCATAAGCGGCAAACAGGTAGATATAGCCCCCACACGTGCCAGCATTCAAGTCTTTGGGAAGTCTGTAATCATATCCTTTAGCAACTGGCAGAATGTCCCGAGGTATTTGTCCGCTTAATGCAAAGCCCTGGATATAAAAATCGTCGCTTCGGTTGAATTCCACCCAGTTTGAATTTGATTCGTCATAGTACAGTAGGGGTTCGGTGTGGCTTGGATTAAATTGCAAAGGTATCGCATCCTTTCCGAAGGAAGTGGTGTATATGGTGGTGCAATTCGTTTCATCCTTGCGCCAATACACTTTTATGGTATGGAATGCTTTCCACTCACGGGGAGAGACTTTCCTTTCGGCTTTCTCGCAATGTTTTTTCACTTGGTTGATTAGGTCGCTCTCATCTGTCGCAGCAATGGTGAACGTGTCGTATTCGTCTGTTTTCAATTCATCGCCGAAGATGGAAAACAGATCATTCATTTCTTTCGCGACAGCAGACTGATAAGTCAGGTCGTAGCGGTGAAGTCTTTCTGTTTCAATCCTGATGCTGCAAGTGTACTGCTCCCCCTTGTGGCACGAAGACAGCCCCAGACATAACGCAATTGCAAGGAAGGAAAATAAAATTGATTTTTTCATAAATAGTGTTTGATTAACAGCGGACTTCAATTATTATGCAACTTCTCGCCGCTCCCCTGGATTTTGCGAAGTCCGTTTAACAAAAGTCCCAAAAAAACGACGCTGCAAATTTAAGATTTTTTTTGGAATTATCCCCCTTTCGTCTTGTTGATTATATTCGTCCATTCCACCATTTAACGCATAACCATTTAACCATTATGAAAACACCTCGCAGCAAGTGCTACTGAATTGACAAGATGAATGGGGTACATTCCGAATAAAAAAGGTTGCAAATGTAAAATTATGGCATCGCCACTTCAATAAATTTGTGTAAATTTGCACCCGTTTAATCATAAACTAAGTCAAATGGCCACGAAGTATGTTTTTGTTTTAGGCGGCGTAGTCTCCGGACTCGGAAAAGGAATCACCGCAGCATCATTAGGTAGATTATTGAAATCCAGAGGGTTAAAGGTTACAATGCAGAAGTTGGATCCCTATTTGAACGTGGATCCCGGCACAATGAACCCCTATCAGCACGGCGAGGTTTACGTCACCGACGACGGTGGTGAAACCGACCTTGACATCGGCCATTACGAACGTTTTATTGACGAAAATCTCAACAAACATTGCAACGTGACGGCGGGAAAAGTGTACTACACGGTCATCAACAATGAGCGAAACGGTGTTTATGCCGGCTCCACCATCCAGATGATTCCGCACATCACCAATATGATTAAGGAGAAGATCCGCATCAACGCCGAAAGCAACAATGCGGACGTGGCCATCGTGGAAATCGGCGGAACCGTCGGCGACTACGAGAGTCTCCCCTTCCTCGAAGCCATCCGCCAGTTCGCGGTCGAAGAGGGACAGTCCAACTGTATGTACATTCACGTGGCACTCATCCCCAACATCACCCCCAGCAACGAGCTGAAGACGAAACCCGCGCAGCACAGCGTGAAGGAACTCCTCGGCCTGGGCATCCAACCCGACATCCTCGTGTGCCGCTGCGACCGCCCCATCGGAAAGGAAATCAAAGAGAAACTCTCGCTTTTCTGCAACGTGAAATACGAAAACGTCATCGAGAACCTCGATATGCCTTCGCTTTACGAAATCCCGCTGGCCCTTGAAGAAGAAGGCCTCGCCGAACAGGTCATCAAGCGCCTGCGCCTCCAGTGCAAGGAAAAAGACCTGAGCGACTGGCAGGATATGGTAGCAAAAAGCAAAATCGTTGACAAGAAGGTCAACATCGCCCTGGTTGGCAAATACATCGAACTCCAAGACGCTTACCTCAGCGTGGTGGAGGCGCTGAAGCACGCCGCCATCTTCAATCACGCAAAACTGCACATCATCTGGGTTGACTCCGAAGAACTCACCGAGAAGAGCAGCGGACAGGCCCTGCGCGACGCCGACGGCATCATCATCCCCGGCGGTTTCGGCTCCCGCGGCATCGAAGGCAAGATCAACGCAGCTCGCTACGCCCGCGAAAACAACATCCCCTACCTCGGCCTCTGCCTCGGTATGCAAATCGCCATCATCGAGTTCGCACGCAACGTGTGCGGCCTTCAGGGTGCCAACAGCCGCGAAATCGATCCCACCACCCCCTATCCCGTCATCGACTTCCTGCCCGGGCAAAACGAATACAGCATCCTTGGCGGCTCCCTCCGCCTGGGGCAGTACCCGTGCAAAATCGCTAAGGGAACCCGCGCCTTCGAAGCTTACGGCAAAGAAGAAATCACTGAGCGCCACCGCCACCGTTACGAGTTCAACAACGAGTTCAAGGCAACCCTTCTGCAAAATGGAATGACACTTTGCGGCACTTCGCCCAACGGCAGCATCGTGGAAATGATCGAACTTCCCAACCATCCCTGGTTCGTGGCCTGCCAGTTCCACCCCGAATTCAAGTCGCGCCCCAACCGCCCGCATCCGCTGTTCTATCACTTCATCAAGGCAGCAATCCAATAATACTGAGCAAGTTTTTCAAAACAATAGGCAACATTCACGCACCTGTTTCGGTACATAAAACAGATGCGTGAATTTTTTTTATTTTTTTTGTAACATTCTTTTCGCTTTCGGCGTAAAAGATTGCGAACAACAAAAGGAGAGAATCCTTTACGTATCATTAAAGGTTAATGGTTATCAACGGCGATGGGAATCGCCGTTGTTTTTTTAAATCGTAAAAACGGTGAGGCGCGCCATCCCGAAGAATTTCCGCCCTCCCACCATTTCCGTTGGAACATTGCAAATCATTTCGGAAATAAAAAAAGCGGGGAAATCATTTGATTCTCCCGCTTCAGTACCCGGGGCCGGGATCGAACCGGCACGAGTGTT
This sequence comes from Bacteroidales bacterium, assembly GCA_045627805.1. Taxonomy (GTDB): domain Bacteria; phylum Bacteroidota; class Bacteroidia; order Bacteroidales; family WCHB1-69; genus UBA1756. The sequence goes on from JAZQOJ010000170.1 coordinate 4,676, forward strand.
ACCTCATCGGTTTTTGAGACCGACGCGTCTACCTATTCCGCCACCTGGGCATCGGTTTTGAGTGTGCAAAAATACAACTTTTTTTAATGCGAACAACTTTTTTGAAAATATTTTTTTCTTTTCTTATTTGGGCGTTCCGGCTTCGCCGTCGGGCTTTCTGCTAAACTCGCTTATCTCATTGATAGAAAGCGCTTTCCATTTCATTTGCTCTCCCCCTTCCGTTCTCCTTTCCGCTTTCACTGCATCCGCTCGTACCGCTGCCAATCCCTAACGCTGCGGTGCGCCAGCCAGACAATTTCCAACTCAATAGTCAATTATCCACTTCCACCTTGCCAATCCAATAGCGCTTAATGCCCCTCCACCATTCAACAAATCAACAAATCAGAACTGGAAATAAATGAACGGCTGAAGGTCGGCGGTCACGAACTGGTAAAGGAGAAACACGGCCACCACCACCACCAGCGCCATCAGCCAGATGGGCATTATGGCGAAATGATAACGGTAACGGCGTTTCCAGCGCTCCGGCAGCCAATGGATGATCATTCCCACCACAAACAGGATGAACACATAGCGGTAGGTGCTCAAAATGTCGGGAATCGGAGCCAAGTCCCACTTGCCACCGATCTGCGCCACCATCGACTTCGCAGTGTTCCAGGCCGTCTCGTTGGCCACCGCCGGATCCAGGTTCGAGCCCGAACGGAAGAACAAACGCGTGAACGAGATGAAAACGAAAGTCTGCAAAATGCCCCACGCCGTGTCAAGCCATCCAACGTGCGCCTTCGGGAAAATCAGCGAGCCCAGGTGTTTGAAAAAAGTGCCCACGAAAATCGCACCCAGCCACACACAGGCGATTACCACCACCGGAATCGGAAAGAAGTGATGAAGCACCATCGCCCCAGCAAACAGAAGGAAAGTCACCAGCGTGCGCATATACATCTTCATCCGCCGCCAAATCTTGTAAATGATGATGCCCAGGCCGTTCAAACCGCCCCAAATCATAAAGTTCCAACTGGCGCCGTGCCAGAAACCCCCCAGCAACATCGTGTCCATATTGTTGAGATTGGTGTTGATGGCCTTGCGCGCCTTCGGAAACACAATCGCCACAAAAGCCAGCAGCACCGCTATGCAAAGCAGAATGTAAGCCAGCAACAGACTTCTGGAAACCAAGACCGAAACAATCGCCAACACCACTATGATAATGTAGGTGGCTGCCGTTCCGTTGCGGTTTCCTCCCAGCGGAATGTACAAATAGTCTTTCAACCAGTTCGACAGCGAGATGTGCCAGCGTTTCCAGAAATTGCCCGCATTCGTCGCCTTGTACGGCGAGTTGAAGTTCTGCGGCAAATAGAACCCCATCAGCATCGCAACGCCTATCGCAATGTCGGTATAGCCAGAGAAATCAGCGTAAACCTGTAGCGAATAAACGAACAGCGCCGACAGATTCTCGAAGGCGGTAAACAGATGAGGACTGTCGAACACGCGGTCAACGAAATTCACCGCAAGGTAATCGCTCATCACGATTTTCTTTATCAAACCATTGAGTATCCAGAAGATAGCAATTCCAAACTGGCGGCGCGACAGAAAGAATTTCTTGTACAACTGCGGCACAAACTGATTGGCACGAATAATCGGGCCCGCCACCAGCCCGGGGAAGAAACTGACGTAAAAACCGAAATTCAGAATGTTGCCGATGGACTCCACCTGCTTGCGGTAAACGTCAACCAAGTAACTGATACTCTGGAAAGTATAAAAAGAAATGCCCACCGGAAGCAAAATCTTGCTCGCATCAAAATAGTGGGTTCCCGACAGTTCGTTGGTCCACAAAGCCAAATAGTTCACCACCCCATAATCGGTGTGAACCAGTGTGTTGTAAGCATCGGTAAAGAAATAGGCATATTTGAAATAACACAAAACGCCCAAATTCAACACAACGCCGACAGTAAGCCACAGCTTTCGCCAAAACGGCCGCTCCGTCCTTCCCATCCAACGCGCTATGAAATATCCATACAACGTTGTGATTATCAATATTATAACAAAAAGTCCGGAAGTCTTATAGTAAAAAAACAGACTTACAAAAAACAAAAAAGCATTGCGAAGAAGCGTCTTGTTGCGCATCAAGGCAAACAAGGCGAAAACCAAGGCGAAAAACGCCCAAAAGTAAAACTGAGTGAAAAGAAGCGGACATTTGTCATCAAAAGAAAACACATTGGTAAAAAATATCCTGAGATTTTCGAGATTCATAATGGACTTTCTGAATGTATTTTCTTTTAAAATATTAGTTATAAAGTACTTACAAACGAGCAAGCAAAAAACATACTCACTTGAAGACAAGCGGCAAAATTACACTATTTTTCAATACAATGGCAGGAAAAAATAACGGAATCATCAACCTTTCGTCTGACTCACGAATCAAATCTACAAAGACTCTTTCACCAGCTGTCCGCAAGCGGCTGCAATGTCCTTCCCACGACTATGCCTCATATTGACCACCATATTTTTCGATTCCAGAAAATCAATGAAGGCGCTGACGTGCTGTTCGGGGCTTTTCTCGTAGCCCGCTTGCGTATCGTTGTACTCTATAAGATTGATTTTCACGGGGAATGCCCTGCAAAAATGGAACAATTTCTTGGCATCGGCCACGCTGTCGTTCCAATGGTTGAGCATCAGGTACTCAATGGTGATACGCTTACCCGTTTTCTCGTGCAGGTAAGCCAGCGCCTCCTGCAACATCTCGAAAGTCTGGTGCTCGGTGACAGGCATCCGCTCCTTGCGTTTAACCTCGTCGGCACAATGCAGCGACAGCGCCACCTCCGGCTTGAAGCCATCGTCGGCCAACCGCTTGATTCCCTGTGCGATGCCCACCGTTGACAGGGTGATGCGCGATGGCGACAATCCCTGTCCTTTCGGCGAAGTGATGTGCTCTATCGAAAGCATCACGTTTTCGTAATTCAGGAGCGGCTCGCCCATTCCCATATAAACGATGTTGGTAATGTGGTGGCCGTAGAGTTCCTGCGCCTTTTGATTCATCAGGATGAATTGGTCGAAAATCTCGGCGGAGTGCAGATTCCGCACAAAGCCCATCGTGCCCGTAGCGCAGAACTTGCAGCCCAGCGGGCAGCCCACCTGCGAAGAGATGCAAGCCGTGACACGTCCGTCGGCGGGAATCAGCACGCCCTCCACGCGCCGGCCATCGTGCAACGCAAAGATGAACTTCGCCGTGCCATCGGCACTCTGCACCTGCTCGCCAATCTCGGTGCGCAGGAACACGAAATTCTCTGCCAGCCGCTGCCGCAAAGCCAGCGACAAAGAGGTCATCTCATCGAAACTCCGCGCGCCCTTCTTCCACAGCCACTCCTCAATCTGCGCCACGCGGAACTTCTTCTCCCCTATCTCTTCAACAAATTTCGTCAACTTCTGCTTGCTAATGTGCCGTATGTCTTCCATATTCCTGATTTTTGGGCTGCAAAATTACGGATATTTCCGAGTTTAATGAACACGGAACACATTTTTTAGGGACAGAGGCGATACATTTTTCCGGGCAGGCATTCAATCACGCCTTTCAATTCCAGTTGCAGCAGCAACGAGGCGAGTTTCGATGGGGGAAACTGAGGAAGCGCGGCCACGAAATCGTCAATCATCGGAGTCGATTGCTGCGCGATGAAGTCAACGACAACTTGCTCGTTATCGGAAAGTTCTACGAACAGTTTCCGCTGCACGGGCTGCTTGGGCTGGAGGTCCCATCCCATCAAGTCGGCCACGTCGGCGCCGGAGGTAGCGATGGCGGCGATGTTTTTTCGGATAAGGTCGTGGCATCCTTCGGAAGTTGAAGAGAAGATGTCGCCTGGCACAGCCATCACGTCGCGGTTGTAGGAATGCGCGATGTGCGCAGTGATGACGCTTCCGCCCTTGGCCGCCGTCTCCATCACAAGGGTGACATCGGTAAGCCCCGCAATGATGCGATTGCGCTGCGGGAAATTCTGTCGGTCGGGCTTGGTAAAAAACGGAAATTCGGAAATGAGGGTGCCGCCTTGATGAAGAATGCGGTGTGCGAGCCGCTCATTGGTGTCAGGATAGATGGTGTGAAGCCCGCAACCCATCACGGCCACCGTTTTCAGGTTGCTGTCAAGGGCTTGTTCGTGCGCCACCGCGTCCACACCGCGGGCAAGTCCGCTCACAATGCAAACATTGTGTTCAGCCAACTCACTGATTATCTTGTGAGTAATGTCTTTCCCATACAGCGAGATGTTGCGCGTGCCCACAATCGCCACCATCTTTTGCTCGTTGAAGGCCGGCTCACCTTTGTAAAAAAAAAGATAGGGCGAGTCGGAGCAAGCGCGGAGCCGCTTCGGGAAATCGTCGTCGGTGTAGAAACAGGCGCGAATACCATTTTGCTCGATGTGGCGCAATTCCTGCTCGGCGGCCGCGAGTGCTTCGCGCGTAATCTTCGGAACGGGCACACGATTCCCTAACGGGCTGTGCCGGCTATTTTCAGCAAAAATGGCGGAGGCACTGCCGTAATATTGTACTAATTTCTTGATATTGGTGATGCCAAAGCCGTTCAAAAACGGCAGTGCGAGCCGGTAAAGTTGTTCCATAGCAATATGAGTGATAGAAGGTTATGAGAAAAGGAGTGAAAAAGTGGTTATCGGGCAATCAGTTCAATGATTTTGTACACCACTTCGGTTGCTTTCACCATTGACTCAAGCGGAACGTATTCGTATTTTCCGTGGAAATTGTGTCCGCCAGCGAAGATGTTGGGACAAGGAAGTCCTTTGAAAGAGAGGTTTGCGCCGTCGGTGCCGCCGCGGATGGGCTGCACGCGCGGAGTCACGTCAACGGCCTTCATAGCCGCCTCCGCCAGTTCCACGATGTGGAAAACGGGTTCCACTTTCTCGCGCATATTGTAGTACTGGTCCTTGATTTCGCAAGCGACACGGTCGCCGTACTTGGCATTCAGGAAATCGGTAACCTTTTGCAAATAAGCTTTTTTGTCCTCGAATTTGGCGCGGTCGTGGTCACGGATGATATAGGTGAGGGCGGCATTTTCAACGGTTCCTTCCATATGTACGAGAAGGTAAAATCCCTCGTAATCCTGCGTGTATTGCGGGCGTTGCTCCACAGGAAGCATTCCATTGAACTCCATCGCAATGAGTTGTGCGTTCACCATCTTGTTTTTGGCATAGCCAGGATGGATGTTGCGGCCCTGTACCTTAATGTTGGCAGATGCCGCGTTGAAGTTCTCGTATTCCAGTTCACCAATCGCGCCACCATCCATCGTGTAAGCGAAGTCGCATCCGAATCCCTTGACATCGAAGTACTTGACACCCTGTCCGATTTCCTCATCAGGAGTGAAGCCGACGCGTACTTTGCCGTGCTTGATTTCGGGATGCGCAATGAGGTATTCCATAGCGGTCACGATTTCGGCGATACCCGCCTTGTCGTCGGCGCCGAGCAGCGTTTTGCCGTCGGTCACAAGCATTGTCTGACCTTTGTAGTCGGCAAGCTCTGGAAAGTCGGCGAGCGTGAGCGCGGTGTTGCTTTCGGCATCCAGCATAATGTCGCCACCATCGTAGTTTTCAATCACGCGGGGTTCTTTCGCGCCAGGCATATCAGGCGCGGTATCGAAGTGGGAAATGAAACCCACGGTGGGGAGAACTTTATCGCAATTAGCTGGCAATGTTGCCGTTACATAGCCGTATTGATCTTTTTGAACATCCGAAAGACCGATTCTTTTAAGTTCGTCAACGAGAAAGTCGGCGAACACGAGCTGGGTAGCGGTGCTGGGATAGGTTTCGGAGTTCTCGTCGGAAGTGGTGGCGAATGAAATGTACTTTGAGAATCTGTCTAACAATGTTTTTTTCATATTTGTAAAAAATTAAGATTAAAAACTGCTTCAATGAAATGCGGTGCAAAGGTACATTTATTTTTTTAGAAAAAGGGCTGGATAGCCGAAAAATTTCTGAAAATTTCGACCAGCCGTCCCATCCTTGCGTTGTGAGAGCTAATGCCGCTCCCCATCGCCCTTGACACAAGACACCGGCTCCACGTGTACCGCAATATGCGTCTCCTCGCCAAAATGTGAGCAAAGCAGACGCTCCACCTCTGTGGCCTTGTCGTGCGCCTGAGTAAGCGTGATGTCGCCGTCCATATAAATGTGCAACTCAATGGCGTAGCGGTTGCCAATACGGCGCGTGCGCAGGTCGTGCGGCTCCACAACTCCCTCAACCGAAGCCGCTATGCGCATTATTTCGCCCTCAACATCCTCTGGCAAAGAACGTTCCATCAATTCGCCTAACCCACTTCTCAGCAAGTCGAAAGCAACCTTGACAATGAAAGCGCCTACCACCAGCGATGCTATCGGATCCAAAACCGTCCAGCGCTGTCCCAAAAAGATAGCGCCCCCAATGCCAACCGCCGTTCCAACCGACGAAAGCGCATCGCTGCGATGATGCCAGGCGTTGGCCTCCATCGCTTGCGACCTCACCTTCCGCGCCTTGACGATGGTGTAGCGGTAAACACCCTCCTTCATCACAATGGAGGCCAACGCCGCCCACAACGCCAGCTTCCCCGGTGCAGCCAACTCTTCGCCTCGCACCCAAGAGGCAATCTTGGTGGCTCCGCTTACTATGATGCCAACCGCCACTGCCAATAAGGCCAATCCGATCAGCGTGGTGGCCAGCGTCTCGTACTTGCCGTGCCCATAATCGTGACTCTTGTCCTGCGGCTTATGGCTGATTTTCACAAAAACCAGCACAATGAGGTCGGTTACAAAGTCCGACAAAGAGTGAACTGCGTCGGCCAACATCGCCGCACTGTTTCCAAGAAAACCCGCCACAAACTTGAAAACCAACAGCAGCACATTCACCGCACCGCCAACCAATGTAACCCGGTAAATCTCCTTCTCCCTTTTTTCAGTATCCATCTCTCTATTTTTATCGCATTCTAACCGTGGGAATTCCTTCCATTATTTCACAATCAATTTCGCCAACATACTTCACAACTTACTTTTATACAATTTTTTAATAAAATTCAAGATGAGAATCCTATAACTTTTCTCAAGTTCACAATCCAATCAACCTTGCTATTGCACCATCATCACACCACCTGAGAAATCAAAAACAACCGTTTTTTTGAAAAACGGAATGCCCAAAAAACCGAGTTGTTCAATGGCCGGCATCTTATCTGTTACAACAATGCTTTTCCCTTCAAAACTTCGTCCGCAAATGGTGACGTTTTCTGTCCTAAAAGCACTTCCGACCACTTCAAAAGTCTGTCCACTCAACACATCAATCAGCTCGAGTTTTCCGCTCTGGATAGCTTTCTCCACCTTCTTGTGTTTCATCAGAAAAAGCAGTTCCGGGTTGCCGAAATCCACAATGAAATCGCCTTTCAAAGTCGCATTTCCCTCCTCAGCACTCATTTTCAATGCGGAACGCACTATCGGGAAACCCATTTTCTTATCAATACTCAGCTTGAATTTCTCACCGCTGATTCCCGGTTTCTGCCCGCTCACTCTCATCGTTTTCTCTTGAAAGTCAAGCGCGACAAACGTTTTCTTGGCATCCTCCACTTTCAGGTACTGAATGGGCATACTGATGCCCGAAAAATCATCCAGAATAAAAACCGGACCATCAAAAACCAGGTTCCCGACGCGCACCTTCCCTTTCGCGCGGAACGGAATTTTGTAAACATTGTTCAACAGTCTGATTTTGCTCTCCGACGGCTCGAAGGGCAGTCCTGAGTTTTTCAAAACCTTTTCATAAAAGTCGCGGCCCACCAGCATCGCCGGGATTCCCGACTCCACCATAATTTCGGCGTACGCACCGCCAACCGTTGTCGAAAAGTAGTAGTGACTGTTTTTGTTTTGCAGTTCAAAATCGTCTTGCGCACTTGCACTTTGCGTGGCATTAAAAAGAGCAAACGCAACCGCTACAAGAAGAAGAAAGCGCTTCATAATTATTGGGGATTTAGGATGAAAAAATAATGTATCAGACCAAATATTCAGATTATTTTGCAACATTCTCATTTCGCGGATTATGATTTGGGCGTTCCGGCTCCCGCTGGTCGCCGTCGGGCTTTCCGCACTAATTTCGCTCACCGCCCTGCCGGTCCAATCAATCTTCGTCCCGTTCCTTTCCTCGCCCTTTCGCCCTTTTCCCACGTTCCGCCAAAGCCGCTCATAAATGTGCTTCAATCCCTAACGCTGCGGTGCGCCACCCCGGCCATTCACAGCGCAACAGGAAACGCTTCCCGCTGCGCCGCCGCTCGGCCAACTCGAAATCGAGAATGCTCACCCACACCGCAGAATGAAGGAAATCGCTCTGGACTATTCCGTCATCTTGTTGATCTCGTCTTCGGCCAGCCCCGTGACACTTGAAATGGTCGCGGGATCCATACCTTTTTCCAACATATTTCTAACAAATGACGCTATGGCTTCCGCTCTTCCTTTCTCTATCCCTTTCTCTATCCCTTTCTCCATTCCTTCCTCTCTTCCTTTTTCCACACCCTTTTCTATTCCTTCTACTAATCCCTCCTTTCTTCCTTTCTCCATTCCTTTCTCCATTCCCTCTTCCCGGCCTTCCTTCACGCCCTTCCCGTACGCCTCCTTGGCGGCGAGCTCCCTCGCGTAGGCAATCGCCTCCTGAACATCCTCGTACTCCAGGATGCTCTTCTCGTAGTTCTCCTTTTCCATCTTGCTCATTTTTGAAATCCTACATTCGTCAAGCAGGTCCTGGAAGATGCCCTCCTGTCTC
>JAZQOJ010000171.1:0-2192 GCA_045627805.1 Bacteroidales bacterium
CACAGATATTCTCGGTTCCTTCTGCCACGCACTGTTGCGTGCGGGCCAGCATCGCCTTGATGTCGAGGCGGCCGTCGGGCGTGTGGGTGGTAACGTCGGTAAAGTCGCCGAAGAGGTTTTTGGCGAGTTCGCCCACGTTGGTGCCAGCGTCGAAGCGGGCCTGCGTGGAGGCGTCAACAATTTGTTCTTCGGGTTTGTGTGCGCCTAACCAGAGGCATTTCGGGCACTTGCGGAAATTGGTGTATTTGGATTTTGATAAGCCAGGCATAGTGGTTGTTATTGGTTCAAGTTTTGCAAGTTGGCGATGTGATTATAACTGGTTTAGGACTTGGCTCTTACGATTGAAAAACGAGAACATCGAGAACAACGAGAATAAGTAGGTGAGCCATTGTGTTTTCCATCCTGATTTTGCGCAAAAGTACGAATGTTTTTGCAGTTGCAAAAAAATTAGTGGACTTCTACTTCTCATTTCCACCGCCCCTCCGAATTTTGCGAAGTCCATTAAACAAAATCCACAAAGGGAACGGCGCGGCAAATTTACAAGTTTTTTCTCATTTCCAGCAGTTTGGCGCGATTTTATGAAATTTCGGTCATCAAGTAGGAGCAGTATTTTGCGAGCAGGTTCTGCAAGGTGAGCTTCCCTTTTTGGTAGAGTTCCGCATCGAGTTTGAGCAGCCGCTCGTGCACGACCTTTTTGCCTTTGAATAAACCATTGAGATAGGGAATCCCGTTCTCGTTGGCAATACTCACTTCGGTGATGAAATAGGAAAGGTCGTCCGCATCGTAAACGATGGAGTAGCTTGGACGCTTCGCGCCAGGGACCTCCATCACCAATATGTTTTTGTTCACAAGGTCCTCTATGTCGCGGAGGGCGGTGTCTTTCGAGCAGCCCGCCATTGAAGCCCAGTTCTTCGAGGTGATTTTCGCCTCTTTCCCATCAAGAAAAAGATTGAGCATTTGGGTTTGGCGCTCCGTCATCGGTACCGCCGAGGCCTTCTGCCAAAAGAAGCTTTTGTTCAGGATGGTGGAAATCACCGTTTCGGCTTCATCAATCGCGGTTTCCAATTTTTGCATATACCATATTATCCACTCGGTGAGGTCGCCGTCGCCCCGCTGCATTCGTTCTATGATGTCGTAATAATGTTTCTTGTCCTTGTTGATTTGGGAAGAAATGTTGTAAAACCTGAAATTGCTTTTCTCTCCGCGGGCGAGCAGCATATCGGAAAGGATGCGGGCCAAGCGGCCGTTGCCATCTTCAAAAGGATGTATGCTGACAAACCAAAAATGAGCGATAGCCGAACGGACGATGCTGCTGACCGGCTCGTCGCTGTTGAACCAGGCGAGAAATTGTCGCATTTCGCTTTCCACTCTTTCCGGAGCGGGCGCCATATAATGTATCTTCTCTCTTCCGAACATACCGCTTACAATGTGCTCCTCGTGGCTGCGATATTTGCCAACCTCTATCTGGCTGCCTTCGCTGAAGCCGGTCGGGAAAAAGGCGGCCTGCCAGGCGCAAAGTTTTTCCTTGCTGAGCGGTTGGTCGTAACATTGTGTGGCTTCCAACATTACACTTACCACCGAGTCGATGTAATGCGTTGGGGATGAATATTTCAAATTCTCTATGCCCAATCGGCGGGCAATGGAAGATCTCACTTCGTCGATGTTCAAACTAATGCCTTCTATTTCAGAAGAATATACAACATCGTAGGTGAGATTTTCGGCAATGGTTTTCACCTTGCTGTCGAATCCCAATGTGCTCAATCTTCCGTAAAGCAAACCTTGCTTGCGGCACACCGTTTCTTGCAGGAATGATACCTGTGCAGAATCCCATCTGAAAGTCGTCCAATTGTCTCTTTCGTGTATGTACATAGATGATGTTTTGTTTGTGCGACATAAAAGCATTCATATCGTCGCAAAATTTGCGGCAAAGATACAAAAATAATGTGGCATTCAGTCGGGCGAGACGAAAAAATACCTATCGAATTTCTGTGCTGACGTTTTTTTTAGTTCGCAGTCTTATTCGCCGAAACCGTACAACTCCCGGAATCCGTAGGCCGAGTTGAGTCATTGGGATATCTGCTTTCGCCGCATATAGAGAGTCGCACGCTTACGAGGTCGCATCTCTCCGAGATGCCAGTGTGGCCGCACGCTTCACCCAACCCCACATTGCGCGCATACTGCGCTTATGCGAG
>JAZQOJ010000172.1:0-2957 GCA_045627805.1 Bacteroidales bacterium
GAAATGGAAAGAATCGCGGTTTAGAAAGCCGTTGGTTCTGAGAGGTGCCCGCCAAGTTGGCAAGACTTGGCTTTTGAAGGAGTTTGGACGTACCCATTTTAAGCATGTGGCCTATTTCAGCTTTGATCGTGAAGACGCGCCACGAATGGCGTTCGAGACTAAAAATCCAAAACGGATTGTCGAGGAGTTGGAACTCATTGCAGGTCATAAGTTCATACCCGGCGAAACTTTGCTGGTACTGGATGAGATACAGGAGTTTCCGCCAGCCTTAGGAGCTTTGAAATACTTTTGCGAAGACATGCCGGAGTTGCATGTGGCCGCAGCCGGCAGCCTGTTGGGAACCATTTTGGCGAAGCCGATGTCCTATCCCGTTGGCAAGGTCAATCTGGTTGATGTGCGACCGATGGATTTTGCCGAATTCCTTGAAGCATCGGATGCAGAGGCCTTTCGTATTTTCAATTGGATCAAGCCGGGTGAAACAATAGACGCGACATTCCATCTGAAGCTGCTTGATGCCTATCATCGGTATTTGCTGGTAGGAGGTATGCCCGAATGCGTGGATGCCTGGTGTCGAAATCGAGACTTGCAAGAGGTGGAACGCATACAGGACGAGTTGCTGGCCTTTTACGAGGGTGATTTTGGAAAGCATTTGGAAGGTATTGATGCCACGCGGGTACTGTTGACGTTCCGCAGTGTGATTCCGCAGTTGGCAAAGCAAAATGAGAAGTTCCTCTACGGTGCAATCAAGGAAGGTGCTCGGGCACGTGAATTTGAAACGGCTGTCGAATGGTGTGTGCAGGCCGGACTCTTCAACCGTCTCTACAATGTCGCGAAAGCGGAGTGCCCGCATAAGGCGTTCGAGCGGCTTGACTGCTACAAGATATTTCTGTTTGACACGGGGTTGGCGCGTCGCATGGCCCGGGTGCCGACGGTGGCGCTTCTGTCTAAGTCGGACTATCAGTTCAAGGGACCGTTTGTGGAGAATTATGTTCTTCAGCAGCTGTCGGTTTTCATGGATGTACCGCCGCATTATTTTTCAGTCAAAGACTGTCATGAAATTGATTTTATCCTGCAGGTGGACGATAAGACCGTGCCTGTTGAAGTGAAAGGCGGTGAAGCCGTCAAGTCACCGAGTCTGAAGAGCTATGTCAAGAAGCACAAACCGGATCTCGCCTTGCGCCTTTCGGAAAAGAACTTCCATCGGGAGGGACCTCTGATGTCCGTTCCCTTGTATTTTGTGCCACGGTTGAAGGAACTTTTTACGATTGAAAAAGAACCTTCATGTTCCAAAGTGTCAGTCGAAAGAAACAGGCGCACTCCTCATTGATGGTAGGGGAAGTCTCACCAGCGCGCTGTGGAAACAGGTGCGAGGCGTGTTGGAGTGCGTGGCGTTGTGTGTTCGGTCGAAAAATGGAGAAGTTGTTTATACAAGTTGCTCGGGAACATTCGGTTTGTGATATAATCAAGCTATGCCTTCAAAGGAACGAAAGTATTTCGTAGTCTATGAGACGCTCAAAAGGGAAATTTTGAGCGGTAAGTTTCGTGCTCACTCGGCTTTCCCGAGTAAGGCGATGATTGTCAGGCGCTTTGGCATTGCGAACCTGACCGCCGTGCGCGTACTCGAACTCTTGAAGCAGGAAGGTCTGGTGGTCGCCCAGCAGGGGCGCGGAACCTTTGTGGCGAAGCGTGTACTCTCACGTAAGATCGGATTGCTCGTGCCCGGTGTCGCCTATACGGAGTTCTTCCCTCCCGTCGTCGATGAAATCTCGCGGATTGCACAGCGGCAAAACTATTCGCTGCTGCTGGGTAACCTGTGTTCGCTCGACATCGACGTGCTAGCCAGCCAGTCCAAGAACCTCGCGCACCAGCTTGTCAACGAAAAGGTCGATGGCGTGATTTTCCAGCCCGTGGAGAAGTTGTCCACCGCAGATGAAGTCAACAGGGAGATCCTCTCGATCTTCAAACAGGCGAACATTCCCGTTGTGCTGACGGACTACGATGTATCCCCATCGCCGGTGCGGAGCGAATATGACGTGGTGGGGATCAACAATTTCGATGCCGGCTATCGTGTTGCCGCGCATCTGATCGAGGTCGGCGCGCGGCATATCTGTTTTCTGATGCGATCCGATCGGGCGCCAAGCCATCAGAACCGTTTGCGCGGAGTCGTGGCTGCCGTCGAGATGATCGGCAGGGGACGGTGCCGCTGGTCGGTGATGGACGCCGACTCCGATGATGTAAACGTTTTCCGCCGCGTCTGGCGGCGGAAGGATCGTCCCGATGCCTTCGTCTGCGGGAACGACGACGAGGCTGCGACCTTCAAGCGGATGATAGAACGAATCGGTCTGCGCGTACCGGATGATGTGTTGCTGGCGGGATTCAACGACGTTCGCTTCGCGTCCGTCCTCACACCGCCCTTGACGACCATTCACCAGCCCTGTCGGGAGATTGGCGCAACCGTGTTCAGGATGCTGCTGGAGCGCATCGAGCATCCCGAGCTGCCGCCCCGCGAGGTCTATTTGCCCGCGCCGCTTGTCATCCGGGCTTCGACGTGCCAGAAACCGATTTCCGGCGAAACAAAATAAACCAAAGGGAGGAAAACGTGATGAAAGAAATGATCGCATCTGCGTGTTACCGCATCTTGGCCGCCGTGGTAGGTGGGGCGTTGGCGTTTGGTGCCGGGGCCGATGTGCCCTTGCCGCAGGGGTATACGCGGTTGGAGTGGATCCAGTCCGATGGTTCGCAGTACATCGACACCCTGTATACGCATCAGCCGAATTCGCGCGTTGTCGCCCCCTTTGCGGTTTCTGCACCGCAGGAGAGCTCGTGGGCGGCGGTTTTTGGCTCCCGCGATTCGGATTGTAACAATGCCTTTTTGTTCTCTGTTTGCAGTGGAAAGAACACGCCTCTGAAACCGTTTTATGCGCGTAATCTTAATGCGGACGGAGCTCGGGGTGTCG
>JAZQOJ010000173.1:0-4007 GCA_045627805.1 Bacteroidales bacterium
AAATACTAATCATACGAAAACGACTATGAAGAAAATGAAAAAAAGATAATTATGAGGAATATGTTGAATGAGAAATTTCCTTTTAATTTCTATCAATTTCCTGCTTATTTCTTGTGTTCCGCCGACGGCGGGAAAGAGGAAATGCGGAGGAAATTTTAAGGAAATGCGGAGGAAATTTTTAAATACTAACCATACGAAAACGACTATGAAGAAAATGATGAAAGAACAGTATGCTGAAATGTACAATATTGTTGGAGCGGCAATGGAGGTGTACAATACTTTAGGATGCGGGATGGAAGAAGCGGTCTATCAAGAAGCAATGCAAATAGAAATGGCTTTGAGAGATATTTCATTTGAACGTGAAGTGTGGTTTGATGCGTTTTACAAGGATTGTAAAATGAAAAAGCGTTATAGAGCTGATTTAGTGGTGAATGATGTGATTGTTGAGCTGAAATCCGTCTGCTGTTTAACGTCGGATCATCGGGCGCAACTGTTCAATTATATGCGATTGACAAAGCAGAAAAGAGGCATCTTAATGAATTTCGGTGGAAGGAGTTTTGCGGCGGAGCGATATTGGTATCGAGAGGAAACCGACGACTTCGTGCTGCTGAAAAAAGATAATTATGAGGAGTATGTTGAATGAGAAATTTCCTTTTAATTTCCTATCAATTTCCTGCTTATTTCTTGTGTTCCGCCGACGGCGGGAAAGAGGAAATGCGGAGGAAATTTTAAGGAAATGCGGAGGAAATTTTTAAATACTAATCATACGAAAACGACTATGAAGAAAATGATGAAAGATAATTATGAGGAATATGTTGAATAAGAAATTTCCTTTTAATTTCCTATCAATTTCCTGCTTATTTCTTGTGTTCCGCCTACGGCGGGAAAGAGGAAATGCGAAGGAAATTTCGAGGAGATTTTTCTCCTATTCGGCTGATTTCCTCCCGCCCTCTGGCCTTCAATATAAAACTCAAAATTCTTGTGCCCTTGCGTAAGTGCGAAAGTTCCGCTATGTGGACTTCGAGAAAATTTTTGCGGACAGCAATGGAAAATTTTGTATTTTTGCATTCTAATTTTGTAAACATTAAAATCAGATAAAATGAGTGGTGGACTTTATTCAATGGATCAAAAGGATTTTGATCAGACTTTAGATTTAACCAAGGTGAAACCTTACGGCGACACGATGAACGATGGCAAGGTGCAGGTGAGTTTCACGCTGCCCGTTCCGTGCGGCGATGAGGCCGTGGAGGCAGCCAAGCAAATGATGAAGAAAATGGGTTTCGAGAACCCGCTGGTGGTTTTCCACAAGGCGCTGACCGAAGGATATACCTTTTTCAACTGCTACGGCTCAACGGTGCACACCGTCGATTTCTCGTCGATTCACGTTCCGAAGGTTGAGTCAACGGTTATGGATATGCACGCCACCGACGATTTCATCCGTGAACACATCGGCCGCAAGATTGTGGCCATCGGCGCCAGCACCGGCACCGACGCGCACACGGTGGGCATCGACGCCATTATGAATATGAAGGGCTACGCCGGTCACTACGGAATCGAGCGCTACGAGATGTTTGAGGCACTCAATATGGGAAGCCAGGTCTCCAACGAGGAATTCATCGCCAAGGCCATTGAAATGAAGGCCGACGTGTTGCTGGTTTCTCAAACGGTGACGCAGAAGGATGTGCACATCAAGAACCTGACCGAACTGGTGGAAATGTTGGAGGCGGAAGGCCTTCGCGACAAGGTGATCCTCGTGTGCGGCGGACCGCGTATCTCGCACGAATTGGCACAAGAACTGGGCTATGACGCCGGTTTCGGAAGCGGCTCCTACGCCGATGACGTGGCCTCCTACGTCGCTCAGGAATTGGCACGCCGTCTCAACAAGTAAGTCTTGAAACGCGTCATTGTTTCGGTTACGAACGACCTGTTCAGCGACCAGCGCGTTGACAAGGTCTGTAACTCATTGGTGAGTATGGGTTTCAACGTGCTTTTGGTGGGCCGCCGCTACAGCGACTCACCGGCTTTGGCGCCTCGTGCTTACCAAACAAAGCGACTGCATCTCTTATTCAGAAAAGGATTCAAGTTTTATGCGGAATTCAATTTCCGCATTTTCCTTTTTTTGCTCTTTCATCGTGCCGACATCCTCGTCGCCAACGACTTGGACACGCTGCTGCCTAATTTCGTGGCGGGCCGCCTGAAGCGCACTCGCCTGGTTTACGACAGCCACGAGTATTTCTGCGGGGTTCCCGAACTGGTGGACCGACCACGGGTCCGCGCATTCTGGCAGCGCATCGAGCGTTTCTGCTTCCCAAAACTTCCCGATGTCATCACGGTGTGCCAGTCCATCGCCGACCTCTACGACCAGGAGTATCCGCGCAAAAACAAAGTGAATGTGGTGCGTAACGTGCCGCAACGGAGCGCCTTCGTGCCAACAAAGACGCGTGCGGACTTGCAATTGCCTCTTGATCGGAAAATCGTTGTGATGCAGGGCGCCATCAACAAGGACCGCGGCGCCGAAGAACTGATTTTGGCAATGCGGCAGCTCCCTGACACGCTGCTGCTGATCATCGGCGACGGCGACGTGGTGCCTCAATTGCGGCAGCTCGTGCGTGAACAGCAGTTGGAGGAGAAGGTCCGATTTGTGCCGCGGATGGCACCCGACGAATTGCGCAACTACACCGCCGCGTGCGATGTCGGCTGCTCGTTGGAAAAGGACACCAACATCAATTACCGTTTTTGCTTGCCAAACAAGTTGTTCGATTACATCCGTGCGGGCATTCCGTGCGTGGTGAGCGACTTGCCTGAAATGGCGCGCATTGTGGAGGAAAGCCGCGTGGGGCTCATCGTGAAAGAGCACAATCCCGACGGAATCGCTGCCGCCATCAGTCAGCTGCTCTCCGACCGCGAATTATATGCGCAATGTCGGTTGGCGGCGCGTGAGGCGGCGGAGCATTACTGCTGGGAACGGGAGGAAGCCGTGCTCAGAAGAATCTATGGGCAATGAGGAATGAGGAATGAGGAATGCTCGTTCTCGTTGTTCTCGAATATTTTCTCTTTTCTTTGGGCGTTCCGGCTCCCTGCGGTCGCCGTCGGGCTTTCCGCACTAACTTCGGGCTGCGCCCTCGTAAATGTGCTGCAATCCCTAACGCTGCGGTGCGCCAGCCGGTCCATTTCCCGCCCTTTAACCCAATTTAACCGTTTAACCGACGTTAACCGTTTAACCGTTTAACCGACGTTAACCGTTTAACCGAATTTCACCGTTTCGCCGAAATCTACCGAGCCTATGTCCCTAACGGGACATTCCCTTCGTGTGTTCGCCCATTCGCCCATTCGCCCATTCGTCCATTCGTCCATTCGTCCGTTCGCCCATTCGTCCATTCGTCCGTTCGTCCGTTCGTCCTTTAACCCAATTTAACCGTTTAACCGACGTTAACCGTTTAACCGAAATTAACCGTTTAACCGAAATTAACCGTTTAACCGAAATTAACCGTTTCGCCGATTTTCACCGCTCTCACGAGCAGTCCGTACAGCTCGCTGCAGGCGCGTTCGATGACCTGCGGGCGACGTCCTGGACAACTGAGTTTTTTCGTTACGACTCCGTTCGGCGAGGCCACGGCAATCCACACCGTGCCGACGGGTTTATCGGGTGTTCCGCCTCCGGGACCGGCAATCCCAGTGGTGGCGGTTCCGTAGTCGGCGCCGAGGCGCTCGCGCACGCCTACGGCCATTTCCCGGGCCGTTTGTTCGCTCACTGCGCCGAACGCCTCCAGCGTTTGGTGTCGCACGCCAAGCGCGCATTCTTTCACCGAATTGCTGTACGATACCACTCCTCCGACAAAGTATTCCGAGGCGCCCGCCATTGCGGTCAGCTTGGAGGCGAACGCGCCGCCCGTGCAGCTTTCCGCGGTTGCCAAGGTCGCGCCCGATTTCAGCATTGTTTGCGCCACCAGTTCGGGCATCGTTTCCGCATCTTCTAAAGCCGTTTCAATTGGGGTCTCTTCCAAATC
>JAZQOJ010000174.1:0-10859 GCA_045627805.1 Bacteroidales bacterium
CAATGAGCAATGAGCAATGAGCAATGAGCAATGAGCAATGAGCAATGAGCAATGTACAATGTACAATGTACAATGTACAATGTACAATTTACAATGGATAATGAGGTTCAACAACTCAACAATTCAACAATTATCTCGCTGCGCTCGATTTTCTCCTCCTTGCTTGGCAAAGCTCAAACAAGTTTGGCTTTGCGCTCGCTTCGTTCGTCGATTCAACAACTCAGATCACTGATCGCAGTTCACTAATCACTGATTTGAACTTGAGAAACGAGAAAAAATTTCCTGATAATTTCCTTGAAATTTCCTCCGCATTTCCTCTTTTCCGCCGAAGGCGGCGTTCTCGGTTAAGCGGTTAATTTTGGGGAAGGGAAGGGGTTGTGCAAAAGCAAGCGATTGTGCTGCGAATAGTCCGGCTGGCGCACCGCAGCGTTAGGGATTGCAGCACATTTACGAGCGGTTTTGAGGGAAGGGGAGAATGAACGAAAGAGCGAGAGCGGAAATGGGATGAAGAATCGGGCCGGCAAGGCAATGAGCGAGTTAGTGCGGAAAGCCCGACGGCGACCATCGGGAGCCGGAACGCCCAAATCATAAAAAAGCAAAGGAAATAAAAAAGGGGACGCACAAGCAGTCCCCTTACGGTTGAATCGTTTACCGTTTAGCCGTTTATCCGGGACTTCTCCCACATCCAGGCGGAGCGGATCATATCCTCCACGTTGTAGCGGCACTTCCATCCGAGCAGTTTCTCGGCCTTGGCACTGTCGCTGTAGATGGCGGCCAGATCGCCCTGACGACGCGGTCCGAGCTCATAATTCAGCTTCTGGCCCGTGATTTTCTCGAAAGCGTTGAGCATCTCGATAACAGAAATGCCGTTGCCGCTTCCCAGATTGAACACGGTGCAATTTGACGTGTTTTTCTTATCCCGAAGGAATTGCAACGCCTTAACGTGAGCGTCGGCAATGTCGGTGACGTGGATGTAGTCGCGGATGCAAGAGCCGTCGCGCGTGTCGTAGTCGGTGCCGAAAACGGTCATCGAGGGGCGTTTGCCGATGCCCGTCTCCATAATGATGGGCATCAGATTGTTGGGCTTGTCGGGCGACAGTTCGCCGTTCAGTCCAGTCATATCGGCGCCCACGGGATTGAAATAGCGCAGCAGGATGGCGCTGAAATTGTCGCGGTGGCACTTGCAGAATGCCTGGATCATCGCCTCGCCAATCTGCTTGGTATGGGCGTACGGACAAGCGGCCTCGCCGGCGGGCGTGTCTTCGGTGACGGGCAGTTTCTCCACCTCGCCGTAAATGGAGCACGACGACGAGAAAATGAGGTTGGGGACGGCGAACTGCTCGCACGCTTCCAGAATGTTGAGCAGCGAGTTGAGGTTGTTGCGGTAATACATCACCGGCTTGTCAACCGATTCGGGCACGCACTTGAAGGCGGCGAAATGAATCACCCCGTCAATGGGGCCTTCCTTTTCAAAAACGCTGAAAAGCGCAGACTTGTCGCAGCAGTCCACCTCGTAGTTGCGCACCTTGCGGCCGGTGACGCGCTCAATGCGGTCCATTGTGCCGCGGGCCGAACGGCTCAGGTTGTCAACGGAAACCACCTCGAAACCGCCGTCGCGGATCAGTTCTATCAGCGTGTGAGAGCCGATATAGCCATTACCTCCAGTTACTAATACTTTCATCTTGCCCAATAATTTTTTTTAATAATATTTGATTTCGTTTGTTGCGCCGAATTGGCTACAAAACGGTTTTCAAAAGGGGATGGTATTCGCCCACGCGGCCGATGGCGTCGTGGGTGCGGATTTCCTGGCAGATGCCGACATAGTTGCGAGCGTCGGCCAGCGTGAACCCGTTGCCCGATAGTATCTGTTCGTAAGCCCGCGTGTGCAGGTCGGTGAATCCGTCGCTGAACTCGAAGGTCTCGCCGTCGATAAGAATCGAACGGTAAGTTGTCTTGCCCTCCGCCCGCAATTCGGCAGGCACGTAAGCCGCGTCAAGACTGAGGAACCAGCGGACGCGGGCGCGTTCGAGGCAGAGGAAGCCGGCCGCGGCGGAAGGCGACTTGTAATGCACGATATTCTCCTTCACGCCGCCAAAGACGTAGGTCAGCATATCGAAGAAATGGACTCCGATGTTGGTGGTGATGCCGCCCGACTTCGCCTCGTCGGCCTTCCAGGAGTAATAGTACCACTGTCCACGGCCCGTGATGTAGGTGAGGTCGATATCGTAAATCCGGCCCGACTTGTCGGCATCGATTTTCTCCTTCAGTTTCAGGACCGAAGGATGGAGGCGGAGTTGGAGTATATGGTAGATTTTCCTGCCGGTCTCGCGTTCCACGTCCTCCAGCCCGTCGAGATTCCAGGTGTTGAGCACGAGGGGTTTCTCGCAGATGGCGTGTGCCTGGTTGCGGAGGGCGAGGCGCGCGTGGGCGTCGTGGAGGTAGTTGGGCGAGCAGATCGACACATAGTCAACCTGCTGGCCTTCTCCTTTGCGGCGCAAACGGTAGAGATGGCGGTCAAAACGCTCCATTTCCAGGAACAGTGCGGCATCGGGGAAATAGCGGTCCACAACGCCCACGCTGTCGGACTTGTCGAGCATTGCAACCAACTGGTTCCCAGTGTCTTTAATGGCTTTCATATGGCGGGGGGCGATGTAGCCGGCCGCTCCGATAAGTGCGAAATTGTACATATCTTATTTTTAGTTTGCAAATTTACACAAAATTTTCTTTGTATTAATTTTTTTAGTAATTTTGCAGATTGCAATTTTTATAAAAGTGAGAAGATTCATTTGTTTCCTTATGGTTGCCTGCTTGGCGTTGGAATCCTTTGCCCAAGCCACCTGCCTGTGCAGTGGCGGACAAATGAACGCGACGCCTTTCTGCACCAACGAAAACCCGTACGGGCTGACCTATTCCGCTGGCACATCTGGCTATGCATCAGAACTTTATTACCTTAACAGCACGGGCTGCATCGACCCGTACAGCGGGGGGCCGAACCCGGCCTGGTTCAAGATGAGGATCAGTTCTCCCGGCAACCTCACCATATTTCTCAACCACACGGGCGGCGGCGATATCGACTACGCCTGCTGGGGTCCCTTCAGCGATGCCGATATGGCCAATATGTGCGCCGGCTATCCCTACTCCCTGAACAGCTATCTTTACGACAACCTGATTTCGGACTATTATTACGACTATTACAACGCCTCCTACTATCTTTCCACCCCATTGCAGATCTTCAGCCATCACCCGACCTATGTTGACTACAACTATTACAGCGAGACATACGGCGACAGCTGGACCACCGACTGGTACAACCCGAATCCTTCCGGCCGGCTGGTGGATTGCAGTGCCACGCCGTCGCCCACGGAATACATCCACATCCGCAACGCGCAAGTAGGGCAGTGGTACATCGTGCTGATTTCCAACTGGGAAGGCATCAGTGGAAACATCAACTTCTCGTCCGACGCTTCCTCTGTCGCGCAAACCGACTGCACCATCACCTCTCCCGTGACGGGCGACGAGGTGTGCGAAGGGGAGACCGCCACGCTCACCGCACAGGCAGCGGCCGGCGCAATCTATTACACCTGGACCTTCCCCAACGGGACGACACAAAACACAAGCACCAACACGCTCACCATTCCGAACGTGACACTCGCCAGCGCCGGCACATACTCAATGCGGGTTTGGAACGGAACGATGTACGGGCAAACCACCCAGTGCGAACTGATCGTGCACGAGGCGCCGCAACTCACGGTCACATCTGCCGACATCTGCCCCAACCAGTCGGGAACCATCGTGGCCTCAGGCGCCGAAACCTATCTTTGGAACACGGGCGCAACCACGGCAAGTATGACCGTTCACCCATTGGAAACGACAACTTACACGGTGACGGGAACATCCGGCGGAATGTGTACGGCCACCGCCTCCACCACCGTGACACTCCACCCCAGCTACGACATTGAGCTCACCGACACCATCTGTCAAGGCGAAACCTACAATCAGTCGGGATTCATCATCAACGCCAACACGCCGGGGACGACCGACAACGTGCAGAACCTGCAGACCCAGCACGGCTGCGACAGCATCGTCACACTGCACCTCACCGTGCTGCCCGCTTTCGTTTTCGAGTATGACACCTCATTCTGCGAAGGCGGCGCAATGGAATTTTACGGGGAAACCTACACGCAATCGGGAACTTACTCGCACCAACTTCCCACGGCTGATGGTTGCGACAGCGTGGTCACGGTCCACCTGAGCGTCAACCCGAACTACGAGATCGAGGACTCCCGCACCATTTGCAAAACGGAGCTCCCATACCATTACGGCCCCGCCGACACCACCTTCGAAGAGGGGACTTCCCCGGAAGGAACCTATTTCTTCGCCCGCACAACCGCTACCGGCTGCGACAGCAACATCACCCTCCAACTTTCTGTGGTGGACAACTATTTTGAAACCATTGAACAAATTGATAACTTCTGTGAGGAGCGGCAAGGAACCCTCCAGGTAATCACGGAGCTGGGCAACATCTTCTGGAATACAGGGGAAAGCACGCCCGAAATCACCGTGACAAGGCCTGGCACCTACATCGTGACCGCCTACACGGGCAACTGCCGCGAGTCAGCGCAATTCCTGGTGCCCAGATGCGATTTCGACCTCTACCTCCCCAATGCCATCACACCCACCAACGCCGACGGGCTGAACGACTACTTCTGCATTCCCGAAGCCACCGCCCAGCAAATCAGCGACGTGGAACTGTTCATCTACAACCGCTGGGGACGCCTCGTCTTCCAATCGCAGGACCCGTTCTTCCGCTGGGACGGCAGTGTCAACGGCAAATTCCTATCTAACACGACCTACACTTACCGACTTTCCTATCGCGACTTCAACGGTACGCTCCAATTGGTGAAAGGAATCCTCACCGTATTGTAAAACAATCTTTTTTAATGAATAATTCAAGTTTCGCAAGTTAACAAAATAATTATAACAGACTTAGGATTTGAGACTTAGGACAGAAAAACAAGAACAATGAGAACTGACGAATGAGAGAGCGCAAAGCCAAACTTGTTTGAGCTTTGCCGAAAGAAGAGGAAGAAAAGAAGCGCAGCTTCTTAACAACGAGAATGGATTTGCCATCCTATTTCCAATTCCGACTGAAAGAGTCGCAAGTCTCCATAACAGCAAGAGAAAAACGGCCTGCGAAATTGAAATGAATAATTGAGAATCATAAATAATAAATAGAATGAAAAAAGTCAAATTTGCAATCCTCGTATGTTCCTGCGCGATTTTCGCACTTCCTTTCGCTGCGAAGGCGCAAGGAATTTCGCCCGAGATGTTAAAGAAAATTCAGCAGTCGTACCAGAGCTCGCCCGAGAACAAGGCGCTCCAGAATGCCATTATCTACAACGACATCAATAAGATAGCCATCAACCACGAGAATGAGGGTGCCTTCGACTCCTATTTCTCAAACCAAGTGCCCTCCAAAGCGGTCACCGACCAGAAGTCGTCGGGACGCTGCTGGATGTTCACCGGATTCAACGTGCTCCGCTCCAAGGCGATCGCACAGTACGACCTGCCCGCCGACTTCCAGTTCTCGCAAATCTACACCTTCTTCTGGGACCAGCTGGAAAAGTCAAACCTGTTCTTGCAAGCCATCATCGACACCCGTTCCAAACCGATGGACGACAAGACGGTGGAATGGCTTTTCAAGAACCCGATCAGTGATGGCGGCCAGTTCACTGGCGTGGCCAACCTGGTGGAGAAGTACGGCATCGTGCCTGCCGAGGCGATGCGCGAAACCAACAGCAGCAACAAGACCAGCACGATGGCCAGCATCCTGAGCTTGAAGCTCCGCGAGTTCGGCCTCGAACTCCGCGAAATGGGTGCGAAAAAAGGCACTACCGAAACGCAACTCCAAGAACGCAAGACCGAAATGCTGCAACTCGTTTACAAAATCCTCGCCCTCAATTTCGGTGAGCCGCCCACTGAGTTCACCTGGACCCGCCACGACAAGACCGGAAAGCCGGTAGAGACCTCCACCTACACGCCACAGTCCTTCCGCGAGAAGTTCGCCAACGTCGATTTCTCTAAATTCTATATGATTATGAACGACCCCACTCGCGAATACTACAAGGTTTACGAAATTGAGTACGACAGACACGTTTACGACGGCGACAACTGGAAATACCTCAACCTTCCGATGGACGAAATCGCCCCGCTCGCCATCGCCTCCATCAAGGACAGCACGATGATGTACTTCTCCTGCGACGTGGGCAAATTCCTCGATCGCGAAAAGGGCTACCTCGATGTCAACAACTATGACTACGGCGCCCTTTTCGGAACCGAATTCAAAATGGACAAGAAGCAGAGAGTCAGCACGTTCGCAAGCGGATCTTCGCACGCAATGACACTCTGCGCCGTGGACCTGGACCAGAACGGACAACCCAAGAAATGGATGGTGGAGAACAGCTGGGGCAGCTCGTACGGCCACAACGGCTTCCTCATTATGACCAACGAATGGTTCAACGAGTATATGTTCCGAGTAGTGATCGAAGAGAAATATATGCCCGAGAAATATCTGCAATTATTCGAGAAGAAGTCCATAATGCTTCCGCCGTGGGACCCTATGTTTGCACCGGAAGAATAACCAACCATACCCATCACAATGGAAAACAATAAAGTAAACCTTTTCATACCCTGCTGCGTGGATATGTACATCCCCGAAGGCCCGGTAGCACTAACCAACTTGCTTCAAAAGTTGGGCGACACCTGCCAGTATCTGCCTGAACAGACCTGCTGCGGCCGCGACTTCTTTATGCGCGGCGAGCTGGAAAGCGCCAAAATGCTGGGCGAGCAGTTCCGCAACACCTTCTGCTACACCATTGGCAAAAACTGCGTAATGAACCCCGACCCCATCGTGGTGCCCTCGTCTTCGTGCGTGAGCTACGTCAAGAAAAACTTCGGCGAACTGTTCAGCACAACCGCACTTCCCGCCGCCATCACGCACCTCAAAAACGATATGCACGAAATCTGCGACTATATCGTCAATGTGAAAGGCGTATCGAAACTCGACAACCGCTTCAACCACAAGGTGTTCTACTTCCAATCGTGCTGCGCACGCAATGATTGCGAAGTCAGCAACGAAGCAGCGCAGATCCTGCTGAAAAACACTGACGGACTCACATTCATTACCGATCCCAATATGAAGCTCTGCTGCTCCGCCAACAACGATTTCGCATTGAACAACAACGAGATAGCGGAATGTATGCTCAAGGCAATTGCCGACAAGGTTCTTGAGTCGGGAGCCGAATACCTCACCTCCACCGACCCGAGCTGCCTCCAGTTCATCGACGCGTACTTCTCCAGCCACGCTAACGAGTACGACAAAATCACGGTGATCCCCATCACCGAAATCCTCCTTGCTCACGAAGAAACAAAATAACAGATTATGAAAGTTTTGATGTTCGGATGGGAATTCCCGCCCCATATATCGGGCGGCCTCGGAACCGCCTGCTACGGCCTCACCCGCGGCCTGGCACACCACGGCGTTGACGTGTCGCTCGTCGTTCCAAAAGCATACGGCGATGAAGACCAGCGAATCGTGCGCATCGTGAACGCCAGCGATTTCGAATTCGACACGCGCCGCAGCCATCTTTTCCAATTCTCCGACAACATCTCCTACATAGAAGTCAACTCGCAACTGGTCCCGTATATCGGACTGGACGATTACTATAATGTTGTCAATCAGTTGAATAGCGGAACATTTTCAGTGGAAGACGCCTCTGAGGGCAAGCGCCGCTACCAATTCTCCGGTGGCTACGGCACCAATCTGATGCAGGAAGTTGAAAAATACGCACTCGTCGCCGAAGAGATTGCCAAGTCAGAACAGTTCGACGTGATCCACGCGCACGACTGGCTGACCTACCGCGCGGGCATCGCCGCAAAACGAATCTCCGGCAAGCCGCTGGTGGTTCACATCCACGCCACCGAGTACGACCGCTCCGGCGAAAAAAACCGCAACGACATCGTTTACAATATGGAAAAGGAAGGAATGATGGCAGCCGACGTGGTGTGCGCCGTCAGCAACCTCACTCGCCAAATCGTGATTGAGAAATACGGCATCCCCGCCGAAAAAGTCGTCACGCTGCACAACGCCGTAGAGCCCGCAATGCGACAAGCAAGCGGTGAACGAGTGCTCCGCGAGAAAATCGTCACCTTCCTCGGCCGCGTCACCTTCCAAAAAGGTCCCGAATACTTCGTGGAAGTCGCCAAACGCGTCCTCGACTACGACGAGAACGTGCGCTTCGTGCTGGCTGGCGACGGCGATATGATGCCCCGCGTCATCGACCGCGTCGCCGAACTCGGCATCTCCGACCGCTTCCACTTCACCGGCTTCCTCCGCGGCAGCGACATCGACAAGATGTTCGGAATGAGCGATGTATATGTAATGCCTTCCATATCCGAACCCTTCGGAATCTCGCCCCTCGAAGCGATGCAGTCGGGCGTCCCTGTCATCATTTCCAAACAGTCGGGCGTGTCCGAAGTCCTGCAATACGCCATCAAAGTTGATTTCTGGGACATCGACGCTATGGCCGACGCCATTTACGGAATCCTCCACTACCCGTCGCTCGCTCGCATCTTCTCCGAAAAGGGTAGGGAAGAGGCCAACAACCTCAAATGGGAGGACGTCGCCCAACGACTCAAACTCATTTACGAAAAAGTTCTTCGTTCCTAAATCGTTATAATATGAAAACAGCCGTATTCCCTGGCTCTTTCGATCCCGTGACAAAAGGGCATATTGCCGTGCTCAACGCCGTGCTCCCCCTCTTTGATAAAATATATGTGGCCATCGGTGTCAATGCCGACAAGTCGGGCTGCTTTCCCGTTGAGAAAAGAAAACTTTGGCTCCAACAATGCCTTATGCCTAATGATAAAGTAGAAATCATTGATTACCAATGCCTTACCATTGACTTATGCAAGCAACTCGACGCGCATTTCATTATCCGCGGCATTCGCAACCCCATTGATTTTCAGTATGAGAAAGACATCGCCACCGCCAACAAGCAACTCTGTCCCGGACTCGAAACCCTTTTCGTAGCCACCGAACCGGAACTGTCGCACGTCTCGTCATCACTGGTGCGCGACGTCTTCCGCCATCACGGCGATGTCTCGCATTTCATCCCCGAAGGCATCCGGTTGGAAGAGATATGAAACATTTTTTTCATATCAAAATGTTTTTATGATAATTTATAGTATCTTTGCACGTTAATTTTTGAAATCATTCCCTTTATACAATGAAAAGATTAGTCGCCCTCGTTTTATTCGTATTGCCTGTCATCATTTTTGCGCAAACGAAAGTCGCCATCTACGTCACCGCGACGGAGCAGGTTTCCTCGTCAACCAAGAAAATCATTGGAAGTGAAATCGTTGCATCCTTTGCAGCCACTGAAGAGTACAGCGCGATTGAACGCACATCGGAATTTCTCGGCCAGATTTCCAAGGAACAGGAATATCAGCGCGGCGGCAGCGTTGACGACAGCCAGATTTGCGAACTCGGCCGACAATTCGGCGTTGACCTCGTCTGCGTCGCCGATGTCACCAAATTTCAAGACAAATACTACATACAGGCACGACTGATTGACGTTGAGAAAGCAACCGTGCTCGCCACGGCGCGCGAAATCTCCACCCTCGAAGACCTTGACACCATCATCAAGATTGCACAAGGGCTCGCTCAAAAAGTCATCGGAACCGAAGTCACTTACACGCTTTCCGTGGAAAACATTCACGGATGCCCCATCGACATCTACATCGGTGGCGAATACATCGGCCAGGTGCCGAAAAAATCAATGCGCACGTTCCCCGTTCGCCTCAGTCTGATCGGAAAAATCGAAGCAAGGGAAACCAGAGGCCTGATGCCCAAAAAAGAGGAAAACACCGTGCCCAAAATGAAAGCCCGCGAAATAGCTTCGTTCACTTTCTAAAATTTTATTTCACAACAATATAAGAAAACAGGGACTGAAAGCAGCCCCTGTTTCTTGTTTCAGAAATAAAGCTATTCCGTCTCGAACTCGATGCTCTTGAGCGATTCGATGGTCGCCGTCGGATCCTGCGACTTGAAAACGTAGCTTCCCGCCACCAGAATGTCGGCGCCCGCCTCAACCAGGAACGGCGCGGTCTCGTCATCAACGCCTCCGTCCACTTCAATCATCGCCTCGGAACCGCTCTTCTCTATCAGCTCGCGCAACTGGCGCACCTTCTTCACGGTGTTGGGGATGAACTTCTGCCCGCCAAAACCGGGATTCACCGACATTAGCAAGACCATATCCACATCCTGAATCACATCCTCCAGCAGCGAAACGGGAGTGTGCGGATTAAGGGCGACGCCAGCCAGCATATCCTCGTTCTTGATCTGCCAGACAACGCGGTGAAGATGCGTAACTGCCTCATAATGAACAGTCAGTATGCCAGCACCGGCCTTCTTGAAATCGGTCACATAACGGGCCGGATCCATAATCATCAGGTGCACGTCGAGCGGCTTTTCGGCACGGGTGCTGATGGCTTTCACCACCGGAATCCCGTACGAAATGTTGGGCACGAAAAGCCCGTCCATAATGTCAAGGTGGAACCAGTCGGCGCGCGACGCGTTCACCATATCAATGTCACGACCCAGCTCACAAAAATCGGCCGACAACATCGAAGGAGCAATTAAAGGATTCATATTCAGTATTTTAAATTTATTATTTAGATAAAAAAATGATAGCGCAAAATTATAAAAAAAATCGGAACCTTTAACCATTTAACCTTTATAGAAACACGCCAACAAAATTAGTATGAACCGCTCAAAAAGTGTCAACCAAAATCAGGAA
>JAZQOJ010000175.1:0-20653 GCA_045627805.1 Bacteroidales bacterium
CTTCAGGATCGTCGGTGTAAGCAACCTCCACGTTGAATCCCTGACGCTTTTTCCAAAGCACGAACTCCTCGAACTGGTCGCGGAACTGGCTGTGTGCCACAATCAGATATTGGATGGGGCGGCTGAAAGTCTCTTCACGGGTGGGTGCGCCGATGGGGTTGATGACTTTGGCTTGTAAGCCATTGAAAACAGCGTTTCCGTGAAGCGTCTTCATCTCGTATGTGGCAGGAATATCGGCATTCTCAAAGGTGAATTCCACCTGCACGCTTTCGTAAACACGGTACATTTCCGTCACCGGATTGTATTGGATGGGCGAGAAGTAAACCGTTGCAATGTTGATGTTGCGCGCAACACCCGATTTCTCGATTTCAACAAGGTCCCGTCCGTAAAGCGCGTCGGTGCTATAAGTCTCCGCATCCTTGTCGAAGTACAGCGGACCCGCATACGACTTTGTGTAGGAGCGCTGAGCCGGAAACAGCGGGTTGTGAATTCCGAGCTCGGCAGCGGAATAGTCGTTGTAGCGGGCCGAAATGATGCGGTAGGAAACGCCGTCGCATAACGGAATCTCCAACAATTTCACCATCACGGGCACCTGCGGCTTCCCGACCTCTGTTGAAAGGTGGTAGTCTTCCATCGTGATGCGGCTGAAACTGCCGTTCGCCGTGTTAACGTCGGTGGAGGTGATTTGTCCAGGCGCAAACTCAAGCGTGATTTTGTCGAAACTGTTTTCCAGAATCCGATAGTTCTGCGCCGACAAAGTGATGGCTGACAGGCAGATAGCAGCAATGAATAAAAATGCTCTTTTCATACGATATTGAGGTCTTTTTTATGAAAATAATGTGATTTTTCAACCTGCAAATTTAGTGAAATTTGTGGTATTTTCTCAAAATTTTTATTAATTTTTTCCGAAATCTCGCTCCGTCTTGTTATGTGTGGAAAATTTTAGGATTCTTCCGACAATGGCGATGGTGAGAAGGCGAAACGATTATACGGTGAAATGGTTAGATGAGGGAAGGCGCAATTGAAAAACTCGTTGCCTGAAGGATTTTGCAGCCGTTTTATTTCCTCCGATTTTTCTGCGAACTCTTCAAATCTTCATAAATCAGTCGGATGCGTGCGTCAGGTGTAACGCAGTTGCACGTCTCCATAGCCATCGCTTCCTCCAATTTTTTTATGGCTTGATTGTAATCGCCATTGTACCAATGAAATAATGCGTCATTGAGCAGGCGCGCATACGCTAACTCCTTCTCTTTGTCAATGACGCGCGGCGAAACCACGTTAACCGTTTCAGATGTCTCTTCTGGCGTATCAGTAGTAGTGATAACAATTTGATTATCAGTTGATAATGAGGTACCGAGTGAAGCGGGCTCATTGGCAGGGGAGGTCTCGGTGACTCTTTCATTGTCTTCGGGCACTTCCTCTTTGGGCGCATAACGCCACCGCTCGTTTTCCATCGTCACAATGAAACTGGAGAATTTTGACGAGATTTCCACCTCGTCGGGATTCTCGTTGCGGTATTGGTTCGCATAGTCCAAAAACTTGTAGGCGATGTCGTAATTTTTTTTCTTCCAAGCCACTTGAGCGATGGTCAGGTAGGATTCGTAAACTCCGGATTTTGATCGGATGATTCCGTGATAGTAGTCGTCGTTGCAATAGCTGCTTGGCATATCGTGGCAGAAGGACTCCAGATTTTGAAAGATTTCGAGTGCCTCCGCCGCCAGCCCTGTCTTCACCAACGAGTCGCCCGTTGTGAAAAGTCGGTCGTAAAAAATCGCTGTGAAGTCCGACAATTCGTTTTCCTGTTCGCGTGTCAGCGTTGCCTCGTTATACAATAAATGTATGGCGTCAATGCTTTCCTCAAAATTGTTTTGGTTGAAGAGGATTTTTGCTTTCAAAATCAGTGCCTCGGCTTGCAACCGGTTGAATTGCAGACTACGGTCGAGGTAGTATTCCGCCATTGCCGTATCCTGATGATGTAATTCTTCAACTGCTTTTGTAAAAAACAATGTGTCAACACGTTCTCGCTGTATGCTCAAGCTATCCTTTAATATCTGGAGGCGTTTTTCCAGCGTGTCGCATTTGCGTTTGGTCGCATAGAAATCAATCTCTGTACAAAGATGAAGCTGCGGCATTGTCTCCTTCCGGAATTCGTCGAGTTGCTGACGGATGTCGTCCACAAAAAGGTAATGAAGGGAGATGAGTTCGGGGTCTGTTGTGCTGATTTTGTTGGTTTTGGCTTCCAGTTTTGCAATGGTTTCAGCAACTTTCTCGCACTGTATCGGCTTTTGCGCCGTTGCGAAAAAAGAAACCATCGCGCCGATGAACGCGATGGCGATTCGATATGCTGATTTCTTCGTGTACATTAGTTGAGCAATAACTCTTGGATCGCTTTTTCAAGCTCTGCTTTCGGCAATGCGCCAACGGCTTGCGTCGGCTGCTTTCCCGCCTTGAAAAAGATGAGGTTGGGAATACTTTGGATTTTGAATGCGGATGCCAAATTGGGATTCTTGTCAATGTTGACCTTGTAAATGATGATTTGGCCCGCATATTTTTTTGCGAATTCAACCAGGTAGGGACCCACTTGCTGGCACGGTCCGCACCAGTCGGCGTAGAAGTCCACCAATACCGGCAGCTCGCCTTTGAAGCGCATACCCTTGTCGGGCGAGATCTCGCAGACTTTTTCGTAAAACTCTTCGTCGCTGCGTATCACCTGCACTTTGCTGATCACCTTGGCTTCGTTTTTCGTGACTTCCGCTGTGAAATTCTGTGCGTTCTGTGTCATTTCGGTGGTCACTTCTTCTACCGCTTCCGATGACGTGTTTTCAGAACGGTTGCACGCTGCGAGCGTCAGCCCGGCGATGGCTATCAGCGCTAAAAAACTCTTTCTCATCTTCTTCTCGATTTTCTTGATTCATTACTCGTAATGTCCTTATCCACAATCTTTTGATGCTTGCAACTTACTTTGCGTTGCGACTGCGGATGATGGCGCCGGTCTTGTTCTTGCCTACGCGAATGAAGTCGAGAATGGGGCGGTTGGCGGGGCAGATGAAGCTGCAACTTCCACACTCGATGCAGTTCATAATGCCGTTTTTCTCACACTCGTCGTATCTCTGCAGTTCCGAATAGGCGTGAAGCTTGAACGGTTCCAGACCCATCGGGCAGCCCTGCACGCACTTGCCGCAGCGGATGCAGTTGCTGGCGGGGGCGCGTTTCGCCTCTTTCTCGCTGATGAACAGAATGCTCGACATTCCCTTGCCCGCACTGGCGTCAAGGTTGGCGATGGCTTTGCCCATCATCGGACCGCCCGCAATGATTTTGCCCGTGTCTTCCGGAATGCCTACGGCATCCATTATGGCTTTGATCGGCGTCCCCAGGCGGATGCGGAAGTTGCGGCATTCCTCAATCGGCAGCGACTTGCCCGATACCGTGGTGTAGGCCTGAATGATGGGCTTGTTCTTTTGCACGGCTTGGTACAAAACGTACATTGTGGTGATGTTGTTGACGATGCAGCCGACCGAGATGGGGAGCGCTCCGTTGGGCACGCTGCGCCCGGTGATGGCCTTGATGAGCTGCTTTTCGGCGCCTTGCGGATATTTGATGCGCAGGGGCTGCACCTTGATTTTCGGGTGATTCTTGATGGCGGCGGCCAGCTTCGCGATGGCTTCCGGCTTATTGTCTTCAATGCCGATGATGGCTTGGTCGGCACCCGATGCGATGAGCGCGATCTCAATGCCGACGATGCACTGCTCGGTTCGCTCCAGCACCACGCGGTTGTCGGTGGAGATGTAGGGCTCGCACTCCGCCGCGTTGATGATGAGGTATTCGCACTTCTGCTCGGGCTTGAGCATATACTTGATGTGGGTGGGGAAGCAGGCCCCGCCCAGACCCACGATGCCGCGGTCCTTCATCCGGGCGATGATCTCGTCCTTGCCCAGCTTGATCTCGCGGACGATGTCTTCCGACGTGTCGATGTCTTCCATCCATTCGTCGCCCTCGCGCTTGACAACGATGGCGGGCTTTTTATATCCGGTGATGTCGGCAATCATATCGATTTTCGTCACGGTGCCGGAGATGGGGGAGTGGATGTTGGCACTCACGAAGCCGTTGGCCTCGCCCACCAATTGTCCGACCTTCACTTTGTCGCCCACCTGTACAATGGGTTTGGCGGGTGCGCCGAGGTGCTGCGTCATATAGATGACGGCTTCGTCGGGCAGGGAAAAGGTCTCCACGTATTTTCCGTGGGCGAACTTATTGGCCTCGGGATGGACGCCTCCCATCTGGAAGGTCTTCTTTCCCAGGTTCTGGACGTCTCTTTTTATCTCTTTGCTTATTTCTTCGGCCAGTTCTCCGGCCAGTTCTTTGATTCTGTTGTCACTCATAGGAATTGAGTTTGAAAGGTTTGTGAAGTGGGGTGAAAAGAATTATGCTTGGGGCGTGGATTCGGGCTTCGGGGCTGCGGGAGCCGGGAAGTTCACCGCCACGATGGCATTCTTTGGGCATTCGGCCACGCATTTGCGGCAGGCCTTGCACTTGGTGTAGTCGATGTATGCGAGGTTGTTCTCCACGGTGATGGCCTCGAAGGGGCACACCTTGGCGCACTTTCCGCAGCCGATGCAGGCCGCCTTGCAGTTCTTCATCGCCACGGCACCCTTCTCCTTGTTGTTGCAGGCCACGAACACCCGGCGGTTCTTCATCCCTTTGTGGCGGATCTCGATCACGCCGCGCGGACACGCCTTCGCGCAGGCACCGCAGCCCACGCACTTCTCCTCGTCAACCTCGGGCAGTTGCGTCTCCGG
Source organism: Bacteroidales bacterium (assembly GCA_045627805.1). Classification (GTDB taxonomy): domain Bacteria; phylum Bacteroidota; class Bacteroidia; order Bacteroidales; family WCHB1-69; genus UBA1756. Next base: position 4,797 of record JAZQOJ010000175.1, read on the forward strand.
GTTGATGGAAATCGCCCCGAAAGTGCACGCCAACGTGCAGTCGCCGCAGCCCAGGCATCCGTTCGGACAACCGCCCTCGCCCGCGAACAGACTGTTGGCGTAAAAGCAGGAGACGGCACCGTCGTAATTGACCTTCGCCGGCGAGTTCTCGCAGTTGCCTTGACAGCGGACCACTGCGATTCTGGGAATGTTTTCACTTGCCTCAATGCCGAGGATTTCGGCAATCTTGTCGTTCTTTTCCTTCGGCGTGCCCGGACAGCTGCATCCGTCCATCGTGCCGCGTGCCACCATCGTCTCGGCCAGGTTGCGGCATCCGGCAAAACCACATCCGCCGCAGTTCGCACCCGGCAACAACTCGCAAATCAGGTCGATGCGCGGATCCTCTTCCACGTGGAATTTTTTGGAAATCAGGAATAATAAAATCGCGGCCAGTACGCCGACAACTGCCAAAATGCCTACGGCAATCCATATTGTCGAAAGGTTCGCAGTGAGATTCTCCGCAGCCGTTAGGGCAACTGCATTCAAAAGAAATGTCATCTTGTTCACGTTTTAAATTAGTCCGCAAAAATAAAAAAAAATTAGCAAATTCCAGAGGATTTGCCGAAAAAAAAGCAATTAATTCAAGTTTCGCAAGTTAACAAAATAATTATAACAAACTTGGACCTCGAGACTTAGGGCAGAGAGACGAGAACTGACGAATGAGTGAGCGCAAAGCCAAACTTGTTTGAGCTTTGCCGAGCGAAGAGGAAGAAAAGAAGCGCAGCTTCTTAACAACGAGCATAAAGTTGCGTTATTTCATTATGAAAGAGTAAGAAAAAGAAAAATTTCCTGATCATTTCCTTGAAATTTCCTGCGCATTTCCTATATCACGCCGCAGGCGGCGTTCCACCATTCGTCCCTTTCATCTCCCTACCGTGATGACACCGAAAAGTTCAGCTCGGAGATGGCGTTGCGCCATTTCGGTGACCTCTTTCGCTGTGATGTTCCTGATGGTTTCAATTTGCGCAAGCAAATACTGCTCGTCGCAGCCGAAAAAGTCAAGAACCATAAAGTATTCCATAAAAGGAACGGTTCCGTCAATGCTTTGCAAAATGTTGCCTAACAGGTAATTGCGCACGATTTCCATTTCCTCTTCTTCAATTTCCGTGTTGCGGAGAATCTCCATTTCGCTGAAGATTTCCTGAATGGCCGCCTCCACTTTCTCGTTGTTGATATCGCTTTCGATGTAGTAAATCGAACTGTTTTCAAAGTAGAGTGTGCCACTGGAAACTCCGTAAGTAAAGCCGTTCTTTTCACGCAGATTCTGCATCAGGCGGGAACCGAAATAATTGCAAAACAGCGTGTTGAGAAACCTGAAGCCGTGAACATCGTCGTCGTTGAAAGCAAAGAGCGGCCGACAGAGTTGCACGGAGGTCTGTTGGGCATCGTTCCAATGTTCCGCAATGCGTTCAGGGCGGAACTGGACAGCGTTTTCGGGTAGGACGGGCCGCCATTCCCCCTTCTTGATTCGGGAGAAATGTTCCTGCAATAGCGCGGTCAGCGAGTCGTCCCAGTTTCCGGTCGCATAAATTCTGATATTGTTGGCGATATATGTATCTTTATGATAGTCAATTATTTGCTGCAAAGTAATGGCTTCAAGGTCGCTTTTCTCTACCAATTTCCCAAAGGGAATGTTCTCGTGGAAGAAAGCGTTGAACATCAGTTGGTTGCACCTTGTTCCGACCTTTCGCTGATTGTATTCGAAGTCCTGGATTGCCCGCTTCCGGTAACGCTCCAGTTCGGCTTCGTTGAATTTCGGCTGGGCGAGGAGTTCTGCGATGAATGGCACGATGACGTGACAGTTCTTTTTCGGAATTTGCAGACTGACGGTGACGTGGCTGATGCCGACCGTCACGTTCAGCGCGGTGCCGTAAAATTCGAGGAACGCGTCAACCTCGTCAGGCGAAAGCGTCGGATGGCTCTCTTTCAGCAGTTTGTAGGTGAATCCGGCAAGCCGTTTATGTGGCTCGAACATTGAACCCGCCTTGATTCTGATGGAGAGGTGAATGAGTTCGAGTTGCGGATTGTGAAGAATATGAAAGGCAATTCCATTGTCGAAACGGAATTGCTTGGGATGAAGTAAGTTGGGAATTTCAAATCTTCTGATGTCAGGTTGCTGGGTTCTGTCAAGCATAGCGGTTAGCTGAGTTCGTAAGTTGTGCCTTCTTTCGTGTCTTTCAGGGTGATTCCCATTTCGGTGAGCTTGTTGCGGATCAGGTCGGCCACTGCCCAGTTCTTGTTGGTTTTGGCATCCTGTCGGATGTCAATAATCAGCGACATCAGTTTGTCGGTGTATTCCGAGCCGGTCTGCTCCATTTCTTCTTTCATTCCTAATATTTCAAAGAAGAAAGTGCGCATATAGTGCTGAAGGGTGGCGAGGTCGTCGGCATTGAGCACGCACTTGCCGTCCTTGACGGAATTGATGATTCTCACTGCGTCAAAAAGTTCCGCAATCAGCTTGGGCGTGTTGAGGTCATCGTTGAGGTTGTCGTAGCAGCGTTGAACCCAGGCGTTGATGTCTTCGTCGGAGTGGTCGCCCGCCTTCAGTTTGGGAAGTTGCGCGATGGCTGCGTAGATTTTCGCCATCCCTTTTTCCGCGGCGATGAGGGCGTCGTTGCTGAAGTCGAGCGGACCGCGGTAGTGTGCTTGCAGAATGAAGAAGCGGATGGTCATCGGACTGTATGCTTGCTCGAGTTTCGGATGGTTTCCAGTGAAGAACTCGTTGAGCGTGATGAAGTTGCCCAGCGACTTGCCCATCTTCTGCCCATTGATGGTGATCATATTGTTGTGCATCCAGTATTTCACCGACTCTTTTCCGTTGGCCACGGTGCTCTGGCAAACTTCCGACTCGTGGTGGGGGAACAGCAGGTCCATTCCGCCCCCGTGGATGTCAAATTGTTCTCCCAAATACTTGGTGCTCATTGCGGTACATTCAATATGCCAGCCCGGGAAACCGAGACTCCAGGGAGATTCCCAGCGCATAATGTGTTCCGGGGCCGCTTTTTTCCAGAGTGCGAAGTCGGCAGGATTGCGCTTCTCCTCTTGTCCGTCAAGACTGCGGGTTTTGGCGATGAGTTCTTCCAGAACGCGTCCCGACAGTTTACCGTAACCGAATTCCTTGTCGAATTTTTCCACATCAAAATAGACGGAACCTTCTGAAATGTAGGCGAAACCGGCATCAAGGATGCGTTTCACCATATCAATCTGCTCAATGATGTGTCCGGAAGCGCGTGGCTCAATGGAGGGGCGCTTCACGTTGAGTGCGTCCATCGCGTGGTGGTAGCTGTCAAGGTAGAACTGGGCCACTTCCATCGGTTCCAGCTGTTCCAGCCGCGCCTTCTTCGCGATTTTGTCTTCGCCTGCGTCGGCGTCATTTTCGAGGTGCCCCACGTCGGTGATGTTGCGGACGTAACGCACTTTGTAGCCGATATGCTGCAAATATCTGAAAACCAAATCGAAAGTGATGGCAGGACGGGTGTGTCCGAGGTGTGGTTCCCCGTACACGGTGGGACCGCAGACGTACATCCCCACGTGCGTCGGGTTGAGGGGTCTGAAAGGTTCTTTTCTTCTTGTTAAAGTGTTGAAAATCTCTAATTTGGCTTTGTTGTCAGTATTTTCCATTTTCCTTGCTTTTTGATTCGAAATGAGGTTGCAAAGATACGACTTTTTTATGAAAATCGGCTATCGTTTACGGATTGACGGATTTCCTTAGTCTTCCCACAATTACGTATGTCATCGGAGTGGCCGCCAGCATTTCGATGAGCATTTTTGCCGCAATCTGAATTACAATCATAGAGAGAATTGCAGACAAGGGGACGGTCCCGATGAAGGCGATGCATACAAAAATCGTTGTGTCAAGAAGATAGCCGAAAACGGAGGAGCCGATGGTGCGCATCCAGAGGTGTCGTCCGTGCGTCCATTCCTTGATTTTCACCATAAACCAGGCATTGGTCAGCTCGCCAATGATGAACGCCGTCAGTGATGCGATCATAATGCGTGGCACAAACGAGAAAACCTGCCGGTAGGCATCGGCTATCGCAGCGTTCTCCGGCGGAACGGGAAGAGTAATCCCGATGAGTACGAAGAGGGTGAACAGCACTTCGCAGGCGAAAGTGAGCCAGATGACACGCTTGGCCGTCGAGTAGCCCCAAATCTCTGTGAGCACGTCGCCCAACATATAAGTGAGCGGAAACACAACCGTGCCCGCATCAAAAATAGTGACCCCGAATACTTCTATCAATTTGACAGCCATTATGTTAGCCGCCAAATAAAACGTTACAAGCAGCGCAACGATGATGACAAGAGGAGGAAGTTTTCGGTTTTTTAAAGGGTTTTCCGATACCTTGTTCATTGAATTACATTTTGAGTTGCAAAAATACAACTTTTCTCATTACCTCAACTTTCGCATACCGATTTTCTTGTTATAATGGAAACTTACGACTTCCGATTCTCAACCATTTCAAGTTCAAGAATGAAAATCACTGCCAAAGCCATCCCTTCTCGTGGTTCTCGCCGTTCTCGGAATGTGCTCTCAAAAAAATCTCAAGTCCTAAGTCCTAAGTCTCAAGTCTCTAACTCGCAGAACCTGAGGCGATTGCCTGTTCTCAGTTCTCGCGTGCGATGACAGCGCCCAACGCGTTGAGTCTTTGCACGATGTCCTGGTAACCGCGGTCAATCTGCTCGCAGTTGTTGATGCGGCTGTAACCGTCGGCCGAAAGCGCAGCCAACAGCAGGGACACGCCGGCGCGGATGTCGGGCGACTCCATCGTGGTGCCGCGGAGTTTGTATTTGTGGTCGAGCCCGATGACGGTGGCACGGTGCGGGTCGCACAAGATGATTTGCGCGCCCATCTCTTTGAGCTTGTCCACGAAGAAGAGTCGGCTCTCGAACATCTTCTGGTGGATGAGCACGCTGCCTTTCGCCTGGATGGCGGTCACCAGCGCGATGCTGATGAGGTCGGGCGTGAAGCCGGGCCACGGCGCGTCGCTGATGGTCAGGATGGAGCCGTCCATATTGGTCTCCACTTCGTATTCTTCCTGTTTGGGAATGAAGATGTCGTCGCCGTTGATCTGCAGGTGGATGCCCAGTTTCTTGAATACCGACGGAATAAGTCCCAAGTGCTGGATTCCGCAGTTCTTGATGGTGAGTGCCGACTGCGTTACGGCCGCCATTCCGATGAAGCTGCCGATTTCAATCATATCGGGCAGGATGTGGTGTTCGCAGCCGTGAAGTTCGTCCACTCCATTGATGGTGAGCAGGTTGGAACCGATTCCTCGGATGTCGGCGCCCATATGGTTGAGCATTGTGCAGAGTTGGTACAGGTAGGGTTCGCAGGCGGCGTTGAAGAGGGTGGTGGTGCCTTTCGCCAAAACGGCGGCCATCACCACGTTGGCGGTTCCCGTCACCGACGCCTCGCTCAGAAGGATGTATTTCCCGGTGAGCGGGTCGGCGCTGAGCTCGAAAAGCGTGGTGTGCGGATTGTAATCGACTTTTGCGCCGAGGGCCTGGAATCCCTCGAAATGGGCGTTCAGCGGACGGCGCCCGATCTTGTCGCCGCCGGGTTTGGCCGCGTACGCCTTGTGGAAACGGCCTAACAGCGGACCCAGAATCATAATCGAAGCGCGGATCGCCCCCGACACCTTCACGAAGTCCTGCGATTGCAGATACGAAAAGTCAATATGGTCTGCCTGAAAATCGTAAGTATTTCTGTCAATGGATGTTACTGTAACGCCTAACGCTTTGAGAATCTCAATCAGTCTCTTCACGTCGCGGATGTCGGGAATGTTGTGGATGCGGACTTTCTCTTTGGTGAGCAGTACGGCGCACAACACTTGCAGCGCCTCGTTTTTCGCACCCTGCGGCACAATCTCTCCCGACAGGGAAGCGTTCCCTTGAATGATGAACGAACTCATAGTTTCAATCTTTATGTTTTGCCGACAAATTTACGCCTTTTTATAGGAGCAAAAATGCTGTGATAAAATATTTTATCAACAATGGATGTTTGATTGTTAAAGGAAACGCACCTCTTTTAGGCCGCAGCACCAGGCCTGCCCGCCGCGCCCTTCCAATCGCAGTCGCCCGTATGGGTCAAGTCCGGTGATGCGCGACTCCACAACATTGTTCGCTATCTCATAATGCTTCCACTCGTTGATTTGGTAAAGGTTTTGCAGATAATCATCCCTCAATTCCTCGAAACGCTGCTCCAGAATCATAGTGTACATCTTCTGGCATTGGAGAAGCAACTGTCGGGCGATTTCTTTTATATCGTATTGATTATTAGTAATTTGGTATAATGAAATGGGATTCGGGAGCTCGTCGGGAAATTGCTTTTCGTTCACATTGAGCCCGATACCGGCGATGGTGTGTCGGATCTTGTCGCCCATTACCGAATGCTCGATCAGGATGCCGGCAATTTTTTTCCCGTCCACGTAAATGTCGTTGGGCCATTTGATCTTGACATTGTTGCAAAATTGCAGCAGAAATTGCCTGACGGCTAATGCAAAGTATTGATTGAAAACGAATTGTCGGTTCGCTGGTATGGGCGGACGAAAGTAGATAGAGCAGAGCAGGTTTTGTTTCTCGCTGCTGAACCAGCGGTTGCTTCCTTGTCCGCGGCCCGCAGTCTGGTAGTCGGTGCGGAGCATCAGGAACTCTTGCAGGGCGGAGCCGTCAAGTTGCTTTGCCTGAATGAGTTCCGCCAAATCACGGTTGGTGGAACCGGTCTGTTCGCTGTGGAGAATCAGTTCGTTATTCATCGCTGCAAAAATAATGAAAAAAATCCGAAAAAATGCGTTGCGGGAGATTGCAGGTAGCATATAATATTGTATATTTGCAGCCCTAATTTTGTTAATATGAAAAAAATCATCTTTTTTGTAACTTCCTTATTGTGCTTGACTTGCTGGTCGTGCCAGGATGAGTCGGGCGACTACATTGACCAGCTTTTTACGAATGCCGACCTGACGAGTGCGGCGCGCTCTTGTCTCAACGTGGCAAAAGATACCGCCGTCGCGCATCTTTGCGGCTCCGACTTGCTGTCGGCGAGCGCCGACTATCGCATCGAACTTCCCGAAAACAGCCAGTTCTACGCCTTGCGCGACTCTCTGGTGGATGGGGCCATTCTGCTCGATACCCTTGAGAATCAGGTTAACCGGGCCTGCGAGAAGTTGGGCGGCGAAGTCACCAACGTTTTCAAAAACAAAATCTCCGCACTCACTTTTGACGATCCCTCTTCGCTCATTTACGGCAGCGACAACGCACTGACCGCTTATTTGCAAATTTATTGCGAGACTGAATTCCAGAACTCCCTGATGCCGGCGCTCAACACGCAGTTGGCCGCCACGGGTGCTTCCGCCACATTCAACCAGATACTGACACGCTATTTCAATACGACAGGCACTCCGTTCGTTTTTGACCTGTCGGCGTACGTGATGCGGAATTTCACGCCTTCCATTTTTAAAGAAATGGAGAAGGAGGAAAAGCTGATACGCCATAACGCTTCCCACCGCGTGACTTCCAGTTTGGAAAATGTGTTTGCAAATTAATTTATTGAAAATCAAATAAATACAATAATGATACAAGACAAACTTTATGCCGGCAAGACGTTGGCAATCCTTTCTGGCGGTGGCGATACTCCCGCCATCAATTCGAGTATTGAGTGTGTGCGCAACCGCGCTTCGATGCTGGGCTTCAAGGTCTATGGCATCCTTCGTGGCTGGAAGGGGCTTCTCGGCGACGGCGACCTGGTGGATCTCACCAACATCCCGTACGATGGCATCTATGGCGGCACGGGACTGCTCTCCAGCCGAACCAATCCTTTCCCGAGCAAGAAAAATCCGGAGGACCGCTCACAACAGATTTTGCGCAACATTGAGCGCTACAAGATTGACGTTTTGGTGACTATCGGTGGCGATGACACCAACGGCGCGGCCAAAAAAATGTACGAGAAGTACGGGATTCCGGTTATCGGCTTTCCGAAGACTATTGATAATGATTTGAGAACCAGAACGATACATCATTACAATGGGCGCGATAATGAAACGGTGTTGTGTCCGGGTTTTGCTTCCGCCGCTATGTCAATCAAGAAGCTGACGAGCCGTCTGCACACCACCAACGAGTCGCACCAGCGCATTATGGTGCTGGAGGTGATGGGGCGCGACGCCGGCTGGCTGACGGGAACCGCTTCGTTTGGCGGCGCCCAGATTTCGCTGATTCCGGAAGTGCCAATGACGCGCGAACGCAAGGATTTCTTTTTTGAATTTGTGAAAGAACAATATATGCGCTCTCCGAAACGTGAGCTGATTATTGCTGTGTCAGAGGGAGTTAGATGGTGGAACGACGAGACCGAACAATTGGAAATGGTGTACGCAAGCTCCGACCTCGACGAGTATGGACATCCCCGTTTCGGCGGCGTGAGTGGCGTCATCGCTTCTGAAATCAACCGTAGAACCGGCATCGAGGCCCGCGGACAGATTTCCGGATACATCCCGCGCGCCGGAAAATGCTACGAGTACGACCGCCGACTCACCTCGACCCTCGCCGACAAGGTCACCGACCTGCTTCTGCGCCAGGATTATGGCAAGATGCCCGTGATGAAGGACATCGTGCCCTACAACGAGCTGGAAGAATACCACACCACGGCCATCGATATGGGCAACATCGGCAACTTCCCGCTTCCGGAAAGCTATTACGACATCAACAACTTCCGTTTCACCGACAAGTACAACGACTTCCTTACGAACATCATTGGCGCTCCCTATCGTATGGAGTTCAACCACATTTTCCCGACGGTGATTCCCGAAGACCTTTAATATTGAGCAACGACGCATAATGTTGAGACACCCTGAGTGGTGTCTCAACAAAATCTTAATCATTCCAAACAAACCCTTCCATAATGCAAAAAATCTGTTTCCATTTTCAAATCAGCCAGCCGTTCCGTTTGCGGACCTATCGTTTTTTCGATATCAATCAGCATCACGACTATTTCGACGATTTCCAGAACAGCTATTTGGTCAATCGTCTGGCGGAGCGTTGCTATTTGCCTGCCAATCAGTTGATGCTGGAGTTGATCCGCCAGTTTCCTGGCAAAATCGCGGTGAGCTACAGCATAGCGGGAAGCAGTTTGAAATTGTTTCAGGACTACTGCCCGGAGGTGATTGACAGTTTCAAGGCGTTGCTGTCAACGGGCCAGGTTGAGATTACGGGCAGCACGTTTACGCACAGCATTGCGTCGCTGCATACGAAGAGCACTTTTGTGGAGCAGGTCCGCTTGCAGGAGAATTTGTTGCGCGAGCTGTTCGGAATCCAGCCGACGAGTTTTTGCAACACGGAGATGATTTATTCCGACGAGATAGGGGAGTGGCTTTACGATTTGGGCTATAAAACGGTGCTGACGGAAGGCGCGAAGCACATCCTGGCTTGGAAGCAGCCGGGCTATCTGTATTGCAATCCTTTCCAGACCGATTTGAAACTGCTGCTGCGCAATTATGCTCTGTGCGATGACATCACCCTGCGTTTTCAGGACAAGGGCTGGGACCAGTACCCGCTCACGGCCGAGAAGTATTTGGGCTTTTTGAAGGCCGTCCCGGCTGAGGTCCCAAGAATCAATCTCGCTTTCGATTACGAGACCATCGGAGAATACTATACGAAGGAGACGGGCATTTTCGACTTCTTCCGGTCGTTGTTTGTGCATTTCGCGCAAGATGGAGAATATCAGATGGTTACGCCTTCGTCGGCTTCTGATTCCGAGGAGAAGTGTACTACGCTCAACATTCCGTGGGCCATCTCGGGAAGCGGTGAGGAAAAGGACACTGTGGAATGGCTGGGCAACGATTTGCAGCAGGAGGCCTTCGACCAGTTGTTCAAGTTGGAGAACCTCTACCTCGAATCCAGAAACGAGGAGGCGAAGTTGAACTGGCTACGCTTGCAGGCCGCCGACCACTTTAACTTTATGAGTACTAAGTGGTTGGGAAAAAGGTCTGTGAAAAGGAATTTCGATGTGTATCCATCTCCCTATCAGGCGTTTATTAACTTTATGAACGTTTTGTCTGATGTGAAGCTGCAACTGACGGGAAAGTGATACTTCTACATATAATTGATTTAACTTCAGTAAGTTAGCAGAATAATCATAACCGGCTTGGGACTTGAGACTTGAGAACGGCGAGAACGGCGAGAACGGCGAGAACGGAGAAAACGACGAGACTTAGGACTTGAGACTTAGGACGACACAACGAGAATGAATGGATTTGCTATCCTGTTCCCGATTCCAACTTGAAAAGTCGTAAGTCTCCTGTCGTCCGTTTCACCATTCGTCCAATTAACCGTTTAACCGTCTCACAATCCCCATTATCGGAAACTGCCCAATGCGCTGATACATTTACAAGATTAAAGGGGATGTTTCCGTTTTTTTTATAAAATTAGGCAACATTTTTCGTTATTTATAAGTATAAGTAACGAATTTTTTATTGTAAATAAGTCATCTCAATTATATGAAGAATATTTTACATTTTCTCTTTGTCTTAATTTTTGTATTGTCTTTGCAATTTGTTGATGCACAAAATTATACGATGCCATCAACGGGCTCCACCACGATTACGGCGTGCGGTGGTGTGCTTTTGGATCCGGGTGGAACCGGGCAGTATTCTGCTTATTGCGATGGCTACATCACGATCAATCCCGCGACTCCGGGCTGCAAGGTGCGCATATCGGGCAACTATCACACGGAATCAGTGACGTGGGACTGGATTGAGGTCTATGATGGGACTTCATCTTCGGGCACGATGCTGAGCAGTCGTGTGGGCGGCACGGGCACGCTGGATGTGACCTCCCAGACGGGCTCCCTTACCATCTGGTTCCGCTCCGACGGCTCCGGCCAATACGATGGCTTCGCTTTCGACATCACTTGCGTGGGCAGCTGCGACTGCGGCGGGCCTTACGGAGTGACGGCAATGCCTGCCAACGGGCACGTCATTTTGTCGTGGACCAATCCGAACGCCGCCGACATTTCGGGTTACATCATTGAATACGGTCCCGCCGGCTTCACGCCCGGCACCGGCACCACCGTCTATACGACTTCCACGACTTACGATATCACCGGTCTGACCAACAATAACAACTACTTTTTCTATGTCTATTTCGACTGCGGCAACGACCACGTTGTGACAACGGAAACCGGCACGATGGTGAGCGCCACCCCTTCCAACAATATCAATGTGAATATGCCTGCCAACGGCACCACGGAAGTGGTTATGTGCTCAGGACACATTTACGACAGCGGCGGCCCTTCAGGAAATTACAGCACGTACGAGGACGGAAGTGTGATTATTCACGCTGAAAATCCGTGGTGTCAGCTGACGGTGTCGGGCTCCTATTACACCGAAAGCGGCTACGACAGGATTACGATCCTTGATGGAGCGGGCACGGGCAACACCCTGGTCAATGCAGTTTCCGGCTCGGGCACTATCAACGTCACCTCTTCGGGAAGTTCCATCACCATCCAGTTCCACTCCGATGTATCCAATCAGTACACTGGCTTCGACTTGTCAGTCAGTTGCTCGGGCACCTGTACTTGCGGCTCGCACGCCCTCACGGGAGTCCACCTGGAAGCGGGCAATATGGGCTACAACCTGATCTGGAACGAGGCGACGGGCGACCCGTCCATCCAACACTATATAATTGAATATGGTTTGTCTGGTTTCACTCCCGGAACGGGAACCACGGTGACTACCACGGGCAGTCCCTATTTCCTGACCGGGCTGACGGCGGGCTCCACATACGATTTCTATGTGTGGGCCGACTGTGGCGACGATGGCGTGATCACGACGGAAGTTCCCGCGGTGGTTTCCTATTGCGTTCCTGACGCGGTGGCCTGCATTGACTTTTCAGACCTGCACAGTCCGAACATTCATTGCACATACGGCACGTTCAGCAATCCGTATGCGACGCAGGGCGTTGTGGATAACGGTCCCGCTTCTTCGTCGAGCCGTCACACCTTGCACACCACGAACGAAGCGGACCCGCGCACGGGCGGCGGCCTGATGACGATACCTCCTTGCGAACTGTACTCCGTGCGTTTGGGCAACTGGAACACGGGGGCGGAGGCGGAGAGTATCGCTTACGACTTCGCCGTTGATACGACTGATGCCGACATCCTCCTGCTCAAGTACGCAGCGGTTTTGGAAGACCCGAGCCACTCGTCAAGCGAGCAGCCCCGCTTCGACTTCGAACTGCTCGACCAGAACGGGAACCGAATCGACCCCACTTGCGGCTATGCGAGTTTCATCGCTAATGCGAGCTTGGGCTGGCACAACACAAACAGTGTCTTGTGGAAAGACTGGACCTACGTTGGTTTTGATGTCTCCGCCTACCACGGACAGACGGTCCGCGTGCGACTGACCACCTATGATTGTAGCCAGAGCGGACACTATGGCTACGCCTATTTCACGCTGAACTGCAAGAAGCGCACGATTGTGGCCGAGACCTGCGGCGAGATGCTTGCCAACACTTATACCGCGCCCGCCGGCTTCAATTACGCCTGGTACTACGAGGACCAGCCCAACAACATTCTGTCAACCGACCAAAGCTGTTCCATCGTCGTCACGGGCGGGCACGCCACACTGCACTGCCACGTCACCTTTACGGGAAATTCCAGCTGCGGCTTCGACCTGACGACATCCCTGTCGTCGCGCTACCCGCTCGCAAGCTGCGAGCCCGTCCGCGACAGCTGTACCTGGAGCTTTGATATGCACAACACCAGCACCATCTCCTTTGACGGCGTGAACCCCAGCGGCACCAACGAGGACTGCGAGACGGCGCACTGGGACTTTGGCGACGGAACCACTTCCGACGAGTACAATCCCACGCACGAGTTCCCGGGACCGGGCACTTACAATGTGACGCTTATAGCGGGCATCAGCGAGGACGCCTGTCAGGATACTGTTCACGTTACCATTGACTTGTTGGCCAACAACCCCGTGATTACGGCTCCCGAATCGGTTTGCCAGGGCGATGGCGCCACGCTGACCGCCAGCGGCGGCAACAACTACGTGTGGACTGTCGGCGGGCAGACGGTGAGCGAGGAAGAGTCGTTCTATCTGGAACCTGACTCAACAGCCACCTACACCTTGGAGTCTTATTCCGCGGACGGCTGTCTGGTGACGGTTGACCACGAGATTGTGGTCAATCCTGTGAAGGATTCAACCATTACGGCTGAGATTTGTGTAGGCGAACGCTATACCGACAACGGATTCAACCTTGCTCCGATGACTATGCCGGGCACGTTCACACCCCAGATCGTGATTCCCAATGCGTATGGATGTGATAGCACAGTCACTTTGGAAATCACGGTGAAGCCGATCCCCAACACAAGTCTGGGGCAGACTTTCAATCATTGTTTCGAGGACGAAGGCGACGTGGTGCTGCGAGTGCCCGAAGCGGATTGCGACAGTTATCTGTGGAACACGGGCGCTACCACCCAAAGCATTACCGTGTCGGAGGGCGACACCTATTCGGTGACCGCTGTGAAGGATGGCTGCGAGAACAATAGCGAGATCGAGATCCGCGATGTCTGTCCGTTCAGCATCTACCTGCCCAACTGCATCACGCCGACCAATGAGGACGGACTCAACGACATTTTCTGCCTTCCGTCAACAAAGGGCATCGCAGAGTTCCACATCTACATTTTCGACAGATGGGGCAAATTGGTGTTCCAGTCCGACGACCCGCATTTTCAATGGGACGGGAGCATCAACGGCAAGATCCGCAGCAACAACACCTATACTTGGCGCATCGATTTGATGACCGACGGGGCGGAGAAACGCCTGATGAGCGGAATCCTTACTGTGTTGTAGCAGTGAAAGACAAAGGACTTTGGGAACGGCGCTTTCGTCGTTCCTAAAGGATTAGCAAGACCCCGGCGATTTGTAGCGCCAGTATTACGGGAACTCCGATCGTGAATTTCTTGTGTTGCGTTTTGTGCCGAAACAGGAACATTGCTATGAGTGCTCCGACGCTTCCGCCAATGGCGGCCGAAAGAAGCAATACGCTTTCCGGGATTCTCCATAGATGCCGTTTCGCTTTCCATTTGTCAATGCCGAACAGGGTGAATGATAAAAGGTTGACTGCGGCGATAACGATTATGGCAAAGTTGTATGTTTCCATTGGAAATGTTTTTCGCCCATTAAACGCACCAAATGTGCAAAAATTGTAGTTTTCGCAGCATTCTTTTCCGCAGTGGTGTTGAATGGACGAAGATGTTTTGTGAAGGATTGTAGCGACGTGTGGTCGCGCGTTGCTCTTTTGAGAAAAGAACTGTGGCGTGGCGAGTGGACCGGCTGGCGCAGCGCGGTAGGGATTGCAGCACATTTACGAGGGCGGAGCCCGAAGTTAGTGCGGAAAGCCCGACGGCGACCGCAGGGAGCCGGACCGCCCAAATCAAATCGAAAGAAAATGATTTCATCCATTGAAAAAGGAAGTGGCTGATTTCAAGGATGGAGCTTGGGTGACATCTTGTTTCCGGTTGCAAATTCAGATTTTATGCAAAGCGGGGTCATAAATTTCAATTATTTTCAGTAATTTTGCAAAACGAAATAAGATAATCATAACTTTTTGTGTTTCAGTTGTTTGAATGATGGATAGTAGTGAAATTTTGTCTCAATTGAACGATTCGCAGCGCGCGGCTGTGAGCGAGATCAGCGGCCCCGTAATGGTGATTGCGGGTGCCGGTTCCGGGAAGACGCGCGTGCTGACTTACCGCATCGCCTATATGCTTGAGCAGGGGATCGTGCCGTGGCGCATCCTTGCCCTCACTTTCACCAACAAGGCCGCCCGCGAGATGACCGAGCGTATTCTGAAACTCATTGGCGACCAGCGCGCAAAGTCGGTTCAGATGGGAACGTTTCACTCCGTTTTCCTTCGCATTCTTCGTGCCGAGGCCGACAAGATCGGCTTCTCCCGCTCCCTTACCATCTACGATTCCGATGATTCCAAGTCTCTGGTGCGCAACATCGTCAAGGAACTCAATCTCGACCCGAAAATATATGTCGCCAATTTCATTCTGAACCGCATCTCCACTGCCAAGTCAAGTCTCCTCTCCGACGAGGATTATGCCAGCAACGACGAGTCACGCGCGTATGATAAGGAGTGCGGCAAGCCGATGATCTCGGAAATCTTTACCCGTTACAACAAGCGGATGCACAGCTCTAATGCGATGGACTTCGACGATATCCTTTATTATATGAATGTGCTGCTGCGCGATTTCCCCGAAATGCTTTACAAGTACCAGAACCGCTTTCAATATGTTCTGGTGGACGAGTATCAGGACACGAACTTCGCCCAGTATATGATTATCAAGAAGATCGCCGCCTCGCACCACAACATCTGCGTGGTGGGCGACGACGCGCAGAGCATTTATGGTTTCCGCGGCGCCGACATCAACAACATCCTGAACTTCAAACGCGACTATCCGGAGGCGAAAATCGTGAAGCTGGAGCAGAATTACCGTTCCACGCAGTGCATCGTGAACGCAGCCAACGCGGTGATCGCCAACAACAACAAGCAGATTAAGAAGACGGTGTGGACGGAGAACGAGGAGGGAACGCCGATTTCTGTGCTCTCGTCGGCAAGCGAGAACGACGAGGCGACGCTCGTGTGCGATTCTATTTTTGAAATCGAGCAGAATTTTCACGTTGATTACAATGACATCGCCATCCTGTATCGCACCAATATGCAGTCGCGCGCACTCGAAGAGTGCCTGATCAAAAAGCACATCCCGTACAGGATTTACGGCGGAACCTCGTTCTTCGCCCGCAAGGAGATCAAGGACG
>JAZQOJ010000176.1:0-3563 GCA_045627805.1 Bacteroidales bacterium
CGATCCGACTTGTCAGACTGATTGAAAGTTATAAAAAATCCGACAACCGTCAGGCCGTGCTGGACATTATCAATAAGGGAAAAAGTTTGAATGCGTCGGACCCCAATATCCAGGTGGCCGAAGCCGACTATTATTATTGGATTGGCGACAAAGCTAAGGGCCGCCAGCTGCTGACAAATCTTCCCAACTCCGTTTACCAAAGTCCTGACGCACTGGTAAATGCTGCCAATCTTTTTATCAAGGACGAGGCCTACTCCGAAGCCGAGGCGTTGTTGAAGCGCGCTTACCAGCAGTCGTCCAGCAACAGCGTGGTCGCACACAACCTGGGCGTGTGCTGCTCTAATATCGGCGAGGCAAAATACCTCGAAGCCAATAAATTGGAAGTGGCTGGTAAACCCGACGAGGCCAAGCGAGTCAAAGCTGACGCTGACCGTTATATGGCCGACGCTGCCTTCTACTTTGAAAAAGCACTTGCCGACAATGCTAACGACCTCACCCTGATGCAGAAACTGAAAGAAATCTACTTGCGGCTCTCTCAGAACGACAAGGCCGACGCGATGGAAAAACGTATCAATGCGATTAAATAATTCAAGAGAATATTAACCTTCTAAAAGAAAAGATTATGAAAAAGTTATTTGTACTTGCCCTTCTGTGCATTTTCGCTTGCACGAGCTATGCGCAAAACGTAGAGGATGTCTGGTTGCTCCTCAAAAACCAGAACGTTCCGGGCGCAAAAAAGAAAATCGACGAGTGTATGCCCACTAATCAGGACAACTGGCGTGCCTGGTTGTACCGCGGTAATGTTTACTTGCAAGTTTACAACCGCGACGAGCAACGCAAAAAGAAAGATCCCGCTTACGTTTCCAAAACACCCGATGCTATCTACATCGCATACGAAAGCTTTTATAAGTCATTGGAAATCAAACCCGATCTGGAACCCATCGAGGGTATCATTGATCCGACTCAAGGACAAATCACTTGTGGTGGCCCTCTGTACAATATGGGCTACGAAGCATACGGAAAGGGTGATTACGACAACACCGTCAAGTATTTGACGGCCGCTATCAAGTGCCTCAATCTCGCTTCAGATCCTGAACTGAAACAATTTGTCGGCTTCGGTTACTATTATCTCGCCGACATCACCCGCAAACAAAAGGGCGATGAGGCATACGCAGCCGTTTTAGACGATGCTATGAAGGCGAAACCGGGTATGTATTACCTTTATCAAATGGCATACGACGTGGCTTTCAAGGCCAACGATATGGACAAGTGCGGAAAAATCATCAACTCTGCCAAGAAGAATGTGGTGAAGGAGGAGAAACCATCGGTTTATTCATTGGAATTGGGCTATGCTTCTGCCACCAACGATACCGCCCGCTTCAACAAGGCAATGGAGAAGGTTAGAGAGAACATTGGCAATGCCGAACTCGTTGGCGAAGCGGCCATCTACCTGGTAAACTCCAATAAGTTTGACGAAGCAATCGAATTGTTGAATGGCTGCTACGAAAAATCTCCCAACGAGTACACCGTTAACAATATGCTGGGTTACACCTACTTTATGATTTCCGTTGAGTACGGAAAACAAGCCGATGCCGCTACCGACGCAATGAACTGGGATTTGCAAAAGAGCTGCAAGGACAAGCAGAACGCTGCAATGGAGCAAGCCCACAACTGGTGCGAAAAAGCATTCAATATCAAGAAGGATGACGTTCAAAACGCATTGATGCTGAAGCAATTGAAACTCCAATTGGGCAAAGAGGTTCCGGCTGAGCTGAACGAGATATGCAAAAAAGCTGAACAATAGTCTCCTATGAAGAAAATTGCTACGATACTTGCGCTCACGCTTTTGGTGACAATGGCTTGCGCGCAGGCACAAACCAACACGAAATCGGTCTCTATCACAGAGGCCGATTTTGTTGCTGTTGCCGACACAGCTTCACAAAACGGAGATGAGGGTTTTGTGGCGCGTGTGGGCGGCTGGTACACCAACCATTTGAGTTATTGGAGCGTGACGATGCTGATGGCGTTGGAAAGCTCGTTCATCCCATTCCCGTCGGAGATTGTGGTGCCGCCGGCGGCCTATGCCGCCTGCAATGCCGAGTCGCCGCTGTATGCCACCGATTCGAAGCCGTTGAACGTTCTTTTCGTAGTCTTGTTCGCAACCTTGGGCGCATTGGCTGGCGCACTCATCAACTACGCCATCGCCTATTTCTTGGGCCGCCCGTTCGTTTACTGGTTCGCGGATAGCAAAATGGGTCACATCTGTATGCTTGACGGATCCAAAGTGCAAAAGGCAGAGGACTATTTTGTAGAGCACGGCAACATTTCCACGCTGGTGGGCCGACTGATTCCGGTAATCCGCCAGCTGATTTCCATTCCGGCGGGTTTGGCTAAGATGCGGCTGCTTCCCTTTGTGGGCTACACCACGTTGGGCGCGTTGGTGTGGAACATCATCTTGGCCGTACTGGGCTATGTTGCTCACGGTCAGCAGGATCTGATTTCACGTTACAGCGACGAACTCTCTTGGATCTTGTTGGGCGGCTTCGCCATTTTCGTCGCTTACTTGATTTTCAAAGGAATTAGGAAGAGAAGACAGAAACAAAACTCAACGACGGCGGAATAATGCGTACTTTCGGACTGATTGGTTTCCCGTTGGGACATAGTTTCTCTCCGCGCTTTTTTCAGAAGAAATTCGCGGATGAGAACATTGTTGACGCCACCTACCAGTTGTTTCCGCTGAATGATATTGCAATGCTTCCCCGCCTGCTGGCGCAAAATCGCAGTTTGGAGGGGTTTAACGTGACGATTCCTTACAAGGAAAGCATTTTCCCGTATCTGAACGAGTTGGATGAAATGGCTTGGACAATCGGGGCGGTGAATGCAGTGAAAGTGCTGTGGCAGAATGAGATGCCATACTTGATTGGGTGCAACACCGATAGCGGCGCTTTTTTGCAGAGTTTGCACGAGTTTTTGCCTGCGAAACCAAAGAACGCCCTCGTGTTGGGAACGGGCGGAGCGGCGAAAGCGGTGGCGTATGCTCTGCAGCAAAGTGGAGTGCCATTTCAGTTCGTGTCGCGGTCGGAGAAGCCGAATTGCTTGACTTATAATGAATTGGATTCGGAAACGATGAGCCGGGTTGATCTGATTGTGAATGCGACCCCCGTCGGGATGTCGCCCCGAGTGAATGAAAAGCCATCGCTCCCATACGAGTTCTTGGGACCGTCGCACGCTCTTTTCGACCTGATTTACAATCCGGAGGAGACTGCTTTTCTGCGAGAGGGGCGGCTGCGTGGCGCGCTCACTTGCAATGGGTTGAGAATGCTGTATTTGCAGGCGGAGGCCAGCTGGGAATTCTTTTCTGTTCGGAATGATTCTCTTTAGCTCGGACTTGAGACTTAAGACTTGAGTCTTATGATAGACACGACGAATGAGTGAGCGCAAAGCCAAACTTGTTCGGAATTATCCCCTTTCATCTTGTAAATGCCACAATGATGGGAGCGAGATGTTCGCATAATGGAAATTATGAGACGTGGAAACGGTTAACGTCGGTTAAACGGTTAATG
>JAZQOJ010000177.1:0-11454 GCA_045627805.1 Bacteroidales bacterium
GAACTGAAAGTTGAGAACTGAGGTTTTGGATTTTGTCTGAACAATGAAATGGATGAATGCCGCCTGCGGCGTGATAGAGGAAATTCGCAAGAAATTTCGAGGAAATTTCATTCTCGTTGTTCTCATTGTTCTCGATTCTCGTCAGTTAAGATTATTCACATTGGAAAATCACATTGTCGTTCTCATAGCTGATTGCTTTGCAGAACTCATCATCCTGTGTGATGTTGTGGGAAACGATGCTGTCGGCGGGAGAAGTGACGCCCGTTGCCTTATCGGTAGAGGTACACAGACATCCTTTGTTGCAAGAGCAGAACAGGGTACACACAAGGCAAAGTACCATAGCCGTCATTAATTTTTTCATTCTCTTAAGCATTTATTTTCGGGTGGCAAAAATAGCAAAAAAATCCTTTCGCAACGAACCCAAAACCGCACACTATTCGTCAACGGTTTCGGCCGAATCGCGGGAGCAAGCTGTTCGGAAGATCATCTTATCGTTTACAAAAAAATTAAGGAAGCCAATGATGCACAGCGCGATGAGGTTGCACCAGACGATGTCCCACTGGGAAATCCACTGCAACGAAAGCAATACCGGCATTTTCAAGAAGAAAGTGGTAGTATAAGTGAGATTGTAAGCGAGAAACTTCTTGAACAGCACTTTATGCGACAAGCCGCGGCTGCGGTCGCGGAAAACGATGCGCGACGAGAGGAAGAAGTTGACCACATTGGCGCACTCGAATGAGATGCACGGCGAGACGACGTTCTCGAGCCAATATCCGTCGAAAAGCAAATCCGAGCACATCCACAACACCAGCGTGTCGGTGAGTGTGCCACCCAGACTGAACAAAGAATGTTTGCCCAGACGCAACAGTTTTCCCTTAAACGAATCTTGTGCCATCTATCAAAAGCGCGCTGAAATCGGTCAAATAGAAATTGTAAAAATCAATTTGCAAAAATAAAAAAATGTGTCAAATCCGCAACACAAATCCGCTAAAAATCTTGTTGAAAACGGGCGGAATATTTCCGAAAAAAATGGTAAGTTTGCAACTTGAACCATTCCGGAAAGGAATGGACGTAAAGATTATTTAAAATAGTAGGATTCAGCAGGTTGCGACAACAGACTGGGGCAGCGGAGCGGGCGAATGACGGGCGCATCCTGAAAAAAAGTGACAACGAGCAAGAAAATGGCAAAGATAGCAATCATCACGGGGGCCGACGGCGGGATGGGGCAAGAGCACACCCGCGCCGTGGCAATGGCCGGCTACGAAGTCGTGATGGCGTGCCGCAATCTGAAAAAAGCGGAGCCCATCTGCCGTCAAATCAAGGGAGAGACACAAGGCAACATCCATCTGATGCAACTCGATCTGGCATCGTTTGCGAGCATTGAGGCGTTCGCGGCGGAAGTACGGGCGAAGTTCGGGGTCGTGAACCTGCTGCTCAACAATGCGGGCACGCTGCTGCACCACGCCGACACCACCGCCGACGGCGTAGAGCGCACGGTGGGCGTCAACTACCTCGGACACTACTACCTCACACGGCTGCTACTGCCTCTGATTCCCGACGACTCGCGCATCGTGAATATGGTGTCGCTCACCATCCGCTACGGCAAAATCGATCACGACATCTTCACCCCGGTGGACCAGCAGCACTTCAACCGGTTCACCGTCTATTCCGACTCCAAACTCGCGCTGTTCTACTTCACCCTCGACCTGGCCGACGAGCTGAAAGAGCGCAACATCCTGGTGAACTGCGCCGACCCCGGCATCGTGAGCACCAACATCATTCGCCAAGGCAACAAGGTGGTGGACAAGCTGTGCGACATCTTCTTCCGCCCGCTCATCTATTCGCCGGCGAAGGGCGCCAGCACGATGATCCACCTGGCCGTCACGCCCGGACTGGAGGTGACCGGACAGTGTTTCGCACGCAAGAAACCCGTGAGACTGAGCCGCAAGATGACCGACAATCCGTACCGCGCCGCACTGCACGAACAGACCGAAGAGGTCATCCGCAAAATCAAAGAAAAGAATCAATAAATCCACTTCACACAGAAGTAAAATCTTACAATATGCTGAAAATAGAGAACTTACACGTTTCCATCAAAGGGAAAGAAATCCTGAAAGGAGTCAATCTGCAAATCAACAAGGGCGAAGTACACGCCATTATGGGCCCGAACGGCACCGGCAAGAGCACGCTGGCTTCCGTCATCGCCGGCAAAGAGATCTTTGAAGTGACCGAGGGAAGCATCACCTACAACGGCAAGAACCTGCTTGAGATGTCGATTGAGGACCGTGCCCGCGAAGGCATCTTCATCGGTTTCCAATACCCGGTGGAAATTCCCGGCGTAAGCATCACCAACTTTATGAAGACCGCGTTAGAGGAAATCCGCCGCTACAAAGGGCTGGAGCCCCTCACCGAACTCGAGTTCCGCAAGCTGATGAAGGAGAAGGCGAAAGTGGTGGAACTGACCGAGAAACTGAGCAACCGCTCCGTGAACGAGGGTTTCTCTGGCGGTGAGAAAAAACGCAACGAGATCTTCCAGATGGCAATGCTTGACCCGCAGCTCTCTATTCTCGACGAGACCGACTCCGGACTGGACATCGACGCGCTGCGCATCGTGGCCAACGGCGTCACCAAACTCAAGTCGCCCGACAACGCCACCGTGGTCATCACCCATTACCAGCGACTCCTCGACTACATCGTGCCCGACTTCGTTCACGTGCTTTTTGACGGCAAAATCGTGAAAAGCGGAAGCAAGGAATTGGCACTCGAACTGGAGAAAAACGGTTACGACTGGATCAAAAAAGAATACGAATCTGCTAACAACCAATAAGATGACAGCGAAAGCCGATAGAAAACTATTTGAACAATGCCTCAGCAGCGACACCCAGTGGTCGGTGCAGACGCAACCCTCCCCATATCGCCCCGTAGAAGAATACTTCCATTGCAAGGTCAAGGACATTGACACCCAGATGTGCGTGTTCCTCAATGGCTGGTTCGTTCACAACAACCAGCCCATCGCACAATCGGCCGACGGCGTGATCGTGGGGTCGCTGTGCGAAGCCCAAAAGCGATTTCCTGAAATCGTACTCCCCTACCTCAACGAACAACCGCACGAGAAAGAAGACGACTTCTCGAAACTCAACCGCGAAAAATACAACGACGGTCTCTTCGTATATGTTCCTGACAATGTGACCGTTGCGAAGCCCATCCAACTCATTTCCCTTACCGATTCCAACGACGAACTGATGCTGAACAACCGCAACCTCATCATCGTGGGCAAGAATGCGGAACTGTCGTTCATCCAGTGCGACGACTCCATCCAGTTCAAGAAAAGCTTCATCAACAACGTCACCAAAATATATCTGGCAGAAGACTCCCGCTTCTCTTACTATAAAATGGAGAACAAAAATCCTGAGTCACTGTTATTTAACGAAGTGGACGTGCAACAAAAGGGGCACTCCTACTTCTATTCCAACGCAATGACTTTCAACACGGGCTACCTGCGCAACAAGATCAACGTTTTCCTCACCGAGCCCTTCGCCAAGACCGAAATGTACGGCCTGTACCTGGTGGACAAGCAGCAGCACGTTGACAACCGCATCTTCATCGACCACCAGGTTCCCGACTGCGAGAGCCACCAGCTGTACAAGGGCATCGTGGACGACGAGGCGGTGGCGAACTTCTTAGGGCACGTGGTGGTGCGCCCCGACGCGCAACGCTCGCTCGCCGCGCAAACCAACCGCAACATCACGCTCACCGACAACGCCCGCGTGACTTCCAAACCCTTCCTTGAAATCTACGCCGACGACGTGAAGTGCAACCACGGAACCACCGTCGGGCAACTCGACGAGGAGGCGATGTACTACCTCCGCACCCGCGGAATCTGCGAGCGCAACGCCCGCCGACTGCTGATGTTCGCCTTCGCCAACGAGATCGCCAACCATATCAAAATCGAATCGCTGCAAGCCCGCTACATCGAGATGATCCGCAAACGACTCAACGGCGAGCTCACCATCTGCGACCAATGCGTTTTGCATTGCCCGCATCTTATGCAAAGTGTATAACTAATTGTTTTTCAAATAAATGGAGAAAAAACTCAACATTCTCCACCTTCTAAGCTGGTTCCCCACTCCCGATGACCCCAATTCGGGCAACTTCTGCTTGAAACACATCCGTTCCGTTTCAAACGATGTGAATTCCGTCATTTTATCGGCATACATAGATGAGAAAATGACCGCGGAGCGGCAAATCGAGACCATTTCGCACGAGAATTTCACGCACGTTTTGATTCACTTGCGCGGAACTGGCTCAAAATGGCGCAACCACATCCGGCTTTTCAGGGCTTACAACTTTGGTTTTCAATACATTACAAAAAACTATTTCACGCCAGACCTCATTCACCAGCACGTCACGCTGCCGGTGGGCCGAATGGCTTGGTTCTGGAAAAAAAGACATCACATCCCGTATGTGCTGACGGAGCATTGGACCATTTATCAGCCGCAGAACGAGGAACTTATGACGTGGCGCAACCGCACGATCATCCGGACGATTGCCAACAACGCCGCCGCCATCCTCCCGGTCAGCCACGACTTGCAGCGCAATATGGAGCGATACGGCATTCACGCCCCTTTCTTCGTGGTTCCCAACGTGGTTGACACGGAACTTTTCCGGCCGGGCGGCGAGCGAGCCGACAGCCGCAAGCACATCCTGCACATCTCCACCCTGCGCGACGAAGCCAAGAACTTCTCCGGCATCCTGCGAGTGATAAAGCAGTTGGCACAACAGCGGCAGGACTTTGTGCTGGACGTGGTTCACGACTATCCGAAGCCCGAATTCGAGCAGTTCGTCCACGAGAACGGGCTCAACGACTTCGTAGTCTTCCACGGCAAGAAAACGGAGGCGGAGATTGTGGAGTACTACCGGCAAGCCGACTTCTTCCTGCTGTTCTCGAACTTCGAGAACCTGCCGTGCGTCATCATCGAGTCGTACGCCTGCGGACTGCCCGTTGTGACCACCGACGTGGGCGGAATCCGCGAGATTGCCAACGACGAGAGAGGACGGGTGCAGGCAGCCGCCGACGAGGCGCAACTACTTACGAATGTGAACTTTATGCTCGACCATTGCAACGATTTCGACCGCAAAGCCATCCGTGAGTACGCGGAGCGGAACTTTGCCGTTGAAGTGATCGGGGCGCAGATTCTGCGGGTGTACCGTTCGCTGCGCCATTAACTTGCGAATTTTCGTGAGCGGACGGGCGAAGCCAATGCAATGACCTCAGGCACTTGCAGGGAATTTCCTTTTATATAATAACAGACTTTGGACTTGAGAGCTGACGAATGAGTGAGTGAAAAGCCAAACTTATTTGAGCTTTGCCGAGCGAAGAGAAGCGGAGCTTCTTAACGGCGAGAACAGCGAGAACAACCTCGGAGAGATGCGACACCGCTTAGTAGCATCTCTCCGAGATGCTGGATGTGACGGCGGCGCCACAACTTCATTGTGGAAAACAATTGTACGCGCCATCCCCCCTCGCCCACCCGCGAGGGGATTTTTTCTGCTACTCGCAGAAATTCCTTCCCCATAAAAATCTACTGTACTTTTGCAACCGTAAAAACCTTTATTGGACAATGAAATAAACCATTCAGAAATATGACAACAGAAAACAAACCAATCATTCTCTGGATCCACGGTTTCTGCGGCCGCCCGAACAACGAAACCTTTTTGGAGATGCGGAAACAAAATCCGCAATACGAGTGGTACAGCATAGAGGTTGACCACCACGCAAAGGCCTCTATGGAGAAAATCAACGATTACATCCGCACGCACGACGTCTGCCTCGTGGCAGGGACCTCCTTGGGCGGCTATTATGCTATGTGCGCGGATTTCAACGGAAGCAAATGGGTGGTCAATCCCGTGACGGATCCGGTTCGCGACCTTCGGATGTTCCTCGGCCACAACCCCTACAAACCGGGCCGCCCGGACGGACAAACGGATTTCGACTTCACCGAGGAAATGCTGATGGAATTCGGAGAACTCCAGCCAGGCGAACTCACGCACGTACTCTGCCACTACACGGCGCACGATCAGTTGCTTGGCGAAGAGATCAAAAATGACTACGAAAAGACTTTCTATTTTCTCCAAGAGATAGACGAGAAACTGCTGCCCGGACATTTTCTCACCTTCAAATATGCCAAAGCAACCAAAGAAACGGTTTCCAACTGGATTGAACGCAGCGCTTTCACAAGCCAAAATCCGTATCATTATTATGGTATGGATTTCAAACTTCTACCCAAACACATACTGCCGGCACTTGGTGTCGCACATTCAAGAAGTCGTGATACCAATTGGTCGAAATTGCTCTATGAACTGGAAAACTGCATCAAGGAAGTGTATCTTCAGGACAGGAAGACGCGCCCCGACTACTGCATTCGGGAAGAAAATGCGAAAACGCTAAAAATGCTGTTGGATGAGCGCAAACACATTTTGAAGGAGATGTTTCATCTGACGCAGGAAACCTTTGACCGATTCAAGGCCATCAACAGCAATCTGTTGGAATTGCACAACCGGATGGTGGACAAGATGGCCGCTCTTTACTCAAACTGGCTGGAGAACGAAGAGGATGGCTGGCAAAACGACTGCCAGGTGAAAGGAAAAATCATTGTGGAGCAGGTCAAGGAGGACTATCCCGACGACGGCACCGGCTCCGACCACGAATGGATGATGAACCTGATAGAAGAACTATCCGGAAACAGACTGATAGAGATAGAGTTCAGCGGCTGTCCGGACAAATCTTGCGACCGTTTCCACCTCAATCTTGAGCACGACCAACCGAATATCTATTTCAGCGGTGGTGGGGAGTGGCCTTTTGGAGATTTTCTGATGTGCAGGGCGTTTCAAAATCTCGAATTTGAATCGCTCTTTGCCCCGCAGGACATGCTGCGCATTGCCTATTACTGGTGCGACGTCGCACTGGTGCATCAACGTATAACCGATGAGAAAGGAGACTTGTTATGAAACATAGAGATTTGAAACAATCCGTGAGAATTTACCGCGGAATTTATTCTGCCCCCATTTACGAAATGGAAATCTGGTCGTTGAAAAACGAAGAATTCAGCAAAGAAGAATACGAACGGCAGTTGAAAAGTTGGTGTGAAATGGACTGCGGGCTTCAGCGTGAAGGCAGAGGATTATACAGGAGTAAAAAAGAAGCGTTGGAATTTTTGGATATGATGTATGATGATCCGTACAGCGATGATCGGGAGCTTCATCTGGCCTTTTTACGGGAGCGGGCACTCTGCTGTATGATGCAGCCGGAGGATTATCTCAAGGAGTGGACCTACATCCACGGCATCCTGCACGACGAGTCCATTGTGCGCAACTACGATGAAGAAAACAATCCGTTCTTTGGCCGACCGAAAGAGATGATCCATTTCAAACGCGGGGACAGCGTGATGACAACGGATGGCTTGCGTGGCCATTGGGGAATCGTTTGTGGCACACCGTTTTGTG
This sequence comes from Bacteroidales bacterium, assembly GCA_045627805.1. Classification (GTDB taxonomy): domain Bacteria; phylum Bacteroidota; class Bacteroidia; order Bacteroidales; family WCHB1-69; genus UBA1756. Next base: position 7,504 of record JAZQOJ010000177.1, read on the forward strand.
CGGAAAACACGGAGGAAAACAAAAGAGTTGAACTTCCCAAAGTTTCCACAGGACTTGTTCAAAAAGATTACTCGGACGACAGTTACATCATTATCCACAACAGTAATGGCGACCACGAGCATATTCTGTCGCACCGCGTTATACCCGCTGTAGATGTTCCCGACTTTGTACGGGAGACATTGGAAGAAGGGTTGGAAAAGAGGGGGTGAACAGTGCGCGGAACACCGACAAAAGTTCCTTAACCGACCTGGTTTACAATATGTTGCGATATGAGCAAATTCAAAGATTAGAATTATTGGAAATAAAAAAATAATATGTAACTTTGCCGTGTCGTTCCTTTGAATTTTGTCTAACGGACTTCGCAAAATTCGGAAGGGCGGCGAGGAAAGAGTAAAAATAGAAGTCAACAAAAAAAAGTTATGGCGACGAAATTTAATTTAGATCCGACAAAAATCAAACAATATCAGGGTGACGTTACAAAAAAAGTGAAGTATAACAGAAACTCAGATTCAGCAAAATGGTACAATGAAATCAGAAGTCAACTTGAAGAATTTGTGGAAGAGGTTTTATCTCAAAAAATTGGACAAAAGCTCGTTGTTTCATATTCTCAAAAACCAAACAGACAAAATGGACAAGGACAAGGTTTTGTACATCAACATTATATCTTGACTGGATTTGTTCCTGAAAATCTAATTAACGAATACTATGCTTTCATTAAGTTAGAATTCCGGGGATTTAATGGCTCTGATATATCTTTCGCCATTGAAATAGATGTCAATCAGAAGATATCGCGAGTAAATATTAACGATAAGAAAACCGTAACTATCCCCGTTGATAAAAATTTTCCATCTAACTTCAATGATTTAGCAGATAAAATAGAAGGTGAATGTAAACAGAAAATCAAACAATTGGAAGATTGGATTAATAGTCAAAACGCTGTAAAAGGTAATACACAAAACACTGATAAGATGAATAATGATAAGACAACAACACCTACAACAATGAATACTCATCCCCTCAACCTCATCCTTTACGGCCCTCCGGGAACGGGAAAAACATACAATACTGTGAATGAAGCGCTTTCTATTATTGAAGGTAAAAAAATTGAAGAACTTCAAAAAGAGGACCGTGGAAAGGTACTTGAAAGATTCAACAAATACAAAGAAGACGGTCAAATCGTTTTTACCACCTTTCACCAGTCGCTGAGTTACGAGGAATTTATTGAGGGCATTAAGCCGATACCGCCTCAAAATCAAGAACAAGCTCTCAATATTGAGTTGCAACACTTCGGCAAATCGGGGAGCACACGACCATTTGGTGATGGGAAAACAATTGTTGAGGGATTAAACCTAATGACATACGAGGTTAAGCCAGGGATTTTCAAACAACTTTGTTCCGATGCCAGACCTCATTTTTCTACTAAAATTCTCAATCAAAATATATCTACAATCGATTTTACTAAAACCAGAATCTTTAAAATGTCATTAGGAAAAAAAGGAGCTCCTGAGACTGAGGGTCTTTTCAATTATTGTATTGAAAATAACTGTTTAGCTTTAGGCTGGGGCGATGATATTGATTTTTCTAAATGCACGAAAAAAGAGGATTTTAAGAAGTTAGACCCCTCTTGGGGAAGCAAGGCGTTAGAGATCTTTAAAATATGGATGCGCAATGGTGATGTTGTCCTTATTTCAGATGGATCAAAATACATTAAAGCCATTGCGAGAATCAAAGGAGAATACAAATATGATGAAGATGGATATGACAATATCCACCAATTTAGAGATGTTGAATGGTTGTATATCGGCGACAATCTTCCTATTAAAAATTTTTATGACAAGACATTTAGCCAACAAACCATATACGGATTTTACAACGGCAGTAAGGAAGGGAAAGAAGACTATAACGGCACCATTAATACCGCAAAACTGAATGAATATATTGTTGGTAATAATTCTGAATCCGAAACAAAACCCTATGTCCTCATCATCGACGAAATCAACCGTGGCAATGTCTCGCAAATCTTTGGTGAACTTATCACTTTGATTGAAGAAGACAAACGTACCACAAAGTGGGACAAAGACCAAAAACAGTATATTGACAATCCTGAAAAAATTACCGTAAAACTTCCCTATTCGCCAGATGAAGATCCTTTCGGCGTGCCCGGCAACCTCTACATCATCGGCACGATGAACACCGCCGACCGCAGCGTGGAAGCCCTCGACACCGCCCTCCGCCGCCGCTTCGATTTTAAAGAAATGATGCCCAAGCCGGAATTGGTAAATGGCAGCATTTGTGGCTATGATTTGAATGGCATCCTCACCACCATCAACGAACGCATTCGCGTGCTCAAAGACCGTGAACACCAAATCGGGCACAGCTATTTTATGAAATGCAAAACCGAGGAGGATTTGAAAAATGTTTTCAAAAACAATATTGTTCCACTGCTGCAAGAGTATTTCTATGGCAACTATGCCTATATCGGTTTGGTTTTGGGAGATGGTTTTGTAAAAAAGGATACGGAGGCCAATAATCCAAAATTTGCCACTTTTGACGGAAAGGATTCGTTTGAAAATAATACCGACACCCAATACAAATTGCTGGATGAAGAAGGCTGGAGAAATTTGAATATGAAAGATGCTCTTCAGCAACTGATTGGCTAAAAGCCGAGTAGGCATTCTGCAATAAGATACTTAAGGTATTATGAAAAAAACAATTACAGCTTACGAATATGACCGTTTGCACTTAGGAAAGGAGTTGGACCGAAAAGTCTATGATGCCTTGGTTGACTTTTATGGGGACGACAAAAATGATTCGTTTCCATACTACTCGCTCATTAAGGACGGCATTCGTTTCAAGCAATATGTCGGGATGCTGAGTGTGGGCGGCCAAGTGATAGAAGTGTTGCCCAAAGCAGATAAAAATGCAAAGGGCAATGTGAACTGGCGAAACGGACTGCTTCACATGCTTCGTCGGGTTTACGAACTTGAGGTCAAGAGTCCATCGCAAGCACCGCAGAAATTGACTTCCAGCGCTATCCTCGATATCTTCATCAACCGATTCCTCAATGAGGTGGATGTCTTGCTCAACCGCGGGCTGGTAAAATGCTATCACAGGGAAGAAGGCAATCTTTTTGCGCTGAAAGGCAAACTGTTGTGGAACAAGCAACTTTCCAAGAACTGCGTACACAAGGAACGGTTTTATGTGAATTACACCACCTACGACCGAGAACACATTATGAATCGCATTCTCCGTCAGGCATTGGAAATCATTCCTAAAATTACCACAAACCCATCGCTGAGCGGGCGGGCGACTTCCACCTTGTTCAACTTTCCGGAACTCAAACCGCTGCAAGTGACTGCGGAAATCTTTTCCAATCTAGCTTTCGATCGCAAAACGGAAGATTATAGAGCTGCCGTCGAGATTGCCAAACTCATCCTGCTTCACTACGTTCCCAAATCAGAAACCGGCAAAACCGATATCCTGGCTTTGATGTTCGATATGAACAAACTTTGGGAAGAGTTTATCTACAGAGTGCTGCGTCGTGGATTGAATGATTACAAAGTACAACCACAGAAATCACAACAGTTATGGAAATCCGAAAACAATTATAAGTTCATCCGTCCTGATATTGTTATAAAGAAAGATGGAAAAACTTTTGTCTTAGACACGAAGTGGAAAGTGCCGAAAAAGAGCACGCCTTCCGATGGCGACCTCCACCAAATGTACGTCTATCTCAAAGAATTTGCAGCCGAAAGAGTCGCATTACTGTATCCTCAGATTGGCCAAAAGTCCGATGTCAATGGTAATTTCATAAAAGGACAGAAATCTTGTGATATGTTGTTTCTCCCAAATTACGATTCCAATCAGGATTGGGAGACGGCAATTTGCAAGAAAATATCAGAGGGGATAACTAAATAAATTCTCCCCCCCTCAACCCATAAGACACCGATC